>JBOGIR010000142.1:0-6043 GCA_050742335.1 Vicinamibacterales bacterium | reverse complement strand
TGGGGTGATCCGTGAGGAACGCGCGACGCGCGGTCAGGTCGAGCAGGCGCTCGCGCATGCGGAAGCCGCCCGGCGTGAGGCCGAACAGCGGCACGCATCGGCGCTGGCGACGGCTGCCACGACGCTGGCCGAGCGCCAGGCCCAGTTCGACGCCGAGCGGGCGGAGGCCGTCGCTGCGCGCGAGGGCCTCCAGCGGGAGTTGCGCGAGGCCGAGACTGCCCTCACCGGGGCGCGGCAGGCCCACGCATCAGCCGCCGGGGATGTCGAGCGACTCGCGCACCGCGAAGCCGATCTCGTCGCCCAGCTTACCGACGCCGCGGCGACGCGCGAGGCGCTCGAACGGCGACTGGCGGACACGACCGCGACATTCACCGCCCAACTCACCGACGCCGCAGCGACGCGCACCGCCCTCGAGGGTCACCTGACCGACGCTGCGACGAGGCGCGAGACGCTCGAACAGCAACTGGCCGACACGACCGCGACATTCACCGCCCAGCTCACCAACGCCGCGAAAGCGATGCAGGAGGCCAACGAGCGCGCCACGCGGGAACGGCAGGCGGCCGATGCGAGGGCAGCCGCGCGCGAAGCGGAGCTCACCGCCCAGCTCACCGACGCCGCGGCCACGCGCACCGCCCTCGAGGGTCAACTGACCGACGCTGCGACGAGGCGCGAAACGCTCGAACGGCGACTGGCGGACACGACCACGACATTCACCGCCCAGCTCACCGCCGCCGCGAAAGCGATGCAGGACGGGGAGGAACGCGCCGCCCGCAAACAGCAGGCGGCCGCCCAGAAGGCGGCCGAACGCGAAGCGGCGCTCGACGGGCTGATCCGTGAGGAACGCGCGACGCGCGGTCAGGTTGAACAAGCACTCGCGCACGCCGAAGCTGCCTTGCGCGAGGCGGAACAGCGGCACGCGTCGGCGTTGGCAACCGCCGCCGCGACGCAGGCCGAGCGCCAGGCGCAGTTCGACGCCCAGTGGACGGAGGCCGTCGCCACGCGCGAGGGCCTCCAGCGGGAGTTGCGCGAGACCGAAACCGCCCTCACCGGGGCCCGGCAGGCCCACGCGTCGGCCGCCGCGGACGTCGAGCGACTCGCGCAGCGCGAAGCCGATCTCACCTCGGTGCTGGCCAACGCCGCGGCGACGCGCGAGACGCTCGAACGGCGACTGGCCGACACGACGGCGACATTCACCGCCCAGCTCACCGACGCCGCGGCGACGCGCGCTGCCCTCGAGGGTCAGCTGACCGACGCCGCGAAAGCGATGCAGGAGGCCGACGAGCGCGCCACGCGGGAACGGCAGGCGGCCGATGCGAGGGCCGCCGCGCGCGAAGCGGAGCTCGGTTCCCAACTCACCGCCGCCGCAGCCACGCGCGCCGCCCTCGAGGGTCAGCTGATCGACACGGCGACGGCGATGAAGAACGCCGATCAGTCGTTCCGCGAACAGATGACTGCCATGACGGCGGGCGCGCGCGATCAAGCCGCACGCTTCGAAGACCAGATCGCGCGTGCGCGAATCGATCAGGAGAGTCGGCTCGCGGCCGTGCGCGCCGAGGCTCAGCGCAACCTCGAGGAGGCTCGACGGGCCTTTCAGCACACGCTCGACCGCGTCTCGAGCGAGCACACCGCGGCACTGGCCAATCTCGTTGCTGCGGTACGCGAACGTGACGCACGGATAGACGAGCAGGCGGCGCAACACTCGGCCGCGCTGCAGGCGGCGGAGAGCGAGCGCGCGCAGCTTCAGGCAGAAACTCGCCGGCGATTCGAGCAGGCGCCGCTGGCGCTGTGCCGGTGCACGCGCGACGGCGTGCTCACGGACGTGAACCGCGCCTTTGCGGACCTGGTGGGTTGTGGCAAGACCGATGGCCTGCGCGGCGCGAAGTTCGGAGCGACCATCTTCGAATCCCCGGACGACCTGTCCTGGCTGATCGAGCGCTGCCTGAGCACGCACACAACAGAATCGATCGAGACGGCCTGGAGAAAAACACCCGGGAGCCGCATCGTCGTTCGCGTGTCGGCGTGTGCATCCGCCGCTGGCGCGATCGAGATCGTCGCCGAAGATCTCACAAGTCTTCGCGCCCTCCAGGACAGACTTGGCCAGGCTCACCGGATGGAAGCGGTCGGGCGGCTCGCCTCGGAGGTCGCCGTCACCTGTGGCAATCTCCTCAGGGACGTCCATCAGAACGCCCAGCCGTGGCTGACGATGGTCGGGAGCGACACGGCCGTTCGGCATCGGGGTGAAATGCTGTTCGAAGAGGTGACGCGTGCGGCCAGCTTCCTGCGACAGCTCGCGGCCTATGGCGACGAAGAAGCCAGCGCCCTGCTGCCGGTCGATGTGACCAGGGTGCTGCACGATCTCGAGCCGGTCCTCCAGCGAGTGGCCGGAGACGATGTCAAGCTCGAGCTCCCGAAGGCGAAATCTCCGCTCAACGTCGACGCCAAGGCCGAGCGTGTCGAGAGACTGCTCGTCAATCTGGCGGCCTACGGACGTGAACGGATGCCGTCCGGCGGACGGCTGCGCATCGATCTGGCCACGATTGTCGTCAGTGCGAAGTTCATCGCCCAGCACCCCAACTGCCGTCTGGGCCGTCACGCGCTGATCACCGTCACGGAGATCAGACGCGAGACGAACGGGACGGAACCGCAGCGACTTCTCGACGGAACCATCGAGACAAGCGCTGAGAGGTCAGCGCCCGAAAGACCAGGAGTGGTGGACCTCGGGGCACTTCAGGAACTCATCGGCGAGTGCAGCGGCCACCTGTGGATGACGGTCGAGCCGAGTGGAAACATGGTGGCCAAGATATTCCTGCCATTGCGCTCGGAGGAGGGCACACATCCGGGCACGCCGGTCGGGCGCAGCAGTCGTGGGGGCACGATGACCCGCTGGCTGCGGAACTGATCCCGGAGATCCCGGAGGCGCGTGTCGGTGAGCCTCGGCGTAGCCTTGGCGGAGGCGGGAGCAGTGAGAAGCCAGAAAGGTGAACGACGACATCGACGATGTCTATGGCTGATGGCGTTGCTGCTGGCGGTGCTCGCCACGGAGCGGCCCGCGATGGCGCAGTCGCGGGCCGAGGCGATCGCGCGCGAGCAGAATGACAGGGCCGCTACGGCCAGGCCGGACCAGCCCACCAAGGGCGAGCTGTTCCTCGGACAGGTCGAAGAAGGCAAGTGGTTCGTCGGCCAGCCGCGCGGCTGGTACCCGGCGTTCGGATCGATCTACCCGGGCAGCGGTCTCGCGCCTGGCGGGGGATACCGGCACCACATCGGGTACGACTCGTACGTCGATGTGTCCGCGATGTACTCCCTGACGAACTACAAGAAGGTGCAGCTCGCCGGGAGCACGCCCAACCACGTCCGGGGTCGGCTCGACCTCGCTGGATCCATCTCGTGGCTCGATGCGACGCGGGTGCCGTTTTACGGGCTCGGCAACGACTCGGACGCAGACGGCCGCACCACGTTCCGGATCACCCGCGCACAGATGGAAGGCTCCGCCGTGCTCCACCTCGTTGACTGGCTCCGGCTCCGGCTCGACGGCGGCTTCGACGACTACGCACAGAAGTCCGGGCAAGGCGCCGACCCGTCCATTGAAGAGGTGTACTCGCCGGGGGAGGCGCCCTTGCTGGGCAGCGACGCCCAGCTCTATCTGCGCGGTGAGGCGTCGGCCGCCGTCCAGTGGCTGCGGTCGCCCGGGTACAGCCGCACCGGTGGGCTCTACCGCTTTGCGTACGAAGAGTTCAATCCGCTCCAGGGCTCGGGCGGGACGTTTGGCTTCATGCGCACCGAGCTCGTCCAGCATGTACCGGTGCTCCGGGAAACGTGGGTCGTGTCGCTCCGTGCGCGCACCGAGTCGATCGTGCGGAAGTCGGACGTCGTGCCCTACTTCCTCATGCCCTATCTCGGCAGCGGCACGACGTTGCGAGGATATGCCACCGGGCGGTTTCGCGATCGACACACGTTGCTGCTGAGCGGCGAGGTGCGGTGGTTCCCCAATCGCCTTGGTCTCGACATGGCGCTGTTCGCCGACGCCGGGAAGGTGGCGCCGCAGCGCAGTCTGTTGACGCTCGAGGGCATGAAGACCGATTACGGAGTGGGAGTCCGCTTCCACACCCCGACAGCCACTGCGCTGCGTTTCGATCTCGCTCGCGGCCTGGAGGGCTGGCGCATGGTGCTGACGGCGGCACCCCCGTTCTAACCCCGGCGCTCAGTGGTGTTGATGATGAATGGTCGTTCACTCTTCTGGCTTCTCACTGCTGCGTTGCTGTTGACGCTCGGTCATGCCCCAACCGGTCAGGGCATGAAGTTTTACGACGATGACCCGCTGGCACGCGAACCCGAGACGCGCGACGCATCGAAAGTGCAGGATCGAGACATCGTCCTGAGCTACGACCTGGCCGAGAACCTTTTCGGGCACCCTGGCGACTCGCGTAAGGTTCGCGCGCGCAACGTGAACACCATCGACGAGGTTCCGGATTCGAGCTGGTTCACCAATCGGATCCTCGCGCGACCGCTGTCGATCGAGGAAGCAGTACAGGGACCGGTCACCGGCCCCGGGCCCGCGCCGGGTCCGATGACGGTGACGCGCGCCAAACCGAGCGGCGTGTCTGCGGGCTTCGTGCTGCGCGATTCAGCCGGCGTCACCTGGTTCGCGCAGTTCGACGCCGCCGGCTACGACGAAGCGGCCACGGGCGCCGCGATGGTAGCCAACAAGATCTTCCATGCGCTCGGGTACTGGCAGGTCGAAAACCAGCTGGCCGAGCTGCGGATCGACATGCTGACGATCGGCTCGAGCGCCGTCACCGAGACTCCCTCGGGCAAGATCCGGCAGCTCGATCGCGACGACCTGAACAAGCTGCTCACCCGTGCGGCGCGGCAGACCGACGGTGCCTATCGCATGCTCGTGAGCCGTGGGATCGCGAATGCCCGGGGACGTTTTCGGTACTACGGCACGCGAGGAGACGATCCCAACGACATCGTGCCGCACGAACACCGGCGGGAACTGCGGGCGCTCAAGGTGTTCGGCGCCTGGACGAACCTCGTGGACATGAAGGCGAAGAACACGCTCGACGCCTTGGTGTCTGAGAACGGCCGCATGGTGCTGCGGCACTACCTGCAGGACGTCGGCTCGACGTTTGGGACCGGCGCACTCGGGCCGCGCGAATGGGACGAAGGGCACGAGTTCCTGTATGAAGGCGACACGACGTGGAAGCGGCTGGTCAGCCTTGGCTTCTACCGCCGGCCGTGGCAGTCGGCGCCCTACACGGAATACTCCTCTATCGGAAGATTCGAGGGCGACCAGTTCGACCCGACGCAGTGGAAGCCGCGGGTGCCACCGGCGGCCGTCCTCAACGCACGCGCCGACGACACGTTCTGGGCCGCCCGCCGGGTGATGGCGTTCTCCGATGCAATGATTCGCGCCCTCGTACGAGTCGGCGAGTACGGCGATCCAGCCGCCGAGGCGCATCTCGCCGACGTGCTGATCAAGCGGCGAGACAAGATCGGGCGCGCCTACCTGCCAGCCGTCAACCCGATCGTGGACCCCGTGCTGGATGGGTCTGGTGTGCTGCGATTTGGCAATGCCGCCGTCGCCGCCGGCGTGGCCCCAACCCCGAAAGGCGGGTATCGCGCCGAGTGGTTTCTCTTCAACAACGGGACCGGCGCCTCCCAGCCGATTGGCATGTCGCGCACGGCATCGGCCCTTCAGCTCGAGGCGCCGACCGCACTCCCAACCATGGTCGGTGCCTTCGTGCGCGTCGATATCTCGGCGCTCGAGCCGCCGCACCCGTCCTGGACCCGCCCGGTGCAGGTGTACTTCACGCGCACAGAGACGGGTTGGCGGCTCGTCGGCCTCGAGCGCCTCCCGGACGACCCCGACGCGTAGCACTTTCGTGCGTAGTGTCCGGCTTCAGCCGGACCTCGGGTCGAACCTGAACACGAACCGCCGCCTACGCGCTCTGCGCTTCCGCCTCCGCCAAGGCTTCGGCGAGACACGCCGAAGTTCGCTTGACTGGTGAACGAAGGCGGTGGGCGAGCCTCGCCGTAGCCT
>JBOGIR010000141.1:0-12063 GCA_050742335.1 Vicinamibacterales bacterium | reverse complement strand
GCCCAGGCCCTAGCACATCATTCTTTTGGGGCTGAGTACGATGGCACGAAGCCCTTCAAGCTGACTGGCGTTGTCACGGCGGTTCGGTGGACGAGCCCCCATGCCTATTTCTGGATGGATGTGAAGGATGCGAAGGGTGCAACGGCGAACTGGAAATTTGAAGGGTATAGCCCAGTGGTGCTGAACCGCATTGGCTGGAAAAGGACCGAAACGATGCTGACCGGCGACGAGATCGATGTCACCGGTTGGCTTGCCCGGGACGGCACAAACTGGGGTCAAGCCAGAAACGTGACGTTCAAGAAGAATGGCAAGACACTGGAGTGGGGACCAAACGCCGGAACGGGTGATGGGGGCAATACGCCTCCTACGTTAGTGCAATGAGACTGCAAAAGATGTTTGAGCCCAAACGGAGGTCACGAACATGAGAAACCGTGTTTTAGCTTGCGCTGTGGGCAGTTTGGCCGGACTGCTGCTGATGGCTGCGCATGCATCTGCGCAGCCCGTGCCGCGCACACCGGACGGAAAGCCGGACCTGACTGGCGTGTACCAACCTGGCAGCGCCATCCCGGGAACATGGGCGGAGGCCAATCAGGGGCGCGGCGTTGGAGGCGGGGGAAACGCAAGGCAAGGCGCGAATCCTCCCTATCAACTCTGGGCCCATGAGAGAGTTTTGCAAGCTTGGAAACGTTTCAACATCGACAATCCCGTCGCACGCTGCATTCCTCAGCTCGACCTCGGTACAGGTGGGCTATATCCAGTCCAATTCATCCAGACCCCGCAGGCGATCGTGATTCTCCTCGAGTCGCGCCATAACTGGAGATACATCCCGCTTGATGTGCCGCATAACCCCGACCTGGATCCAAGCTGGATGGGAGCCTCCATCGGCCGATGGGAAGGGAACACGCTGGTCGTCGACGTCACAAATTTCAAAGAGCGACTTGTTGGGTCCGACATCAGTACGGACGCCCTGCACATAGTCGAACGTTTCACCCGCGTCGACTACAACACCATCAACTACGAAGCCCGAGTGGAAGATCCCAAAGCGCTTACCAGGCCTTACACGATTACAAGCAAATACATGTTGCGGCCTGGCACAGTTTTGCAGGAATACGTCTGCGAAGACAACGAGGACCCTGCACACTTTGATGCGCTCGAGAAGAAGGGTCTGCTTTCGAGATAGCGAGATAGTACCTGAGAACGTCAAGCCGCGCTGTCGAGGGGACTCGGCTGAACGTAACCGATAGCTTCTGCGCCGAAGTGCCCTCTCTGCCAATGGGAGTTCGTTCATTGTCTTGAACGACGGTGGGCTGACGAGAAACCGTTGGCCATTGAGGGTGGCCATGTATCGATTACGAGGAAAGAAACCGGAAGGGAGTTGCCTTCCTGCAGGTAGTGCGTTCGAGGAACTGACCTACCCGGGCGGCAACCTGTAGATTAAAGCGCGCCCGCCACGTGACTTTTCACCTGAGGGCCGGGTCTTCTCACATGGACCTGCGCGACACGTTCAAGCTGATAGACTACCTCGTTGCGCCGACGGTGGGCGTCGGCGACAAGCTCGTTGACACTCCGATCATGAAGTTCTCCGCAGGCGGCGGCGTCGGCGCGATCTGGGAGACGAGAATCTCGGAACAGCTTCAGTTGGCCGTCGACGTGCTGGACACATTCAAGAATCAGCCGCCGACGCCAACGACGAGGAAGAACGACGTGGCTGTTGTGACGGCCATGAGCGCCAAGTTCTGAGGCCGGCCCGAGGACGGCAGTGTCAGCTGGCTACGATGAACTCGAACGTCTTCACTGACAGCAAGGAGAGAGACATGTTGAAGGAGTTCAAGGAATTTGCGATGCGTGGCAACGTCGTGGACATGGCGGTGGGGATCATCATCGGAGCGGCATTCGGCGCCATTGTGGCCAGCTTCGTTGGCGATGTCTTGATGCCGATCATTGGGCTCTTCCTCGGCGGCGTCGATTTTTCGAACCTCTTTCTCATGCTGAGGGAGGGCGCCACGCCAGGACCCTACGCCTCGCTCGCGGCGGCGAAGGAAGCCGGGGCCGTTGCCGTCGGATATGGTGTGCTCGTGAACACGATCGTCAACTTCCTGATCGTCGCGTTCGCGCTCTTCTTGGTCATCAAAGGCATGAACGCGACAAAGAAGCAGCAGGCTGCAGCGCCGGCCCCGCCGCCAGAACCATCGAAAGAAGAAGTGATCCTGACACAGATTCGCGACCTGCTGGCTCGGCGCTGAGGTGAGGGTGCGAGTGGTTGAGAAGCTCGGGCAGTTCTACCTCGGCCGGACCTACGATCTAGAGCAGAAGCGGCCGAGCAACGATCTGCTGCTGTACGATTCCAAGGACCTCGTCACCCATGCCGTGTGCGTCGGCATGACCGGCAGCGGCAAGACGGGCTTGTGCCTGGCGCTGCTCGAAGAGGCGGCCATCGACGGCGTACCGGCCCTCGTCATCGATCCCAAGGGCGACCTCACCAATCTGTTGTTGACGTTCCCGAATCTCGCTTCCGACGACTTCGCGCCGTGGGTGAGCGAAGACGACGCACGGCGGAGGGGAATGAGCACGGCCGAGTTCGCGGCCGATCAGGCAGCAAAGTGGAAGCAGGGCCTCGCTTCATGGGGACAGGACGGCGAACGTATTGCCCGTCTGCGGAGCGCGGCAGAGTTCACCATCTATACACCTGGCAGCACCGCCGGCGTTCCCCTCTCGATCGTCAAGTCGTTTGCCGCACCCGATGCGTCCATCGCAAGCGACGCTGAGCTCCTGCGGGATCGCGTTCAGACGACCGCGACAAGTGTCCTCGGCCTTGTGGGCGTGGAGGCCGATCCGATCAAGAGCCGCGAGCACATCCTGCTCTCCACGATTCTGCAGTCAGCGTGGACGCAGCGGCGAGACATGACGCTGCAGGAGATCATCCAGCAGATCCAGACACCAGCGGTGACGCGCGTGGGCGTGATGGATCTGGATTCGTTCTTCCCAGCCAAGGATCGATTCGCGCTGGCCATCTCGCTCAACAATCTGCTGGCGGCGCCCGGGTTCGACGTCTGGACGCAGGGTGAGGCACTCGACATCGATCGGCTGCTCCACGGCACGGACGGCAAGCCACGAGTGTCGATCTGCTCGATTGCGCACTTGGGGGACGCCGAGCGGATGTTCTTCGTCTCGATGCTGCTCAACCACACGCTGGGATGGATGCGAAGCCAGCCTGGGACGACGAGCCTGCGCGCGGTCGTCTACATGGACGAGATCTTCGGGTACTTCCCGCCGGTCGCGAATCCGCCGTCCAAGACGCCTCTGCTGACGCTCCTGAAACAGGCACGCGCGTTCGGCGTGGGCATCGTCCTGGCCACGCAGAATCCAGTCGATCTCGACTACAAGGGACTGGCGAACACCGGCACCTGGTTTCTCGGCCGGCTTCAGACCGAACGCGACAAGGCACGCGTCCTGGATGGTCTCGAAGGGTCGGCCACTGCCACGGGCCATGTGTTCGACCGGCAGGCGATGGAGCGGACCCTCGCCGGACTTGGCAGTCGAATGTTCGTCATGAACAACGTGCACGAGGACGCCCCCGTGGTATTCGAATCCCGATGGGCGCTGTCGTATCTGCGCGGCCCGCTCGGGCGCAATGAAATCAAGCGTCTGATGGCCGATCGCTCGATACCCGAACCCGTCGGACCGCAAGCCTCCGCCGCCGTCGATGCTGTCTCTGAAGCCCCCTCGGCGAGAAGTCGCCCAGCGATGGGTGGACCACAACCTCTGCTCCCCGCCGGCATGACACAGCACTTTCTACCACCGCGACGATCGGATCACGCAGCGTGCGTCTATCACCCGATGGTGTACGGGGCCGCGCAGGTCCGCTACGTGGATACCAAGCTCGGGGTCGATTCGTCGGCGGACGTGAACGTCGTGACACCAGTGACTGGAGGGGCCGTGCCGGTCGCTTGGGCAGGGGCAACGTCAATCGACATGAGTCCATTGGATCTCGAAGTCGCTCCAGCTTCTGGCGTCGGCTTTTCTGATCTGCCTGCGAACGCCGTCACCTCGAAGAGCACGGACGGCTGGAGGAAAGACTTCACAACGTGGGTGTACGGCAGCCAAGCGCTTGAACTCCTGCGCGCAACTCACACAGGCACGGTGTCGAACCCGGGTGAAAGTGAGCGCGACTTCCGCATTCGTCTCCAACAGGCTTCACGCGAAACCAGGGATCAGATGATCGACAAGCTCCGGCAGAAGTACGCGCCGAAGACCGCGGCCGCACAGGAGCGGCTGCGTCGCGCCGAGCAGGCGGTCGGACGTGAGTCGGAGCAGGCGAAGGCGCACACGCTCCAGACTGCGATCTCGTTTGGCACAACGCTGCTCGGCGCCTTCATCGGGCGCAAGGCGGTCAGCGTGTCAACGCTCGGGCGCGCCACGACGGCGGCTCGCGGCGTCGGCCGGACGCTCAAGGAGTCGCAGGACATCGGCCGAGCGAAAGAAACCGTCGAGGCCATCCAGCAACAGATGCAGCAGCTCGACGAGGAGTTGCGTGCGGAAACCGTGGCCATTGAACAGCGCTTTGATGCGGCGTCCGAACCGCTCGAGACTCTCAGTTGCACACCGAAGAAAACGAACATCGCCGTGCGGCTCGTGGCGCTGGTCTGGGCACCGTATGCCATCGGAGCGGACGGGGGTTCAACGCCCGCTTGGTAACGTGCCTCACTGCTCGACTTACGTCACCCGAAGCTGTGAGGCTCACAGATCGGAGGGCGCAGTACGGGCGACGCGTCACCCGTTATAGGAACTCGGAGCGATGCGGGTTGGGTCGATCCTCCGCTGGCCCGCCTCGTCTGGTCAAATTGCGCGCGGTGTTGATCAGGCCGACGTGAGAGAACGCTTGAGGAAAATTGCCGAGCAACCGCCGCGCATCGGGATCGAACTGTTCGGACAGCAAACCGACCTCATTGCGCAGAGCCAGGAGTCGTTCGAAGATGTCCCTTGCCTCGTCATGGCGGCCCTGGAGCGCGAGATTGTCCGCGAGCCAGAACGTGCAGAGCAGGAACGTACCTTCCCCTGGCGGCAAGCCGTCCACTTCAGGAACGGCAAGATAGCGGTCGACGAAACCGTCGCGAACGAGGCGTCGCTGGATGTACTCCACCGTCCCGAGCATCCGCGGATCGCTGGCCGGGAGGAAGCCAACGAGCGGAAGCATCAGCAGACTGGCATCCGGATCTTTCGACCCATAGTACTGAACGAATGAATTGAGCGCCGGATCGAAGCCCTCGCGGCAGACCTCATCATGAATCTGCTGTCGGAGCTGGCTCCATGTGGGTGCATGGTCGTCGAGGCCGAGCTCCTCGACGCTCTTGACCGCGCGGTCCATCGCGACCCAGGCCATGACTTTCGAGTGCGTGAATTGTCGTTGCGGGCCGCGGACCTCCCATATGCCTTCATCGGGCTTCTGCCAATCCGACTCGAGGAAGCGCAGCAGCGCGCGCTGCACACGCCAGGCATTCTCACTTGGAGGCAGCCCTGAGCGTCGAGCCAGATGCAGGGCATCCATCACTTCGCCGTACACATCCAGCTGGTGTTGCCCGTGGGCGGCGTTGCCGATCCGCACAGGGGACGAGCCCTCGTATCCTGGGAGCCACTCGAGCTCCAGCTCGGTCAGCCGCCGCTCGCCGCCCAGGCCATACATGATTTGCAGCGTCGAGGGCGTGCCCGCCACGGCATTGACCAACCATTCACGCCACGCGCAGGCCTCGTCCGTGTACCCGCCTATCATCAGTGCATAGAGGGCGAACGTGGCATCGCGCAGCCAGCAGTACCGATAGTCCCAGTTGCGCACGCCGCCGATGCGCTCTGGCAACGACGTCGTGACGGCAGCGACAATTCCACCGGTCGGGGCGTATGTGAGCGCCTTGAGCGTGATGAGCGACCGCACCACGGCGTCCCGCCACTCACCGTGAAAGGTGCAACGGTCCGACCACTCCCTCCACCAGTCTTCCGTTTCGCGAAGACTCTGCTCGGGCTCGGACGATTCGGGCTCGCGTTGGTGCGTCGGCGACCAGGCCAGCTCGAATGACACCCGCTGGCCGGCCGCGACAGCGAAGTCGGCGACGGTCCGAAGGCCTCGGCCCGAGAGATCGACGCGAGTCCGGCAGTACAGCGTCTCCGGTCCAGCGGTGGCCCGGATCCCTCGTTCGGAGCGTCGGACCCACGGAACGACCGATCCGTAATCGAACCGGATGACGAGATCCATGCGCATCGGAACCAGTCCGCGGACCCCTTCGACAATCCGAATCAGCTCCGGCGTACCAATGCGCGGAGGCATGAAGTCAATCAATCTCACCGCGCCGCTATCGGTTTCATAGTCGGTCTCGAGCACGAGAGTGCCAGGACGGTAGCGACGGCGAACCCGATGGCTCTCGGCCGCTGGCGTCAGCAGCCAACGCCCGTGTTCGGGTGTCCCGAGCAACGCGGCAAAGCAAGCCGGCGAGTCAAATCTGGGAAAACACAGCCAGTCAATCGAGCCATCACGGGCGACCAATGCTGCGGTCTGACAATCTCCGATGAATGCGTAGTCCTCGATCCGGGACGGCACCTTCACTCCGCTTCGGTCAAGCAGGGTCACAGATTCGCTGGCATGAACCTAACCGCGCGTGCGGATGGGGTGCTGCTACGGCCTGACCGCGATCATCTGCAGCTCGACACGGGCGCCGGCATTGAGCGCCGCCACCTGCACGGTGGCCCTCGCAGGCGGATCCGCCGGGAAGAACTCGCGGTAGACGACGTTGAATCTCTCGAATTCGTCGAAGTTTGTGATGTAGACCGTTACAGACGTGACGTGCTCGAAGCCCATGCCGGCAGTCTTCAGGACTTCGCCCAGGTTGGCGAGTGCCTGACGCGTCTCTGCTTCGATGCCACCTGAGGCCAGTTGGGACGTCACGGGATCGCGTCCAAGATGGCCGGCCAGGTAGAGCGTGTCGCCCACCAGGATGCCCGGGCTGAACGGCAGCCCGGTGTTCGGCGCTCGTTCAGGCCGGATAACCTGACGCGCAGTCTGTGGAGCCGGCGCTCCGCTCTGCGCCGCGAGAGTGACGAGGACACCGAGGGCAACACCGGCCAGGCCCGCAACCGCGGCCACGCGCGCACGACTACTCGCCATGATGAGCACCTCCGGACGTCGCACCAACAGGCGTCAGCGGACTCGCACCAACCCGCGTTAGCACTACTTTGTCACTTTACCGACTTCAGGCCGGACACATGCTGCGCCGCGAACCGCTCGACGCCGCGGAAAAACGTGGCTCCACGGTGGTGTCCGCCGGTGCTCGGCGTGGGTCCCGGTCACCCACGCCTCGGTGACCCCGTTGCGCCACGTTTTTCAGACTGCCGCTGTCGCGCCGCTCGCATGGTTCGCGGCTGCAGCACGTGTCCGGCCTGTTCCGTGATTGGAAAAGTGACAAAGTGCTGTCAGGAGGATCGCACCGACCCGGGTCAGTACGGTCGCACCCTGTCTCATTTCCCCATCGCGCGCTGCTTCCAGAACGGCCAGCTGCGCGGATAACTACCGCCACCCGGCGCGGCTTGCTGGCCACCTGTCGGCGCGGGCCCCGTGACGTCCTGGGGACCAAGAAACGACACGGTCCCTCCAAGCGCGATCGCCTGCATCTGCACGCGCGCGTTGACGTCGAGGAAGATGCTGCGGCTCACGGCTTCGGGAATGTTCGGACCAACGATGACGACGCCGTGGCCGCGCATGAGCGCGACCGCCTTGTCGCCCAGCGTCTGCGCCAGCGCGATGCCGAGCGGGTTGTTGTTCACCAGCATGCCGCGGGACCCGGGGACCTTCCTGATCTCGTAGTTCGGCACGCCGCCCGCCAGAAACGCCGCCATGTGGTACATGGGGCGCAGCGGGATACTGGAGTCGGCGAACACGAGCACCGACGGTGTGTGCGCATGGACGACCGACCGGACGTCCGGCCGGGCCTTGTAGATGGCGGCGTGGATGAACCGCTCCTGGTAACCCTGCCGCTTGTCGCTCACGGGGTTGCCGTCGAGGTCGTACTCGATCAGGTCGGCGGCCGTCACGAGCTCGGGCGCCAGGTCACGCGAGAGCAGGAAGTGATTGGGATTCTGATCGTGGCGAACGCTGATGTGACCGAGCCCGTCGAGAATGTTTTCGTTGGCGAGAATCCGATTGCCGACGACGAGGTCGTCGACGAGCTGCAGGCTCGCGCCGGCGACACCTGTGCGGCCGTCCTGACCGGTGACACGCGGCACCGTGAAAAGGCCGGCAACCGCGGCTGCCGCCAAGAATCCGATGATTCGGATATGCATGTCGCCTCCCACGAGTCCGGCTGCCGCCTTCGCCGCGGCGTGGCTTCGGCGGCGGGGAAAGCCGGACGCACCCGCCTGGTCCGGCTGAAGCCGGACACTACGTACTATTGCTGCGGACTGCTAATTCGTCCCGGTCGCTCCCATGCGACGCCCCCCGATCCATACCGAGTGGATCTTCCGCGTGTTGAGGATGTCCTGCAGCGGATTGGCGTCGAGCACGAGCAGGTCGGCCGCCTTGCCAGGCGCGATGGTCCCGACGTGATCGAGCTTCGACACCTGCGCGGCGGCACCGGTGGCAGCCACGATCACCTGCATTGGCGTCATCCCCGCCTTCGCCATCATCTCGAGCTCGACCTGCTCGAAATACCCCTGCCAGCGCCCCTCGTCGGTGCCGCTGTCGGTCCCCATCGCAATCGTCACGCCTCCGTCGGACAGCAGCTTCAGATTGCGCGTCCCCTGCGCGAGCGCGTCCTTGATGACCTTCGTCTGCGGGTTCTCGCGCATCTTCTGCTGGTACGCGGGTTCGCTCACCAGCTTGACCTGTTCGCCGAACACCGAGATGCCGCGCAGGAAGAACGGATCCTTGAAGAAGGCCGGCGTGGTTTCGTACACGATGAGCGAGAGATCGCGCGTGAGGGTGGGGATGTATCCCACGTTGCGCTTCTTCATCTCGGCGATGAACGCCGGCGTGACGTCCACATCGCGGACGCTGTGAGCGATGATATCGACACCTCGCGCCAGCACCATCTCGGCTTCCTTGAGGAAGAAGATGTGCGCCGCCGCGCGCAGGCCGCGCTTGTGCGACTGCTCGATGAGCGCGGCGTAGACCTCGGGGGTCATGTTGTTGGCGACGTGCGTCTTGATGCGATCGACCTTCGAATCGGCATAGCGATTGACGGTCTGGCGTACCTCGTCGGGTGTCTTCTGGTTGCGGATGCTTGGACCCGACGTGTACACGCGCGCGCGATCCAACGCGATCCGATCCTGTTCGTCCCGCAGCTTGATGACCTCGGCCTGCTCCTCCTCCGTGACCTGCCCAAGGCTCACGGCAGTGGTGATGCCGTAGTTCGCATAGGTGCGCAGCCGCCGAATGAGATCGTCTCGTGCAGGCATCGACTTCGTCAGATTCTGGACGTGGGCGTGAGCGTTGACCATGCCCGGCATCACCGTCTTGCCTGCGAGGTCGACTCGCGCAGCCCCTGCGGGAACCTGCACCGAGGCCGACGCGCCCGCCGCCGTGATGCGGCCGTTGGCGATCAGAATCGTGCCCTGCTCGACCGGAGCGCGGCCCGTCCCGTCGATGATGCGGACGCCCGTGAGCGCCGTGACGCCCCCCTGCGGCGCCTGGGCAGTGGAGCGCTCGGACGCGACGCTCGCGACGAGCAGAATCAGTGCGGCAACAGCCGCCAGACGTGTCGAGGTGCGAAACATATCGGTCCTCCTAGTACGGCCTTCGGCCGCGCCCGGACATGTGCGGGGCCATCATAGCCCAACGACGACGTTATTGCAGATTTCAGATTGGTCGATTGGCGATTGTTGACGATTTCAGAATGACGATTGGTCGAATTGACTGCCGATTGAGGGGACTGACGGTCAATCGAAGTTCAATCCGGCAATCGACACTCGTCATTCGACAACAGTCTTCACTCGACCAATCTTGAAATCGGCACTTACGTAAGCAGTTACTCGCGATGGCGCTGCAGCAGCTCGATCTTCACACCCCACGGGTCCTCCGCAAACGACATCAGCACCGGCGAATAGGCTCCCGGCGGTCCCGGCTTCGGCTCGGTGGTGAACGTGAGGCCGCCTTTGGCCTTCAACTCCGCGGCCTTGACCAGCAGGTCGGTCGTGCGCCAGCCGACGTGGTCGATCGTGTGGCCGCGACTCGGTTCTGCGGCACCCTGGTCCATGAAGACCCACACGTCGCCGTACCTGATGCCGTCGAGCTGCCCCTTGAGCCTGGCCGGCTCGCCCCCGAATCTGTCGAGATACCACGCGCGGCTGCGGTCGGGATCCGGCACGTGCAGATGCACGTGATGAACCCGGAGCGCGCCGGGTTCCTCCACGAGCTGGACCCTTGCGCCCCACGGGTCCTCGATGAATGCGTACCGCCCCAGACCGGGCCTGTCGGTGACGGGAGTCGTGACTCGTACACCGGAGCCGTCGAGCGCGCTGACCTGAGCGCTCACGTCGGCACAGGACAGCGCGAAGTGATCGATGGCCGCGCCGCGGCTCGGCGCGGGCGTGGCGTTGGCGAGGAAGATGATGCGCGTCGCGCCGGACCAGATTCGATCCACGTGCTCGCCAGGCGCGGCGCCCAGGTGCTGCACGTACCAGCGCGCCGCCGCCTCGGGATCCGGCACGCCGAGGTGCACTTGATCGAATGTCAACGTCTCGCTGTGCATCGCCTCCTGTCTCCTGTCTCCTGTCTCCGAACCTCACTTGTGTTGATACAGCGCGGCGGGTCCTGTCGCCGGGTTGCCCCACCCGTCCTCGGCGCCAAAAACCTGATCACGACTCAGGCGCCTGCGCGGCGGGCGGGGCGGCCCCACCCGGCGCCACCCGCTCGCGGCTGGCTTCGCTATCAACACAAGTGAGATCCGGGAGCAACTCCTATCCTCACCGAGGAAACGGCGCGAGCGGCGGCGGCCCACCAGGCGGCACCGGTGTGCGCGCGGTGTTGAGCACCATCGCGATCAGCGAGTAGTGGCCCATGAGCCCGATCGTGTCGAGGATGCCGCGCTCACCGAACTTCGAGATGGTGCGTGCATACGTGGCGTCGCTCACGCTGTGATGACGCAGCAGCTCGGTGCAGAATTCGTACAAGGCCTCCTCATCGTCCGCCATTCCCTGCGGACGACGGCCGTCCGCGATGGCCTTGGCAACCTCCGGGTTGAGGCCGCCCTTCACCGCGAGCGGATAGTGAGCGTTCCATTCGTACGCCTGCGACCATTGACGCGCGGTGAGGAGAATGACGAACTCGGACAGCCGGGGCGGCAGGGCGCCGTTGAAGCGCACATAGTCGCTCAGGCCTCGCACGCGGCCCATCAGCTCCGGGCTGCGAAGCAGCACGTTCCACGGCCCCGTGAGGGATCCGCGCGCTGCCGCATGGTCCGCTGCCGCCTTCTTCTGCGCGTCGGTCATCTTCTCGGCCGGAAGCGGCGACATCCGTTCCTGAGCCTGCGCGTTCAGACAGATGGTGAAGGCAAGAACAAAGGCCAATGGATACTTGATCATTTCCGGCTCCCTTCGAAGGCGAACGTTTCCCTCGGCTGCACCGCCGCGCACTGCCGCCGAACCAGTCACAGCATAATTCAGGGTGATGACACGCGGCGACGAATCTCTCCGGCCCGTGCCCGGTCGCCCTGCCGGTCGAGCGCGTCGGCCAGCCCGTTCAGCGCCGCCGGGAGGGTCGGCGACAGAAACAGCGCCTCCGAAAAGCGGTCCGGCGCCGCCGCCGCGTCGCCGGACCGCAGATACAGGAGGAAAAACAGGCGCCCGTGCACGTGGCAAGTCTCCCCTTGAGGCACGTACAGCCGCGTGCTATCGTTCCCCCCAAGGCGCGGAGGTATTTGCCATGAGAGCAACGTTTGTCCTGATTCTGGCCGGCGGCATTCTGCTCGCAGCCCTTCCGGCGCGGGCGCACCATTCGTTCGCCGCGGAATTCGACATCAACCAGCCAATCACGCTCAACGGCGTGCTCACCAAGATGGAGTGGGTCAACCCGCACGGCTGGATCTA
>JBOGIR010000140.1:0-1774 GCA_050742335.1 Vicinamibacterales bacterium | reverse complement strand
AAGATCGCGCAGCTCGAGCAGAAACTCGAGGAGGTTCGTGCCGATGCGCAAAACTGGAAACGCCGGTTCGAAGACACCACCGAGGCCGTGGCCGGATGGAAACAGGCGGCGCACCGCGCCCAGGCCGAGACCGACCGCGCGAAGGGAGACGCCGACCGCATCAAGGTGGACCTCGAACGTGCACAGGCCGACCTCGAGCGGGAGAAGCCACAGACGGCGGAGTGGAGACGCCGCGCGGAGACGCTGAAGACAGATCTCCAGGACATGCGTGCGCGCGTGGACAACGCACACCGGGCGACCGAGGCGGCCAACGAACAATTGATGGCGATGGAAGTCAAGCTCGATCTGATCGAGGCCGCGATTCAGGTTCTCGACATGCGAACACGGGAGCGGGCGGCGGCGAGCTCGCTATGACCGCGTCGCCTTCGCCGTTTCTCAGCATCGTCATTACCGCCCGCCACGACAATTACGGGGGCGATTTCCGCGAGCGCATCGCCACGCCGCTACGATTCAACCACGACAGGCTGTCGGAGCGCGGCGTCGTGTACGAAGTGATTCTGGTCGAATGGGATCCCGTCGAGGGACAGCCGTTGCTCTGCGACATGCTCGCGACGGAGTTGCCCGACGTTACCGAACGCGTCCTGCGGACCGTCGTCGTCGCGCCGCAATACCAGGCGGCGATGACCCAGAATCCGCGTGTCCCCTTCCTGGAGTACGTGGCAAAGAACGTGGGCATCCGCCGTGCGACGGCGCCGTTCGTGCTCGTCACGAACGCCGACATCCTGTTGGGGCGCGACATCGTCGACGCCATCGGCGAACGGCGGCTGCAGTCTGGCACGATGTACCGGGCCCCGCGCTGCGACATCAAGCTCGGCGTGGACCAGGTCGGCCTGTGCTGGCCGGCTCTGGAGGATCGCGCCAACCAGGTTCGCCAGCCGGACCTGAAGCCGCCCCTCCTGTCGAGCGCAGCGGGTGATTTCCTGCTGAGCGATCGCGACACCTTTCATCGATTGCGGGGGTTCAACGAAGTCTACCGTGCCGCCAGGGCCGGGATAGACACGAACTTCATGGTCAAGGTACATGGTGCCGGGATCCCGATCGTGGACATCGGTGGGGTCGTGTACCACGTCGATCACGTGGGAAGCCTGCGCGTCTCCAAAGTGTTGCACCGCGACAACCGTTCCGATTCTCCCTGGGGTGATCTGGACTGGCACTCCGAGCGCGTGACGTACAACAATCCCGAGGGGTGGGGGCTGGGACAGGCACCCTCGCGGCAGCGTCCGGACGGCGTGGTGTTTCTGGACTTCGACTGGCGGGCGGTGCCGCCGCTCGTCGAGCTGCGGCGCATCGTCTTGCCGGCTCGCATTGCGGACCGCGCGACCGTGTAGCGCGATCGTTCAGGCTGTCTCGCCGGCTTCGGCCTGCCTGCGCTTCTGCGCCTTGCGCTGCTTCTTCTTTCGTTCTTTTGCGAGCTGGCTCTTCAGCTTCCGCTGCGCAGTCTTCGCTTCGAGTCTGATGGCCGCGTCGCGCTCGGCTCGGGCGGCATATCGCGCGAGCAGCGGTCGGAGCAGACGCGCCCCGGCCTGTGACGGGCGCCCATCGACCGCCGGCCGCGTCGCCGCCGTCTCGATCGCTTCGACGAGCCTTGGTGTGGCCGGGATGTCGATGCCGTACGGGCGGATGAATACGTCGACGAATCGCCGGCACCGTCCGTCGTCCTCGATGCCGGCGCGAAGCGCGGCGTCGAGCTGCGCCAGATGCTCCGGAACATCGT
>JBOGIR010000139.1:0-8884 GCA_050742335.1 Vicinamibacterales bacterium | reverse complement strand
GTCGAAGCGCGGCGAGGTGCTTCAGGGCGAGTTGACCATTACAGAGGATGGTTCCTACCGTGTGGCGTTGGCCGATCTCGACGGTCTCACCAACCCCGGCGACACCGAGTATTTCATTCGCACGCTGCAGGACCGCCCTCCGGACGTCCGCATCGTGCGTCCCGCCAGCGACCGTCAGGTCACGCCACTCGAGGAAGTCGCAATCGAGGCGCGGGCCGACGACGATTTTGGTGTGGCGGCGCTCGACCTCGTGTACGCGACAGCGGGTGCGCCCGAAAAGGCGGCGGCGTTCACGCGCAGCGGGTCAGGTACCTCGATCACCGGGCGCCGGACGCTCTATCTCGAGGATCTGAAGGTGAGACCCGGCGACGTCGTTGCCTATTACGCGCGCGCCCGGGATGTGAGTCGCGGCAAGCGCTCGAGTGAAGCGCGAAGCGACATCTTCTTCCTCGAGGTGACGCCGTTTGAAGAGGAGTTCGTCGCGTCGCAAGGTCAGGGGGCCGGCGGAGGTGGCAGCAATCAGGGACTCGAAGAGCTGATTCAGGCCGAGAAGGACATCATCACCGCCACCTGGAATCTCGACCGCCGCGGCCGGGAGGCCGGTGGTCGATCGCCGGACGACATTCGCACGGTTGCGCGCGGGCAGCGCGACGTGCGTTCCCGCACGACGACGTTGCTCACGGAGATGCGGCGTGCGAGCGATCGACGCCGCCGCCTGCCGGGAGGCCGTGGCGCGCCGGCGCCGGCGCCGGCGACTGGCGACGCGATGGTGGAGGCGGTTGGCAGAGCGGTGGACGCGATGGCCGGTGCGAACCAGCAGCTCGATGCGCTCAAGACCGCCGAGGCGCTGCCTCACGAAATGACGGCGCTCAACGAGCTGTTGCGCGCGCAGGCCGAGGTGCGTCGTCGCGAAGTGCCGCAGCAGGCGAATGGGGCGGGCGGCTCCGGACAGAACCGTCAGCAACAGGATCTGTCGTCGCTCTTCGACCGCGAGCTGACGCGTCAGCAGCAGACCAACTACGAGACGCCGCCCGGTCGCGAGACGCGGCCGGAGGAGAAGTCCGGAGACGAGGCGCTCGACAAGGTGCGCGATCTCGCGCGGCGGCAGGACGCCCTCAATCGCAGCGAACAGGAGCTGGCGCAGAAGCGGGATGCCCTTCCGCAGGAGGAGCTTCGCCGGGAACTCGAGCGCCTGACGCGCGAGCAGAGCGAGCTGAGACGGCGTGCGGAGGAGCTGGCGCGCGAGCTCCAGCAGGGCCAACAGAACCAGCAGGGCCAACAGAATCAGCAAGGCCAGCAGAATCAGGGCCAGCAGAATCAGCAGGGCCAGAGCGGGCAGGGAGGGAGGCAAGGCGCGGGGCAGAGCGGAGGACAAGGCGGGCAGAGCGGACAGACCAGTGACCGGCAGCAGGCGAGCCGCGAGCTGCAGCAGGCCGCCGAAGACATGCAGAGCGCCGCGAATGAGCTGCGCCGCGAGAATCCCGGACAGGCGAGCGCCCGTGGGAACCGTGCCGCGGAGCGGCTGCGGGATGTCGAGCAGCAGATGCGGGGAGCGCAGCCGGACGACAGGCGGCGTGCGCTTGGCGACCTCCAGCTCGAGTCCAGACAGCTTGCCGACGCGCAGCGGCGTCTCGGCAATGAGGCGGCGGGTGCCGGTCGTTCGAGCGACCGTGCCGATCGCGCGCGGCAGCGCGCCTCGGAGCAGGAACGGCTGGCCGATCGGACCGAGCGTCTCGAGGGGGCCGTGCGACAACTGGCCGGTGGCGGCCGCGGCGCCGACCCGCGGCAGCAAACGGCGCTGAGCGACGCCGCCCGGGACCTCGACACACAGCGGTTGTCCGAGCGTATGCGCGACGCGGCTCGCGCCGAACGGCAGGCCGGCGACGGGCAGAGCGGGAGAGAACCACCGGTGCGGCGCGAAGGCGAGGCCATTGCGCGCGGACTCGACCGTCTGGCCGAACGGCTCGGCGAGGCGGCCGGTGACAGCCAGCAGTCGCAGCAGCTCGGTGAGGAGCTCGCGCGCATTCGGCGTCTCCGCGAACAGTTGACGTCGCTCGACCGGCAGCTGTCGGAGCTGCGCAACGGCGCGGACAATCAGACGGGGCAGCAGGGCGACGCCGCAGGACGCCAGGGCGGTCGATCCGGCCGGCAGGGCAGTGAGGCAGGCAGTCAGGCGGGTCGCGAGGGTGGTCGCAGCGCTCAGCCTGGCGGCATCGGACAGGACGCCGGCGTCGAGGGGCCGTGGCAAGAGGCCCGTGAACTGGTGAACGAGCTGCGCCAGGGCGACGCGGTCGTTCCACCCGATGCGGATGGGTTCAATCCGGGTCGCTCGGCGCCGGGCACGGAAGCCTGGAAGCAGGATTTTCAGCAGTGGGATGAGCTGAAGATCCAGTTGGCGGCCGCACTCGAGCGCGTCGAACGGACGACCGCGGACCAGCTTCGCGGCCAGCAGTCGCGCGACCGTCTCAACGCCGGAACCACCCAGGCGGTGCCCGAATCGTATCGCCGGCTCGTTGACAAGTACTACCGGGCGCTCGCGTCCGGGGAGAGGTGATCCTGCAATTCGCCATTTCGTACCCGTGGTGGATCCTGCTGCTGCTGGCCGCGGCCGCTGTCGTGGTCGCGTGGGCGTCGTACGCCGGCGCCATCGTCGCGTTGACGCTGCGCCGCCGGATGATCCTCACCTCGCTCCGGGCGCTGGCGCTGCTGCTGCTGGTTGTGTGTGTGCTCCGGCCCGTCCGTGTCGTGCCGCCCGACACCGCCAGCGACGCAGTGGTGCCTGTGCTCGTCGACGTCTCGCGCAGCATGGCCCTTCCCGACATGGACGGCGCTCGGCGCATCGACGTTGCGCGAGATCTCCTCCAGACGCAGATGCAGCCCGCGCTCGAGCGCCGATTTCGTGTTGAGCGGTGGACGTTCGGGGACGGCCTGCGGCAGACGCCGGACAACACGCTTGTCGCCGACGCCCGGCAAAGCGATCTGTCGGGCGCGCTGCGCGCCGTTCGCGAACGCTACCGCGAACGACACGTAGCGGGAATCGTGGTGATGTCCGACGGCGGCGACACGGGAGCCGCCGAAGCCGCCGCGGTTGTGGACGAGGGTGGGGCCCCGGTGTACACGATCGGCATCGGCGCTTCGCGCGCGGCGCTGGATTACGAAGTCCTCGACGTGTCGGCCGGCGAAACAGCGCTCGCTGACTCGTCGGTTGACATCAGCGTGGCCGCGGTGAGCCGCGGCAGCACGGGCGGGTTCGATGTGCGCGTGCTGGAGAACGGGCGGCCGATCGACCTGCGCCGCATGACGCCGGCGGCCGACGGGAGCCCGGTGCGCGCTCTGTTCACCGTGTCTCCCGCCCGCGACACCGCCACGCTCTACACCGTGGAGATTCCGTCGGCTGCGGGTGAGCTGGTGCTCGAGAACAATCGGCGCAGCGTGCTCGTGGAACCGCCCGGCCGGCGGCGGCAGATTCTGATGATCGAGGGCGCTCCGGGATTCGAGCACTCCTTCATCAAGCGGGCGTTGAGCGCGGACCCCGGGTTCGAGGTCGACTCGATCGTGCGCAAGGGACGCGACGCCCGCGGCGCCGCCACGTATTTCGTCCAGGCGACGGAGGCGCGAGCATCCCGCCTGGCAGCCGGCTTCCCTCGGGAGCGAGGTGAGCTGTATGAGTACGACGCGGTGCTCCTGGCCAACATCGAGCCGGACACGCTGTCGCGGCCACAGCTCCAGATGCTGGCCGACTTCGTCGATCAGCGCGGCGGCGGCGTGCTGGTGCTCGGGGCGAAGACGTTTGTGCAACAGGGCTTTGCGGGCACGCCTCTCGAACAGGTGCTCCCCCTGCGCCTCACCGACCGCGGCAGCGGTGTGGTGCGCACATCGGCGCGTGCCGGGACGCGCCTTACGGTGACGCTGACGCCCGATGGCCGGTCGCATCCGCTGATGCGCATTGGGGGAAGCACGGACGATCTGGAGCAACGGTGGCGCGCCATGCCGCCGCTGGCAGGCGTGGCCGTTCTGGGAGCGCTGCGTCCTGGCGCCCAGGCGCTGGCGGTGGTGAGCGCCCAGGACGGGCCGCGGCCGTTGCTGGCGGTGCAGCGGTACGGACAGGGTCGCGCTTTGCTGTTTGCGGGCGAAGCGTCCTGGCGGTGGCGCATGCAGTTGCCGTCGACCGATCGCGCCCACGAGTTCTTCTGGCGACAGGCCGTCCGATGGTCGTCCACCGCGGCGCCCGATCGGGTGTCCGTTGGATCCGCGGGGGCCTTGATACCTGGCAGGAGTGCCGCGGTCGCGGTTGCGGTACGGAATGAGGAGTTTGCATCGGTGGGCGATGCCGGCGTGCGGCTGCATGTGACGCGACCGGACGGGACGACACACGACCTACCTGCAGCGCTCGTCGATGCATCGGCCGGCCGGTACGCCGGCGATGTGCGGTTCGATGAGCCCGGCGTCTATCGGGTGCGCGCCGTCGCACAGCGCGGCGAGGCGCCGCTGGGCGCCGCAGAGCGGTGGATGCTGGTGGGCGGCGCCGATCTCGAAATGGCCGATCCCCGCCTCAACGACGAGGTGCTGCGGCGTGTGGCGATGGCGAGCGGCGGCAGCTACCTCACGGCAGACGAGGCAGCCAACCTTTCGTCGCTGCTGGAGGCGGCCGTAGAACCAGCCGTTCCGCAGCTCGAGGACCTGTGGCACACCCTCTGGATCTTCCTGGGCCTGGTGCTGCTCCTCGGGACGGAATGGATGCTGCGGCGGCGGTGGGGACTGCGGTGAACGAGCCTCCCGAACCTGTCGAACGCGTCGAACCTGTCGTTCACACTTCTCGGTTCTCTGTTCTCGGTTCGTGTTCACGTTCGGTGCTGTGCGTGCTTCTGCTGGCCGCGTCGTGTCCAATCCTGGCGGGCGCGCAGGAGCGGTACGCGGTGATCGTGTCGGGCGCGTCCGGCGGCGAGAAGTACGCCGCGCAGCAGCAGAAGTGGCGCTCGCAGCTCGCGGTGTTTCTCACCACCAACTTCGCTCTCCCCGACGCGAACATCGTCATCCTGGACGAGAACAGCAGCGGCAGCTCCAGTGCGACCGCCGCCAACGTCCGGCGGCTGTTTGGAGATCTGCGCCGGCGCGTGACGGACACCGACACCGTCTTCGTCGTCCTCGTCGGCCACGGCACGTTCGATGGGATCGACGCCAAGTTCAATCTGGTGGGTCCCGATTTGAGCGCCGCCGAATGGAAGGATCTGCTCGATGCTCTTCCGGCGCGTCTGGTGGTCGCCAACACCACCGAGTCGAGCTTTCCCTTTCTGGAGCAGCTGTCCCGTGCCGGGCGCGTGGTCATTACCGCCACCGACTCCCCCCAGCAGCGGTACGCCACGATCTTTCCGGAATACTTCATCCGTTCGCTTGCCGACCTGTCGAGCGATCTCGACAAGAACGGCCGCGTTTCGGTGTGGGAGGCGTTTGCCGCCGCCAGCGCCGGCGTCAAACAACACTACGAGCAGCAGGGACAGTTGTCGACGGAGCGGCCGCTCCTTGACGACAACGGCGATGGTGTGGGGCGCGAGGCGGAAGCGCCGGGCGACGACGGTGCCGTGGCGCGTACGGTGTACTTCAATGGCGCCCCGCAACCGGCCGGCGACGCCGGCGTCGCGAGACTCGAACGACAACGGCTCGCCATCGAGAAACAGTTCGAGGAGCTGAGGGGCCGCAAGAGCACCATGTCGGACGATCAGTATCAGGCGGAGCTGGAGCGCATCCTCATCGAGCTGGCCAGGATCGCGCAGGAAATACGGAAGCGATCGTAGATCGTTCGGATTCACGTGCCCGGACGGTGTCTCGACTGCCGGTACTTTCGGCGCCCCCACCAATCGAGCAGCACGATCACGGCGGCGCACAGCGCGATACCCAAAAACAGCGCGAGGACGTCAGTCGTTGCTGTTCCCATTTGCTACCATCACGGCCAACGCAACGAACGCGAGCCAGACGACGATGCCCGTCAGGAACAGCCCCATCGACCATGGCTCGTTTCCAACGAATCGGCCCAGTGCGAACGCCCCTATACCCGCGCCTCGATGTCAATCGTAGCATCGTCTATTCCCGGTGCTTGCTCTATGCGAGCGGCGTGCCGCGCGAAATCGCGCCTGATATGCGAGGTGTACTGGCACGGCTGGCAGTCTCGTCGTCGGTGAACGGCGCTCTTGCGCGGCAGAAATTGCCACCTATAATTCGGCCAGTCTGAATCGATGACTTTGAACACTGGCACGCGACTCGGCGCCTACGAGATCGTCGCCCTGCTCGGCGCCGGCGGTATGGGAGAGGTCTATCGTGCACGCGACACGCGGCTCGATCGGACCGTCGCCATCAAAGTGCTGCCCGCCGATGTGGCCTCGACGCCAGAGCGGCGCGAGCGGTTCGAGCGCGAGGCCCGCACCGTCGCGGCCCTGAATCACCCGCATATCTGTGTCCTGCACGATGTCGGTCGACACGATGGCGTCGACTTCCTCGTCATGGAGTATCTCGACGGCGAGACGCTCCAGCAGCGGCTGCAGCAGAAGGGTCCGATGTCCCTCGAGCACGCGCTGCAGGTGGCCGTCCAGATAGCCGATGCGCTCGCCACCGCGCACAGGGCGGGCGTCGTCCATCGCGACCTCAAGCCGGGCAACATCATGCTGCTCCGCCGCAGCGGGCCGCCGGTCGCCAAGCTCCTCGATTTCGGGCTCGCGAAGAGTGGCCCTCCGGCGGCCGCGGGCACAGCGTCGATGCTGCCGACGACGCCCGCGGCGCTCACCGCGCAGGGGACCATTCTCGGCACCTTCCAGTACATGGCGCCCGAGCAGGTCGAGGGGCTCGACGCCGATGCACGCAGCGACATCTTCGCCTTCGGTGCGGTGCTCTACGAGATGGTCACCGGCCGGAAGGCGTTCGAGGCCAGGAGCCACGCGAGCCTCATTGCGGCGATTCTGGAGCACGAGCCGCCTGCGCTGTCGAAGGTCCGTCCGGAGGTGCCGCGTCAGCTCGAGCACGTCGTGGGGCGCTGCCTCGCGAAGGCGTCTGAGGAGCGCTGGCAAACCGCGGCGGACTTGCATCGCGAGTTGCAGTGGGTGGTGGAATCGATCGCAGTGGATACGCCGCGCGCCGAGGCCGACATCGAGGGGCGGGGCGTCGCGCTGGTGCGGCGGCCGGTGACGCTCGGCGTTGCCGCACTGGCAGTGTTGTTCGCAGCGACTGTCGCCGGCACCGTCGCCTGGTTGATGCCGCGGACGCCCACGACGGTCGCATCGCGCGTGGCACGCGTCACGATTGCGCTCCCCGCGGGCGAGGAGCTGGATCTCGCCTTTCCAGCGGTGGCAGTCTCGCCTGCCGGCACGCACATCGCGTACGTGGCGACCAGCGAGGGCCGCCAGCAGTTGCACCTGCGAGCGATCGGCAGCGCCGATTCCACCGTGCTCGCCGGGACCGAGCTCGCGACCAACCCATTCTTTTCACCGGACGGCCAGTGGATCGGCTTTTTCGCGCAGGGGAAGCTGAAGAAGGTGTCCGTCGCGACAGGCGCGACGCAGACGCTGGGCGACGCGCTGTACGGCGTCGGTGGGAGCTGGCACCCGGATGGCAGCATTTATTTCGCGGCCACCAACAGCGCCGGTATCTCGAAGGTCTCCGGCGACGGCGGGACCCCGACCGAGGTGACCAGGCTCGACCGGGGCAGGGGCGAAGTCAGCCATCGCTGGCCGCAGGTGCTGCCCGGTGGCAGGGCCGTCATGTTCACCATGTGGACGGGGCCCGGTGAGGACGAAGCGCACGTATACCTGCAGCGCCTGGACACCGGGGAGCGGGTCGCCGTCGTCCAGGGGGGCGGGACGGGCCGCTACGTTTCCAGCGGCCACGTGGTGTATGCGCGCGGGGACGAACTGTTCGCCGTGCCGTTCGCTCTCGAGTCGCTGCAGGTGTCGGGGCAACCCGTTCGTCTGACCGATGCCGTTCGGGGGGGAGGTGAGGGTGCGCACTACGCGGTCTCGGACGCCGGAGAGCTCGTCTTTCAGCCAGGCAACCCGCTGCGGTACGAGCGCCGGCTGGTGTGGGTCACGCGCGATGGCCGCGTCGAGCCGCTGACCGCACCAACGCGCCCATACTATGCCAATGCCGTCATCTCGCCGGACGGTCGCTTCGCCGCTGTCGACATTGAGGCAGGGACGATCGGAATATGGATTTACGATTTTTCGCGCGCCACGTTGACGCCGCTGACCACGGGGAGCGGCAGCAGCCAGGTGCCGCGCTGGACAGCCGACGGCAAGCGCATCGTCTACCGTGGCACGCGAACCGGATTCCGAAACCTGTGGTGGAAGACAGTGGACGACGCCACCAGCGAGGAACGTCTGACGACCGGCGCGAACATCGACACACCGGGATCGTGGTCGGCTGACGGCCAATGGCTGGTGTATAACGCGGGCGAGGGGGGGACGTCCGCTGATGTGTGGGCGCTGCCTGGCGGTGGCGACCGCAATCCGCGGGTCGTTGTCCAGACGTCGTTCACCGAGAGGTTCGCTCGACTGTCCCCCGATGGTCGGTGGCTTGCGTACACGTCCGACGAGCCAGGCCGTGTGGAAGTGTTCGTGCAGCCGTTTCCCGGTCCTGGCGGCAGGACGCAGATTTCCACTGATGGCGGCACAGAGCCCGTTTGGTCGTCGAACGGGCGGGAGCTGTTCTACATCAACGGCGACAGGATGATGGCGGTCGACGTCACGACGACGCCAGTCTTCAAAGCAGGGACGCCGAGGCTGCTGTTCGAAGGACGGTATATACCCAGTCCGAACGGCGTTGCGGCCTATGACGTGTCGCGAGACGGCCAGCGTTTCCTGCGCGTCCAGCCGCTCCATCCCGACCCGCCGACGAACCAGAT
>JBOGIR010000138.1:0-3574 GCA_050742335.1 Vicinamibacterales bacterium | reverse complement strand
TGCCGCCACCGGGATGGGTCGCCGAACCGCACATGTAGAGGTTCTCGATCGGAGTTCTGTACTGCGCCCATCCTGGCGCGGGGCGCAGGAAGAACAGTTGTTCGAGCGTCAGTTCGCCCTGGAAGATGTTGCCCTCTGACAGCCCCCACTCGCGCTCGAGGTCGAGCGGGGTGACGACCTGACGGTGGAGGATGATCTTCCGCAAATTGGGCGCGTACTCTGCGACCGTGTCCACTACCGTGTCGCCAAACTCGTCGCGCTTCTCATCCCAGGAGTCTTCCCTGAGGTGATACGGCGCGTACTGCACGAAGCACGACATGACATGTTTGCCCGGCGGCGCCACGCTGGGGTCCGTCAGGGATGGAATGACGATGTCGACATACGGTCGCGGCGAAAACCGCCCGTACTTGGCGGCATCGTACGCCCGCTCCATGTAGTCGACGCTCGGAGAAATCGAAATCGCGCCGCGCAGGTGTGGACCTGGACCGGGCAGGCACGTGAAGTCCGGCAGCGTGTCGAGCGCCAGATTCACCTTGCCCGACGAGCCCCGGAACTTGTAGCGATCGATGTCGTCGAGGAAGCTGTCGGGGAGGGTGGCGCGATCGACGAACTGCAGGAAGGTGCGACGCGGATCCACGCTCGACGCGACAACCGATGCGTGGATCTCGTCGCCGTTCTGCAGCACCACGCCGCGTGCGGTGTTGTCCCTCACGATGATCCCGGCAACAGCTGTTTCCGATCGAATGTCCGCACCGGCTTCGCGTGCCGCCAGTGCGATCGAGTTCGAAATCATCCCGGTTCCGCCTCGCGGAAGGCCCCACGAGCGGAACGCCCCGTCGATCTCGCCCATGTAATGGTGCAGGAGCACATACGCCGTACCCGGCGATCGCACGCCGAGAAAGGTGCCGATGATGCCGGAGGCCGACATCGTTGCCTTCAGGACGTCGGTCTCGAACCATCGGTCGAGAAAATCGACCGCGCTCATCGTCATCAACTGCACCAGGTCGTACTGGTCCTGGCGTGACAGGGCGCGAAAGCGCTGGATCAGGAACAGCAGCTTCCGGAGATCCCGCGGACGAAGCGACAGTGGATCCGGTGGCAGCATGGAGAGGATGGGTTTGACGAATCGTCCCATCTCGATCATCCCGCGCCCATATTCGTCGTACGCTTCGGCGTCCACCCGCGAGTGCCGGGCGATCTCCCGGCGCGTTTTTCCGTGATCGTTGACGCGCCACAGGTAATCGCCGTCCGGCATCGGCGTGAAGGTGCCGTCGAGCGGGAGTATTTCGAGTCCGTGTCGTGTAAGGTCGAGCTCGCGGATGATTTCAGGACGCAGCAGCGAGACGACGTACGAACAGACGGAGAACCTGAAGCCTGTGAAGACTTCTTCGGTGACCGCGGCGCCGCCGAGCACGTGACGCCGCTCCAGCACGAGGACCTTTCGCCCGGCGCGAGCCAGGTAGGCGGCGGCCGTGAGCCCATTATGCCCGGCACCGATGACGATGACGTCGTACACGACGCGCCATTCTACCGCCGCTTGTCGGTAAGATAATCGCGGCATGCCAATCGGGACGGCGTTCCACCCGCGCACCTTCGCGCTGTGCGAATCGCTCAACTACCGCGACTGGTCGGGGTACTACGCCGTCAGCGCGTACGAAACACACCACGAGCACGAGTACAACGCCATTCGCAACGCTGCGGCGCTGATCGACATCTCTCCGCTGTTCAAGTACATCGTGACCGGGCGCGACGCGACGCGGCTGCTGGACCGTGTCATCACGCGGGACGTACGGAAGATGGCGGCCGGCCAGGTCTGGTACACCCCGTGGTGTGACGTTGCGGGGAAGGTCATCGACGATGGGACGGTGACCCGACTGGGCGAGCACACGTACCGCTGGACCGCCGCCGATCCGAGCCTGCGGTGGTTTCGACTGAATGCGGCCGGGCTCGAGGTGGAGATCGCGGACGTCTCGGAGCGAGTCGCGGCGCTGGCGCTGCAGGGACCGACATCCGCGCGCCTGCTGCGGGCCGCGGCGGACGCCGACATCGATACGCTTCGTTACTTCCGGGTGACCAGCGGTCGCATCGGGCGAGTGCCCGTCGACATTTCGCGCACGGGATATACGGGCGACTTGGGATACGAAATCTGGATGGCGGCGGAGTCGGCGCTCGACGTGTGGGACACCCTGATGCAGGCAGGGCGTCCGTTCGACATCAAGCCTGTCGGCATGCTGGCCCTGGATGTCGCACGTGTCGAGGCAGGGTTGCTGCTCATCGACGTCGATTTCAGCAGCAGTCGAAAGGCGTTGATCGAATCGCAGAAATATTCACCGTTCGAGATGGGACTTGGCCGGCTGGTGACCATCGACAAGGCGCCGTTTGTCGGCCGGGCGGCGCTGACGGCGGAGCAACAGCGCGGCGCCGCACGGATGGTGGTCGGCCTGCAGCTTGAGTGGACCGACGTGGAGGCGCTGTACGATCGTTTCGGCCTCGCGCCGGTCGCGCCTGCCGCCGCGTCACGCGTGGCGGTGCCTGTTGTGCACGACGGACAACACGTCGGTCGCGCAACGACGACGGCGTGGTCGCCCACGCTCAAGCGGCTGATTGCACTGGCAACGGTCGACGCGCCGTTTTTTGCGGAAGGCACGCGGCTTCAGGTCGAAGTGACCGTCGAGGCGACCCGTCATTACGTGGACGCCACCGTCGTCAAGACGCCGTTCTTCAATCCGCCGCGCAAGACGGCGACACCGCCGGAGTAGGCAAGTCAGTACGTAGTGTCCGGCTTCCGCCTTCGCCAAGGCTTCGGCGGACAAGTTAACCGGACCGTGAAAGGTTCTCCTCGTACGTAGTATCCGCCTTCAGGCGGACCGTGAAAAGCGATCTGCAGAGGTCACAAGGCACAAAGAAGTTCGCCGAGCGCGGCCACGCCGTCATCAAGCTGTCGATCGTCCAGATACGGCGCCGGACCGAGGCGAAGAATATCGCCTCGCGCGTCAACGAACACGTCGCGGGTGCGTAACGCCCGCGCCAGCTCGGCAGCGCGGGACGTGCGCAGGGCGAGAAATCCCGCGCGCCGCTGGTCCGGCATCGGCTCGATGCGAAGCACACGGTCGTCGATCCGCAGTGCGTCGACGCGCGACTCGAGACGGCGGACCTGTCGCCGGCTGATGTCGCGGAGACGCTCGGGCGTCAGTCCGTGCTGCGCATGAAACCGGAAGACGGCGGCCGCTCGATAGTGCGATGTCGGATCGTAGGTAGCGCCGGCAAGTGCGGCAGCACCGGGTCCGTAGCGAACCGACCCCGTTGGGCGTTCTTCGAGCGCCGCACGTTCCGCGAACCATCCCGTCAGCACCGGGCGCATGCGCCGGCCGGGCGGAACCCTCAGAAAGGCGTTGCCTTCACCGAGCTGGCAGTACTTGTAGCCGCCGCCCGTCACAAAGGCATCCGCCAGGCCCATTGACGACACATCGAACGGCACCACATTCAAGTGATGGTACGCGTCGACCAGCAGCTCGGCGCCTGCCGTGGCACACGCCCTTGCGATGACGTCGAGATCGGGGACGATCTCGGCCGT
>JBOGIR010000137.1:0-17155 GCA_050742335.1 Vicinamibacterales bacterium | reverse complement strand
CGCGTTCTTCGCGTCATCCCAATCGAAGAATTTCACCGCGATCTAGCGTAGCATAATGTGTGCTTGATAGGCACACATTGGCGTCAGCTCCAGTGTGCCCACCAGTGTGCCCAAACTCGGTCCGAGGGCCGTCAAACGGCAGCCAACGCCAACCAACGAACCAATAAAAAACGGGCCTGAAATCGTGAATTTCAGGCCCGTTCTGTGATCTCGGGCGACCTTAGCAAACCGCCGCCTTCAGCCGCTCGGCCACCTCACCGCAGGAGTCTAAGTATACGTGACAGCGGCACTTGGCTGATTGCACAGTTTCTTGCGCTCCATACAACGGTTTTTCAAACCGTCGCCCTCGTCAGATTCGAGCGACACATCGCTGGATTTCGCAATGACAGACCCACGAACTCTGGGCACACTCGCGGGGAGGCATCGAGAATCCGCGGCGCGCCGATGACGGGCGTTGTGCGTCGTTGCGGTTTCCCAGGGTGGTCCCAGATGACTGCACTCCGCGGGCCGATCGTATCGCTCGAAGGCGTGGGTGCGTCACAGTTCAACACAGCGAGAGTGCTGAAGTCCGCCCGGGGCCACCGATCTCTCGGACGGCCGCAGGTTGAGGTGATACGTTCACGTGTCGCGGCGTGGTGACGTGGACGTCAGTGCGACGCGTCAGTGTGTCGTCGCCCGCGACGTGCTGGTCGGCGCCGCGCCCGCATCGTGCTGACGATCCCACGACGTATCTTCCCCGCGTCGCCGCAGAGGGATATGGCACCCTGTGGCCGATCGTGATATATTCATAAACATATTCATGCCGACCACGGTGCACATTCCCGATCCGTTGCTGAAGTCGGTGGACCGCCGGGCTAAGGCGCTCGGCATCAGCCGAAACCGCCTGGTCGTCCGCGCCCTGGAGGAGGCTGTGAGCGTGCGTTCGGGCTGGGCGCCAGAATTCCTTCAGCGACTGCGACACGTGGATCGCGACACGAGCGCGGCAGTGGACGAATTGCTCGTCGCCGTGACTCAAGCGCGACGCTCGAAGGAGCCGCGCGACCTGTGACTTACGTCCTGGACACTAATGCCCTTTCGGCGCTCATGAAAGGCAGCGCGGCCGTCGTCGAACGACTGGCCGCAACTGCGCCGGCCGACGTCGCGATACCGCAGCCGGTGATTGCGGAGGTCGCGTTTGGCATCGAACGGTTGCCGCGTTCGAAGCGCCGGGCGGCGCTGCAGGCCCGCTTCGATTTCATCTCCGCGGAACTCCCACGGGCCGAATGGACCGACGTCGTCAGCCGGATGTTCGGCCGCATCAAGGCCACCCTGGAACGCCGGGGAACCCGGATCGAGGATTTTGACGCCGCGATTGCGGCGCATGCCCTCGCTCTCAATGCGACGCTCGTCACGGCAAACCTCGGCCACATGATCCGCGTCCCTGGGCTTCGCGTCGAGGACTGGAACCCTTAACCTTCTACTTCTTCACCAGGTCTCTCCTTGCAGCCCAGTACTTACGCATGCGCTCCGATATCGCTCGAGGCTTAGGCGGTGTCAGCCGCTGTGTCCTCTCGCGCCGCTTGAGCACGGGCTCTTTCAGTTTCGCCGGCCGGTTCATACCCGCCCGCCCGGACGACCTGTGCGCCTTGGCCGAGGTGGGTCGGGTCGATGCCACCTCGCCGGATGCTGCTCGCTTCGCTGGTATCGCCGGCGCCATCTCGATGCCGAACATCTCCGAGAGATCGTCGCTCGCAAGCACCTTCGCGCCGGCTGGTCGCCTGCCCTTCTTCGAGAGATCGGCCCCCGCGTTCGCAATCAAATCTTGCTGATCGACCTTGCGGAGCGTGAAGAGCAGCTCCGGCTGATGATCCAGTCGCGCGCCGATCCCGTACAGCACCGCCGCCACGTGTTTGCACATCGACGCCCAGTCCGGACAACTACAGGTGAAGATGATGTCCTTCGGTGACGGGAACAGCCCCGTCTTCTGCTCGCAGAGGCGCGCCATCACGCCCTTGGAGAAGCGTCCCTGCAGGAGTTCGACTAGCGAGTCGATGGCGCCCGTGCAGTCCTTGCAGATGGCACTCCAACGGGATCGCGGCACCGGTCCGACCGTCACCTTCACGTCGTACATCGTCGAGCCGCTGACGAGCGCCGTAACGCGGCCTGGTCCGACCTGTAGATCGACCACCGAGCCGTTGCGCACGTAGGTCCGTCCGCGCGGCAACCGATTCGCGTAGTCGCTGTAGCGTTCGAGGTTGTCGCACCAGGCTTCGCCCCAGAACGTCCTGGCGATCTTGCGGCCTTCAATCGCGACCGGCGATATCTTGCGGCCCTTCTTCTGGAGCTTCGCCAGTTCGCGCGCAGCCTGAGCCCGTCGAGCGGCGACCGAGACGTAGGGCCTGAAGCCGTAGTAGTCGTAGTAATCCATCCTCACTCCTCGGACGCGGTGTGGAGGTCGAGCGCGACGAGCTTCAACAGCTCGTCGTCTTTCATCTCAGTCAACAGCACGTCGCCAACGCCTTCGAGCAGATCCTGAGAGAGCTGGCGCTTGGAGTCAATGAGCTGATCGATCCTTTCTTCAACGGTCCCGCGGCACACGAACTTGTGCACCAGCACATTCTTCGCCTGCCCGATGCGAAACGCACGGTCGGTGGCCTGGTTCTCGACGGCCGGATTCCACCAGCGATCGAAGTGCACGACGTGCGAGGCGGCGGTGAGGTTGAGCCCGGCGCCGCCGGCCTTCAGCGAGATGACGAAGAACGGCACACGCTCATCCTCCTGGAACTGCCTCACGAGCGGCTGTCGCTTGCCCACCGCTGTCTCACCGTGCAGGACGAGGCCCGGGCGGCCGAAGACAGACTCCAGGAACGCGGCAAGCGGCGTGGTCATCTCGCGGAACTGCGTGAAGACGAGCACCTTCTCCTGCTTCGCCGCGATGACCTCCGCGATCTCGCGCAGTCTGGCCAGCTTGCCGCTGTCGGCCTCGCTCCACGATCCATCGCCCAACCATTGCGACGGATGATTGCAGATCTGCTTGAGGCGCATCAGCGACGCGAGGACGACGCCGCGACGCTTCATCCCTTCGGCTCGCTCGAGCTCAGTCGCCAGGTCGGCCACCGACCGCTGATAGAGAGCTGCCTGTTTGCGTGTCAGGTGGCAAAACGCCCTCACCTCAGTCTTGTCCGGCAGGTCGGCGATCACGGACTTATCGGTCTTCAGGCGCCGCAGGATGTACGGACGCACGAGCGTGCGCAGCGGTGCGTACGGGTTGTGGGGTTGTGACGAGAGGCGTTTCGTGAACGTCGCGAACGCCTTCCCCGATCCCAGCAGGCCGGGGTTGAGGAAGTCGAAGATGGACCAGAGATCGCCGAGGCGATTTTCCACCGGTGTACCGCTGAGCGCGATGCGTGCCCGCGCATCGATTTGCTTGGCGGCTCGTGTCTGTTTGGCGCCTGGTGTCTTGATCGCTTGCGCTTCGTCCAGGATGGCGAGGCGCCACGGCGTGGCGAGCAGGGCGGGCACGCGCAGCAGCGATCCGTAGCTCGTGATGACGAGGTCGACGCCGGCAATCCGATCACGATCGAGCGCCTTGATCTCCGCGGCGGTCATCGCTGAGGGATGCGCAATGATCGCGGTGAGCGTCGGCGCGAAGCGTTCGATCTCCGCAGTCCAGTTGGCCAGCAAGGACGCCGGCGCAACCAGGAGGCTGGTGCGCCGCGTCTCCTCACGCGTCTTACGCGCTCGCAGCACCAGCAACAGCGCCAGCACCTGCATCGTCTTGCCGAGGCCCATGTCATCCGCGAGGCAGGCGCCCAAGCCGAGGCTGGAGAGCAGATGCAGCCATCGCATGCCGGCCTGCTGATAGGGGCGCAACGTCGCCTTCAGTGCGGCGCCGGGATCCAGTTGCGCCAGTTGGGCCGGGTCGCGAAGGCCGGCGAGCGTCTTCGCCAGCCACGGCCCAGCGACGACGGATGACCAGTCGGGCGCGGTGGCCGCAACGATGTCGCCTGGCACGTGCACGCCGGCGAGGAGGCGCATCGCTTCGCCGAAGGAGAGGCCCTCCTGTGCGGCCGCCGTTTCCACTGCTCGGAACTCGTCGAGCATCCGGTTGAGTCGTTCGCGATCGACTTCGACCCAGCGTCCGCGCACCAGGTGAAGGCCGTTCGACGCGGCGAGTAGTTCCTCGATCTCCGCCTTGGTCAGCGGTTCGCCGTCGAGGCTGACGCCCATCTTGAAGTCGAGCAGCGCCTCCGTACCGAGACCCGACGGCGGCTTGCCCCCGACGGTGGCCGTCACCTGCGGACGTGGTGGACGATTGGCGCGCCAGGCGGTCGGGACGCGCACGATGACGCCGGCGGTCTCGAGGCGGGGAGTATCGGTCAGCAGCTGAAACGCCTCAGCGGGCGTCCACCGCAGCGGGTGATAGATCTCGCCCGACTCGACCATCGTCTTCAGCCACGGACACTCGGCGGCGGCGCGCTGGACCGGCAAGAGCAACGAGAGCAATTGCGGCTTGTTGGCGGCGCCGGCGTATTCGCTCAACGCGCGGCCGAGCGGCAGGTGCTGCGCCCTGGCCTCTGTCGATAGTTGGGTCGTGTAGGTCGCCAGAAACGCGAACGGCGCGTCATCATCGCGGCGGTTCTCGGCAAGGTTGAAATGGACGCGACCAACGAGATGCCATGCTGGGCTCTTACTCTGGAGAAGCGCCTGGACCGACGCCCGCGATTCGGCGAGCTCGGATCGAAACGCCTCAGCGATCTCGGTCCACAGCTCCTCGAGAACCGAGGCCGTGATGTACTCGGCGCCGGTCATCGGCGGCGCGGCCGCAGCGAGCGCTTCGAGTTCGGTGAGCAGGGGCGCCGCTATCGGCGCGTGGTGCGCTTCGAGATCGGGATGCGTGCAAATGGCCGTGACCAGCCGCGCGGCGAAGTCGCGCCAGTAGCCAAAGTCTGCTGGAAGCGCCGTCCCGACTTCGGCGGCGCCGAGCTCGAGGAGTCCGTGACCGGAGCCACGACCGAAGGCGCTCTCGAGCCTGCGCAACAGCGCTCCCGCCGGTTGGAACGTGCCGTCCGCGGCCGTGAACAGCAGGTGACCGCGCGGGGTCAGCGCGAGCGACGCCATGAGAAGCACCCCCTTCGAGACGTCGCCTCAGTGTAACGAACGTCGCGCGTCCGCACTGAGTCGCTCTTGCCTTCTCGTCGGAAGGTGCTCGCGTTCATAAGCGGGGTCAACGTCTGAGCCACGGCGCGAAGACCGTGTGCATGAGCGCTTCGTCGAGATAGAAGCGCGCCGAAGAAGTTCGGTTTGTTCCAGCAGGATCAGGTAGTGCAGCGGCCCGCTGTCGGCCACGACGATCATCGGCTGGGCAGAATCCCGAGTTCTCGTTGCGCGCGCAGATCGTCCTCGAGGTCTGCAGCCGTGTACTGCAGCGGCACGTGGTGCTCCTTGAGCAGCGCGTGCACCTCAAAGCGCGAGTCAAACCCCAACAACCGGCGCAATTGAGACTCCGTCAATGCACCGGTGCGATAGGCCTCAACCGCGATGGCTTCGAGTGCGCGGCGGGGCACGTCGTCCCACTGCTCCTCGAGGGCAGCGGATATGTCGTCGGGCAACTGAATGGTGACCCGCATGATGTCCAATTCTAGCGCCGATGCGGGCACCGCTGTCGGGTGAGATTCTCGCGCGGCTACGCCCTTCGAAGACGACGAAGCGTCGCGCTTGCGACACCGGCGTAACGAGCTCGGACCGCAGCAAACCGCTCGACACCTGTCCACTCGCCTCGATCGATCGATTTGAGCAGGCGTCGCTCACCGGTCTCGATCTTCATCTCCTGGTGCTTGGACGCTCCGTGCGATGAGGCTGGCGGAGCCGGTGATGCCTTCCTTTTCTGACGTCGTTTAGTGCGAGGCATCACGCCTTCAGCGTGACGCATCGTGTGCCCAAGAGGCACAGATCGGGTTCACCCCATCCCTATGTGCCGGCGCCTGTGTACTTGAACTCGAGGACGGCGCCTGGGTTGCCCAGTTGTTGCGTCAGTAAGCCCGATGGACCGACAGTCCGGCCTGCGGGATCCGTCACGACATACAACCGGAGTCCGTCGGGAGCGACGACAATATCGCGATACCGGTTGCCGGTCCTGAAGTACGCCACCGGAGCGCCCACTGGACTTCGTCGATCGCCTGTGAGCGGGATGCGGAACACGACGCCGCTGATCATGGAGGTCATCAGCAGCGAATCGCGCCAGCCGGGGATCGCGGGCGATGTGTAGACCTTGACTCCCGCTGGTGCCGCCGTGGCATTGCCCAACGTCGGCAGGTCATAGCTGTTCGGCACGGTGAAAAACGTCTTCACCGGCGGTACGAAATTCCGCACGTGCGCCTCGGACTCGCGCTGCCGGGGCACGGACGGGGGCGGATTGGACACGTTGAACGTCAGCGAAGCGCAAGGCTGCGGTGACGACGCCGACCAGTTCGCGTAGACGTACGACTGGTCATCCTGATAGCCGGCGATGAGCGGCCACCCATAGTTCCCGCCCGGTGACACGAGGTTGACCTCATCGTCGATGCTCTCGCCGTGCTCGGATTCGAACAAGCGGTTGCCGGCAAACGCCAGACCCTGAGGATTGCGATGCCCGTAGGAATAGATGTGGCTGCGCACGCCGTTGATCGTCGGATTGTCTCGTGGGATCGATCCGTCGACGTTGATGCGTAGAATCTTTCCCTGATACAGGCTCCGGTCCGCCGCCTGCACTTGCGTCGCCGTCGGGAGATCCTGTGCGTGGTTCGGATTACAGTAGTTCGCGAGGAAGTTGCTTCCCTGATCCCCGCGACTCAGATACAGCTTCCCGTCGGGCCCGAACACCATCCGGCCACCGCCGTGGTCAGACCCATGTGGCAGGCCGGCGAGGACGTCGACCGGACTCAACAGGCGCTGCATCAGCGGCTCATACGTATAGCGTCGGACCTTCATGCGGAGGTCCACGTTGCTTCCAGGATCGGCGTCGTGCGTGTACGCGACGTAGACGTAGTCCGTGCCCTTGCGCTTGAGCAGGTCCGGGTGAAGGGCGAGCCCGAGGAGGCCGTCCTGGCCGAGTGTCTGATACACCTCGTCGATCGTGACCGCCACCGTTCGCGACCCATCGGTCGGATTGACGCGGGTGACTCGCTTGCCAACGCGTTCCGTGATCCACAGGAATCCATCGGGTCCCCACGTGACCTCCCACGGCCCGGCGAGGCTGCCCGCGACCACCCGGGAAACGAACGACTCTGGTCCCTGGGCCGTCACGACACGCGGGTTGTGGACCTGAGGCGCCCCCTGCGCGGAAGACGTGAGGACTGCGGCGCTCAAGAGGGCGGCGACGAGGCGCCATGCGCGGGACGTGTGTCGATGTCTCACTGAAATCCCCTTGTTCGAAAGTCCCTATTGCCCGGTCGAGAACTTGTACACCGTCACTTCATGCAGCGGCGTTGACGGCGTCACCACCGTGGACGGGAATTCCGGCCGGTTGGGCGAGTCGGGGTAATGCTGGGTCTCGAAACTCATTGAATAGCGGTTGCCATACGGTTTGCCGCCCTTGCCCGGCGTTGTGCGGGTGACATTGTCGCTGTACAGCTGCATCCCAGGCTGGGTGGTGAACACCTCCATCACAATGCCGGTCTTGGGATCGCTGATGCGCGCCGCCCTACGCAGCACACCAGGTGTGCCGTTGACGATCATATTGATGTCCAAGCCCCCGCGTAGCGCGATCTGCTCGAACCGCGAATCCAGAATGTCGCCCAACCGCACGGGTGTCCGGAAATCGAGCGGCGTGCCCGCCACCGACGCGATCTCGCCTGTGGGCAGATTGTCCGGGCTGCTCGGCGTATAGCTGTCGGCGAATACCTGCATCCGTTGTTCCGAGACGTCGCCATTGCCTTCGCCCTGCAGCGCGAAATACGCATGGTTAGTCACGTTGACTACGGTCGGTCTGTCGCTGATGGCACGGTAATCGAGCATCAGCTCATTGTCGCGCGTCACCGTGTAGACCAGCGTGGTGGTCAAGGCGCCGGGAAAGCCGCCGTCGCCGTCCGGACTGACCACGGTCAGTTCCAGGCTGGGCTCGACCCCATCATGCATCTGCGCGTGCCAGACCTTCTTGTGAAAGCCCGCAGTCCCGCCATGGATCACGATCTTCTGGTCGGGGGTGGCGCGCTCCAGCTGAATAGTCTTGCCGTCCAGCGGGAAGCTGCCGTTGCTGCCGATGCGGTTCGCGTAGCGTCCGATCACAGCGCCATAGACGCCGCCTTTCTCGTATGACGCCAGATCGTCATAACCCAACATCACATCGGTCTTCGAGCCGCTTCTGTTCGGAACATTCAGGGTGACGATGACGCCGCCGAAATTGCTGATGCGCGCTTCCAATCCGCCCGCGCCGGCGAGGGTATAGATCGCAACCCTCTCGCCCTTGACCGTGGTGCCCCAGTCGGCGCCGCTGATGCCGAGTCTCGTCTGTGCGGATAGACAGGTGCACAGCAGAAGCGCGCCGAGGACGCGCGTTGAAACAGACATGCGATCTCCATGACTGACAACTCGGACGCCCCGCGGGCCAGCGGTGCGCGAACGGCGAAGCGTGCAGGCCGACACGAGGCTGATGGTAGCGCGGATGATCTCGGAACGCTCAGTCGCGATTGAAGCAGGTTGCGTTCGGACGGATCCATGAAGCGGCCGTGAGCTAAACTAAATTAGTTCAGCGTGCGAAGCTCCCGCCGCATGATCTTGCCGGTCGACGTCTTGGGGAGGTCGGCCACGAAGCGGACCGAACGCGGCAGCTTGTAAGCGGCCAGGTACGGCCGGCAGAAATCGATCAGCTCCGTCTCAGTCGCCGTGGCGCCAGGTCGTAGCACCACGTACGCGCGGGCCAGCTCTCCCTTCACCTCATCGGCGATCGGCCCGACGGCCGACATCGCCACCGCAGGATGCCCACATAGGACTCGTTCGATTTCGGCCGGGTACACGTTGTAGCCGGCCGTGATGATCATGTCCTTCCGCCGGTCGACGAGGCGGAAATAGCCGGCGTCGTCGGCCACTGCCACGTCGCCGGTGTGCAGCCAGCCGTCCGGCTCGATCGTGTCCTGGGTCGCCCTGTCGTTGCCGTAGTAGCCCTGCATCACAATCGGGCCTCGGACCATCAGCTCACCCGGCTCGCCCGGCGGCATCGTGTGCGCCGCGTCGTCGAAGGCGGCCACCCGCACCTCGATGCCCGGGAGCCCTACACCGATCGATCCGTGCACGTTCGGGGCGTAGAGCGCATGGGTCGTGCCGAGCCCTGCCAGCTCCGTCATGCCCCACAACTCGATCAGCGGCGCCCCTGCGCGCTCCTCCCAGGCGCGCATGACGGCTTCGGCGATCGTCTGGCCCCCGACGGTGCAGCGCGTCAGCGATGAGAGGTCGAATCGTCCCAGTTGAGGGTGCGCGAGCATGGTCATGTACATCGCGGGGACGCCCTCGAAGAGGGTGGCCCGCTGGCGGGCGATCCGCTCGAGCGCCCCTTCGGGATCGAAGCGCTCCATGAGCACCACCGTGCCGCCGGCCATGAAGATGCTGTTGATGACAACGTTGCCGTAGACGTGCGGGGCGGGCAGCGCCGTCACGACGACGTCGCGGCCGGTGCGGACGTGCATGGTGCCGGTCAGGGCGCAGTTGAGGAATACGGCGCGATGGGACTGCATCGCGCCTTTCGGATGACCGGTCGTACCCGATGTGTAGCCGATGGTCGAGAGCGCCGTGGGGGCGGCCGTGGGGACATTCGGCCGCGCTGTGCTGTCCGCCAGGAGCGTTGCGAACTCGATCGCGCCGCCGGCCGCGTCCCCGAAGCTCACCACGTGCTCGACACCCGGCACATCGTGCACGGCGTCCAGCACCGCTGGAGCCTTGTCCGGACCACAGAAGATGGCCCGCGTGCCGCAGTCGCCGAGCACGTAGCGGACCTCTCTGGCCGTCAGCATCACGTTGATCGGATTGACCACGGCACCCGCCTTGAGGATGCCGTGATAGGCCACGATCCACTCCCAGCGGTTCTGCGCGTAGAGCGACACGCGATCGCCCGGCGCGATACCGCGCGCGGCGAGCGCTCCCGCCACGTGGTCGGAGAAGGCGTCAAGCTCCGCGTACGACAGTGTCCGCGTGTCGGTGACGAGTGCCACCTTGCTGCCGAAACGCGCGGCCGCGCGCGGCAAGATCTGCGACAGCACTGATCCTCCTCGGGAGCGGCAACCCAATGCTCCAGCAGCCCAGCCGCCGCTCCTACCACGCTCAGGTATGCGCAAACAGCGTCAGGTCCCGCGCCGAGCCGGGCTGCGAATCGAGGTTCATGCGCCGCAGCAGATTGCCGAAGCAGGGAAAATCCGTTGCCAACGGTCGGGATCCATCTGTGGCCGGCAACCGGCTCGAGCCGCATCGTAGACGCAGCGCGCCGGGCAGTCAAACCGGGCGATGAGACGCCGTCCGCGTGACCACTCACCGCTACCTCTTTGGAGCGCGTCGTGTACGTGAGGATCTGCGGCTGGCCGAGCTCGTCCGCCGCGACGGGTTGAGCCAGGCCCGCAGCCGTCTGGACGACTCGCTCGGCGCCACCGCACCGACGCGATGACGGGGCGCACCGGTGGCCCAGCGCGCGGTCGGCCGTCTGGGCTGTGTGAGCCCGTCCTGCAGGTGCGGATGCATGACCAACTGGAACGCCAGCTCGTCGCCGACGTCCTGCAGCGCATGCGGCAGCTCTCGATCGCTCACCCCCAGCATTGCGGCAAGCCCACGTTCGATCCGCGCACGCGGGATACCTGGCATCAAGTGAACGAAGGCTTCGACACCCGTGGTATCCATGGCGACGGCGGCTCGCCGTGGATCCCGGAGCTTCCGTGCCGGGGCGGCGTCGGGGAGCGGTTCGGCGAGCAGCGCGCGCGCATCGACGATGCCGGGACCGAAATTGTCCGTGTCCCAGCCGGCCGGTGTACGACAGGTGGACTGCAACAGCGACTTGAAAACGCGTGAAATCTGCCTCGCTCCGTACCGGTTCACCAGATTGTCGAACCCGTGGAACGACACCCAGAGCGCGGCAACGCCGGCTGTCGTGGCCACCGCGAACGACGTACCGCTGCCCCGATTCACCGAGAACCGAAAAGGCGCGCCGGATCCACGCTCGACCCTGGCTCGCCACACCGATGCACCGGGCGCCGTGATGTCCACCGCATCGCCGCGTGACGACCCCGACCATTCCCCGTCGGTGAACGTGCTGGCGGCCACGGCGATCGCTTCCTCGAAGGCGGCCGGAAACACGACGACGCGCACCTGGTTGCCCGCGGCGGCGAGCACGATGGTTCCCGCGTCGGTAGCGCGCCGGACGGCATCCTTCAGCGCGGGGCTCGGCAGCGGCCCGCCAAGGCTGATCGAGATCACATGCGCCCCCTTGGCCACCGCGTGATCGATGGCACGCCGCAGCCCGCGCATCGAAAAGAGCACGACGGACTCTGTGGTGCGAATCGGGATGAGCGACGCGAACGGCGCGACGCCAGACACGAATTCCCCTGGCGGCAGACCGGAAGCCGCGCCGCGGCTACTGACAATCACGCTGCCGGTTCCGGTGCCGTGCCCGGGGTTGTCCAGGAACCCATCGTCCAGATCGTCAACCGGGTTCGGATCATCGTCGTCGAAGTCGAACCCCTGGCCGATGAGCAGGCGGGCCGGGTCGGCAAGGTCTGGATGCGGCGTGAACCCGGTGTCGGGATGACCCACGACTACGCCGGCGCCGGGTTTCCGAGTGCCGAAAAGCGTCCAGGCGTGGATGACGTTGGCGCTGCGGAGGCTCCATTCGAAGTTCCCGGCCGTGCCGGGATGGTCACGGCCGCCAACGCCGGCGCGGACGGCGCGCCGGGCGGGCGCGTCGGCCACGTTGTACTTGAAGAGCGGCTCGGCGTGAACGACCTGGGGCTGCGCTCGGAGTCGATAGACCGCATCCCAGGCGGCGCCTGGGGTCGGCCGGCGACGGCGGTGCGGAGGCACGAGCTCGAACTGGCCTCGCTCGGCCGACACCGGGTCCACGTGCCACTCAACGAGCCGCGCCGCTCTGGCCGCGCGTGCAGCGACCCGGGCGGGCGATTCGCGGGGACCCGGATCGACCGTCAAGGCAATCGCTTCGAACTTCGGATTGCGATCTTGCGGTGCGGCATCGGGCCGTCCCGCGCGCCTGCCGACGGTGTGACGGGCGCTTCTGGCTCGAGTCGCGGCTTTGGACTTCGTCATGGCGACTACACCGGGACGATGGAAAAGCGCCGGCGGCGTCCGGGGCGATAGACGGAAAAATGCTTCCGATCGAGCGTGAAGACTTGCGTGAGCGAATCGCGCTCGGCCACGCGCACGAGGGCCGCGTCGGCCAGATCCATCGGCAGGTCGTGGTACTTCTCCATCAGCTCGCGCATGCGGGGCGCGTCGGTTTCGTCCAGCGGCGCCAGCGCGAGGGCGTCTGTTTCCAGGCGGCTCCAGAGCGCCTTCTGACCGCGCCACGACGGGGCCAGCAGATACATCGCCTCGGTGAACGCCGGCCAGACCGTGACCAGCGGCTCGCGGAGCGTCTTGAGCGCGGCGACACACGCTTCATGTTCCGGGTCGGCCTGATCCAGGAGCGCCACGAGCGGGCCTGCGTCAACGAGCACGTCGCGTACGGGTGCGTTGTCGAGCGATGGTGGCGAATTGCTCGCCGGTAGTGCGCGCAGGGTCGCGCACGCCGAGGCTCACGATGCCGATGACGTCGAGCCAGCCGTCGTAGGGACGGCCTCCCACGTCGCTGCCGCCTTCATCCACTCCGTACCTGGCGATCGCTTCGCGCACGACGTCGGAGCGCGACAATTGCCGGCGCTTCGCCAGGGCGTTCAACGCCCGCTCCGTCTTGGGGCTGAGGCGGACTGTCAAGGGCACGGCGGCCTCCGTAATACAAATGAGTATTACACGGAGCGTCCGCTCGAGTCAAAGGCGGTGAATCGCTGAGGAGGATCTGCTGCGCGAGAATCTAGGCGGCCGAAAGAGGCGCCGACCACAGCTCCAGGTCGCCCCGCCGGAAGATCGCCTGGAACGCCTCCACCACGGTCGGATCGAACTCCGTGCCTGCTCCTTTGACGATGACGTCGCGGGCATCGTAAGTGGACATCGCCTTGCGGTACGGGCGGTCGCTCGTCAGCGCGTCGTAGACGTCGGCCACGGCAATGATACGCGCCTCGAACGGGATGGCCTGTCCGCTCGTCGGGTTGTATCCCGTTCCGTCGAACTTGTCGTGATGGGCCAGGATGATGGGAATGATGCGGCGGAGCGACCCTCCGACCGGCTGCAGCATCTCAACGCCCTTGGCCACGTGCTCCTGGACGGCTTCGTACTCGTCCGATGTCAAGCGCGCCGCCTTGTAGAGAAGATCGCGGCTGATGTCCAGCTTGCCGATGTCGTGGAGCAGAGCGGCCGCCCGCACGTCCTCGATCCGATCCTGGTTCAGTCCCATCTGCGCGGCGATGCGAGCGGCATACACGGACACGCGATACGAATGGTTTTCGGTGTAGGTGTCCTTCGACACGAAGTGCCGCAGAATCATAAGGACGCCGTAGTAGGTGTTCCGCAGCTCTTCCACCTGGTGGGTCTTGTGCTCATACAGCGTGCCCATCAGGTAGCCGGTCACGATGAGCGAGCCGCCCCAGACGATCACGTCGAGCCACTGAGCGAACGACGCTTGCAGAATGGCATCCTGCGGCGAGGTGGACCGCGAAAAAAGGAGCAATCCTGCCACGAGCAGCACGCTGGCGAACGCGGTCAGCGTCGCGTGCCTCCGCCCGTAGAAGTAGGCGGACCCCAGCGTGGGCAACACGAAGAAGCTCAGCACCATTCGCTGCGTCGCCACGAGGTGGTTCAGGATGAGAGCAGCGAGGAACAGGGTGAGGACCACCCAGAGTTCCTTGTTGACGGCTTCGAAGCGCCGGAGCAGCGATGGTTTCATGTGGCGATCCAGGGGAAGCTCGCGGACAGTCGCAAAAGGCCGGCCAGGATGAGCCGTGTCGCCATCTGCGCCAAATGCAAAGGCTTGCGGGTTTTTGTGGACGGTACGGCGGCACCAGCACGGGGCCCGTGTTCAAGTGAGCAACACGCCGCACCAAATATGTGCGCGACCAACCAGCCAAGGGCCTGCCCTTGATATCGCCGGTGGAGGATGCCCTTGACTGGTTAGTTAGCAGCGTCTTCTTGGCGCGCTCCGCGCGCCAAGGACCGCTATGCGGATTCACAACGAGGACAAGATTCGCGTTCGGGGCCGTATAGCGGTCCAACGGTGCGTGCGAGACGGCCTGCGGCGACACGGCGTGAAATGTCGGGCACTGTCAGGAAGCTCGAAGTGGACGCTCGAGGCGAGCCGTCTGACCGCAGCGGTGCGCGGCCTCCAGAAACACGTTCGCGGCGTGAGGCAGCTCGGTGCAGTGGAATAATGCTGCCGTGCGTCCGCGCGTGCGATTTGCTCCTTCTCCCACCGGATACCTGCACGTTGGGGGCGCGCGCACCGCACTCTTCAACTGGCTGTACGCCCGCCGTCACGGCGGCACGTTCGTGCTCCGCATCGAGGATACGGACGTTCAGCGGTCGTCGACCGACATGGTCACCGGCATTCTCGAGAGCCTGCGGTGGCTGGGACTCGACTGGGACGAAGGTCCGGGCGTCGGAGGCCCTCGCGGACCGTACCTTCAGTCGGAGCGGCTCGACCGCTACCGCACAGCCGCAGACCGGCTCGTCGCAGAGGGCCATGCGTATTACTGCTACTGTTCGCCGGAGCGGCTGCGCGAGGAGCGCGAGAAAGCGGAACAGCGCGGCGAGGCGTGGCAATACGACCGCGCCTGCCTTGCGCTTCCTCCAGAGCGTATCGCCGAGCTCGAAGCGATTGCCGCCGGGCGCGCGATTCGCTTCAAGGTGCCCGCAACCCACACGGCATTCGACGACGCTGTGCACGGACGAATCGAATTCGACGCGCGCAGCATCGAGGACTTCGTCCTGCTCCGCTCCGATCAGTACCCCACATACCACCTCTCCGTTGTCGTGGACGATGCGGACATGGCGATCAGTCACGTGATCAGAGGCGACGACCATATCTCCAATACGCCGAAGCACGTGCTGCTCTTCGAGGCGCTCGGCGCGCCGATGCCGGTGTTCGCGCATGTGCCGCTCATTCTCGGCGCCGACAAGAAACGGTTGAGCAAGCGCCACGGCGCCACCTCCGTCGCCGAATACCGCCGGCAGGGCTATCTGCCGGTGGCGATGGTGAATTTCCTTGCACTGCTCGGCTGGTCGCCGGGAGACGACCGCGAGCTGCTGTCGGTGCCGGAACTGGTCGAGAGCTTCTCCCTCGAAGGCATCAGCGGTGGCAATGCCGTGCTCAACACGGACAAGCTCGACTGGATGAACGGGCAGTACATCGCGCGGCTGCCCATCGAGCAAGTAGCGGTCGCAGTCTACCCGTTCTTCGTAGAGGCAGGCCTCGAGGTGCGTGTCTCCGACCCATGGTTCCACCGGCTGCTCGACCTCCTGCGCCCTCGAGCGAAGCGTCTGATCGATTTCGTCGAGCTGGCGCGACCCTTCCTCGCGGATACGGTCGAGTATGAGACGGAGGCCATCGAGAAACACCTGGGTGCCCCCGACCTCGTGTCGCACATGAGCGCGCTGGCGGCCATGCTCCGGGCGGTGGATCCCTTCGACGAACCACATGTGGAAGCGGCGGTGCGAGCAACCGCAGCTGAACGGGGCATCAAGGCGGGCGTGCTCATCCATGCCACGCGCGTCGCGGTGACCGGCCGCACAGCCAGCCCGGGGCTGTTCGAGGTGCTCGTGCTGTTGGGCCGCGATCGCGTAGTGGCACGTCTGGAACGGCTCATCAGTTTCCTGGCCACAGTCGCCACCCACAAGTTTCCATGAACAAACCCCCGCGTTCCTGAGCAGCTCTACGACCGGCGCATCCGTCCCAGGCCGGCGTGCCTCCGGCCAGGTCTTTCACTGTTGACAGTCAGGCCTCGAACCGTGGCACCTCGGTTGCAGCCGCTGTCCGGGTAACGCCCCTCCGACCGCCGGATGGGCGGACGAGTACCAAGCGGCGGATTTCCGTACTCGGCGGGCAGCGGCAGAGCCGCGAGCTGTCGGACGGCTGCGGAACGGAACATCGACGGGAACTCGATTGTGGCAGGAGGTCAGCGTGGCAAAAGAGGATCGCGGATTCGCATCGATGGACCGAGTAAAGCAGCGTGAGATTGCCAGCAAGGGCGGCAAGGCCGCTCACCAGAAGGGGACGGCCCACGAGTGGACGAGCGAGGAGGCGCGCGAAGCCGGCCGCAAAGGCGGCATGGCCAGTCATCGCCGTCGCAAGGAGATGACGGAGCCACCCGACGGCGGCGCCACCGACATGAGCGCACGGGACCCGATGGACACCGAACGCTCGGGCGGGGACGATCAGAGCGAGAAGATTCGCTAGTCGGTTGGGCGCGGCGCTCTTCAAGCGGCCTGGCAGCAGCGTTGCGCCTGGCCGCTTTTTCTTTGTACAATCCGAGGTTCCTGCCTCGCGAGTTGTCGCGTTCTATGCACTGGGAGGTCGTTCAACGGTAGGACACGTGGCTCTGGACCACGTTATCGGGGTTCGAATCCCTGCCTCCCAGCCAATCACGTAAGCCCTTAGTGCTTCACCACTTCAGCCGATTCTGAATCGTCCGAAACCGGCGGCAACGCATTGTCACATGCAGCCTCCGTGTGGGAATTTTTCTCTGACTCGCGCCGGCGGACTTCAGCAAGCTGCCGCTCGTGCGCTTCCTTGCGCTCGATCGCCAGCCCGAGCGCCTTCGCCGTCGATTGCAGATAGGTCGAGGTCTGGCTGATGTTCGCGTGCCCGAGCAGATCCCGCGCCTCGATGAGTGACGAGCCCGATTCGAGGACGCGACTGCCGAACTCGCGCCGCAGATCGTGAAAGTGGAGATTGATCGCGTGGTACGCCGCCAGCGACTCGGGCGCCAGTTGGTTGTTCTTCCCCTTGACCCAGAGCGGCGTATGGCCGTGCGCCTTCAGGACGGCGGTCTGCCACGCCTTCTTGACCGACCCGATGCGCTCGCCGACTTCGTTGCCGAAGATGAACGCGTTCGCCCCGAAC
>JBOGIR010000136.1:0-15946 GCA_050742335.1 Vicinamibacterales bacterium | reverse complement strand
ACTTCTATCTGTACCGCTTCAAGAACACGGGCCACTCGCAGATGATTGTGTGGGACCAGGATCTCGCGTTCGAGCATCTGGAGACGCCTCCGCCCTGGCACAACGTCGAGACCAACGTGCTCGCGCGAAAGATCTGGGCGACGCCGCACCTTCGGGAGGCCTACCTGCGAACGCTGGTCGATATCGCGGCGTCGATTGGTCCTCCGGCCGGGACGCCTGAGATGACAGCGCCGTCGAGCCGGCAGTGCCCGGCGCCGAAGAGCGACCCGCCGTGCGGATGGCTGGAAGGAGAAATCCTGCGCGAGTACGCGCAGATCCGAGAGGCCGCGCTCGCCGACCCCCGCACGCCGCACTCGGACGACACGTTCGAGGAGGCGATCGCATTCCTCACACGGTTCGCCCGCGAACGGGGCGCCATCGTGCGGCAGCACGTGGCGCCGCTCGCGCCCGACATCGTCGCCTCACCAGGGCCTGAGCCTAGTGACAGGTTCCTGTCCCGAAATCGCCAGCTCCAGAAACCGAAATAAACTCCCAGTCGTATCCAGCCGGGCTGAGCGTCAGCTTCAACACACCGAGCGCGCTGAGTCGCACCTCGCTGTTCGGACGCACGATGGTGAACGGATACGGTCTCGCTCCCCCCGTCCCGACGACGAACTGCCGGATGCCATGAGCTTCGTCGGGCAGCCCGTCCGGATCCTGCAGCGCGAAGCGCTCGTACGTGTGGTCGTGGGCCGACAGGACGATCTCCGCGCCGGCGTCGTGCAGGATGCGCCAGAAGTCGCGCATGCGTTCCTGATTGCCGTGTTTGCCCGACGAATACAGCGGATGGTGCCAGTAGGCGAGCGTGCACTGCGCGCGACTCGCAGCCAGGTCCGCGCGCAGCCACGCTTCCTGAGGCGACCCTGCCGATACGGGAATGTTGCTGTTCAGGGAAATGACGTGCCAGCCTCCGAGATCGAAGCTGTAGTAGCCACGACCGTGCGGACCGGCATTCGCGCCAAAATAGTCGAAATACGGGGAGGCGCCGGGACTTTCGTACTCGTGATTGCCTGGAACCGGACGTGTTCGGTGTCTGTGTCGTCCCCACGTACGGTCGTAGCAGTCGTTGTACTCCTGGGCCGTTCCAGACATGTAGGCGTTGTCGCCGAGCGCGAACACGGTGCCACCGATGGCATCGAGCAGCCGGGCGGTCGCCTCGTGGTCGCCGTCGGTCGTACACAACGCGATATCACCGGCGCCCACGAAGACCTCCGGCGTCGAGTACTCGACAACGGGAATGTCGACGTCCGATGTCGCCCCGAGAGAGATCGGCGTCGCTGGGGAAAGCGCGTCGGTCGGACCCGTCAGCGTGTCGCCTCGACGGCCACACGCCGCGCACACGACAGTCATGACAGCGACGACGAGTCGAGTGGTCGGCCCGATATGCACCGGAGTTCGCCCGCGCATGTGCGTTCGACGTGTGGGTCGCGCGCTGCAACCGCACTGCCGGGAACTTCCGGGCCGAAACGTGCCAAAATCCCGTTTTCATTGGCGATTCCGCGCTGAGGGCGGGAGGCCGATTGCTGGTTGGCAGATTTTGTTCCGTCAGGGCCGCGACTACGGCTCAAGGGTGCTGCCCCACCCGAAGTCCGCAGCACACGGCACCTGTGCGATTATTGGCCACCCTCGAACGCGGAGGCGCTCGAGATCGGAGAGACAGGAGATGCCTGTGGCGACGATGACTTGGACACGGCGATTGTTTCTCGGGACGCTCGGCGCGAGCGTCGCGGCAAGCGAGTGGGCGGCGCTGACGGCGCGGGCACAGGGTCAGGCGCCGGCGCCGAATCCCGCACGCGACGCGGCCAATGTCGAAAAGGACGTGGTCTTCGGCAAGGGAGGCGACGTCGATCTGCACTGCGACATCTACAAGCCTTCTGGCGCGGCCTCCAAGCGCATGGCGATCCTGCATTGTCATGGCGGAGGCTTCGCAGGCGGCAACAAGAACAATCTCGCGGCCCGGTTGCAGTCGCTGTCGGCGCTCGGCTACGTCAACCTGGCCGTGCAGTACCGTCTGTCGGGCGTCGCCCGATGGCCGGCGCAGATTGAGGACGTGAAGGCTGCGATCCGATGGACGCGCGCGAACGCGTCGCGCCTTGGCATCGACCCGGTGCGCATCGGCGTCGCCGGCTATTCCGCCGGCGGGCATCTGGCGCTCTTTGCAGCGGGCACGCAGAACCAGTCACAGTACGAAGGCGGCGGCGGCAACCCTGGGGTGGGCACGCAAGTCGCGGTCTGCATGGCCTACTACGCGGTGACCGGGCCAGCCTGGGAGGGATTCCGGAAGGGATTCCCGATGCCGGAAGGCAGCAGCGAGGAGGCGTGGAAACAGGCGGAGCCGGGGACCCACATCAAGGGCTTTCCACCCACGGTGCTCTATCACGGGCTCGCGGATACGACCGTTCGTCCCGAAAGCAGCGAGGACTTCCTGAGGCTGCTACGCGGAGCCAACATCCCTTGCGAACTGCACGAGTTCGCCGGCGTGCCGCACGAGTTCGTGGGTATTGCTGAATTCGCCGACTCGACGGCCCGGCTGAATGACTTCTTCCTCGAGCGCCACGTGATCAACCCGCGCACGTATCCGCCGTTCGGCGCGGGGCGCGGCGGCGGCGGCCGTGGCGGGGAGGCGGGGCGCGGCGGAGGCCGCGGGCAGTAGGCCGACGAGCCTCGCTCACTCCTTCGGCGCGACGTAGTTCCTCCGGGCGCGCGGTTTCAACCCTCGCTGATTGACTCTTACGTCGATGTCGTGCGCCTTGCCGTCGCGTCTGGGCGGCGCGAACGAGATGAGGTACTGGCTGTGCAGCTCGTCGGCCACCTGGGCGAAGGCGGCGACGAGGTCCTGCCCGAAGCGAATCTCGGTATAGCCGCCGCCGGCGTGCTGCGCGACGAGCGCGAGGCCAGGGTCGGGCAGGTCGGCGAGCAGTGCCGCCTGCAGACCTCCAGGACCGATTCCGAATTGTCTCTGGCGCGGCCGGCTGCGCATACCGATGCCGTAGACCATCACATCGTCGTCACGCGCGCGGTCGATGACCTCTCCCTGGCTGACGTACCGCTGGCGGAAGTCGATCGGGCCGCTGTCCTTGCCGTCGCTCAGCACGAGGATCACGCGGCGCTCCTCGCCTCCGTCGCCGAATGCGTCGAGCGCCTCGTCAATGGCGCGCCAGAGCGGCGTGGGCGCGTCGCCTGCAATCGCGCGCGGCAGCGTGTCCAGCAGCTCGCGCGGATCGTTTGTGAACGAGGGGCTGATCGCGACCGCATGTCCGAAGGTGCCGAGGCGCATGAGGTCGTCGGGGCGGAGCCGCTGAATGAGCTGCTGTGAAGCGGCACGCAACAGCGGCAGGTTGCCCTCCATGCTCCCCGAGACATCCAGCATCACGATGAGCCGGATCGGCTGAGGACTGTTGTCGAACAACGTGATCGGCTGGGGCCGCCCTTCGTCGCGGATTTCGAAGTTCTCCTGCGCGAGGTTCGTGGCCAGCCGGCCGTCACGATCCGTCACGGTGACGAACACGCGGACCGCGTCGCCTCTACCTCGGAAGACTGGCGGCGGCTGCTGCGCGGCGACACCAAGTACGCCAAGGACACAGGCCGCCAGCGTCCCGTACGTGAGGACCCGAGTCATATGTACTCCTCCATCGGCAGGCGGGCCGTCGCACCTTCAGTCATATCACTCTGATTCTAACCGGCCAAACGACACAGCGGGCTGAGCGTCCTGTTGGCCGAAGAGCACGCCCTGGCGCGTCCACTCTCAGGCAACCGATGACTTTCGGCGGTGGCAGAGGTCGCGGCGGTGAAGCGGGGCGTGGCGGTGAGACGGGGCGCGGCGAAGGCCGTGGCCAGCAGACGGTTACACGACGGTTCGAAAACGCGTGGGCCAGACTCGAATGATGCGGCTGAGCGTCGGTGTGGTGCGCCGCCTCAGCCGCCCCTTTCAGTCTGGCGACGCTGAGCAATCCACCGCTACGGGCAAATGTATTCGTACACTCGCACCAGAAAGATCTGGTGCGTTGGGTCCCCTTGACGCTCAGTGCGTGTCAACAAGCGCCCGGTCGCCACTACTTCGCCGTGATGATCGGGTGGCCACGCCGGTTTTGTTGCCAGCAGCCCTCATGTGTGTCGCGGCAGACGGGCGTTTCCTCACCCATGCTGACCACGAGGACGCGGTCTGGCGTGACACCGAGGCTGGCCAAGTACTCTTTCACGGCATGCGCGCGGCGTTCCCCCAGCGCGAGGTTGTACTCACCGGTACCGCGATCGTCACAGTGGCCCTCGAGCGTGATGCGGGTAGACGTCCAGCGCCGCATCCAGTCGGCATTCTTCTGCAGGATGACGCGCGCGTCGTCCCGGATCGTCCACTCATCCAGGTCGAATAACACGTCTGCAAGCGGCCGCTCCGCGTTGAGCTCGTCCAGCGTCTTCTGCGCGAAGAGTTCCTCGTCGCTCAGTGCCGTCGAGGTCGTCGCTACCGGCGCAGGCGCGGCCGACCGCGGAGGTGCTGGAGGAGGCGGCTCGACGACGGGTGACGGAGGCGCAGTGCTGGCCGCCGCCGGCGGCACCTTCTTGCCGCACCCCGCGGATACGAGGGTCGCGCACAAAATCGTCAATCCGAACACGTACATGCGTTTCACAGCTTCCTCCTTGCGGTGTGACCCACCCTTCAGCAGAAGAACGCGGCTGTCGGAGCCGGGGGACCCGCTAATGTCGCTCTGACCGGAGATCTCGGCCACTGTCGGCGAAGTCTCGAGGCGCCCGGACCAACGCGCGCACCCGTCTATTCTCCGAGTCTCCATGACGAGCTCCGGTGATACCGCCGCGTCAAAGAGCAAGGCACGAGCCAAGTCGCGACACGCCTGAGAGGCTGTAACCCGCGCGCATCTCCCCGCGTCTTGCGCAGGGAGGAAATCGCATCAAGGGCTAACTCACGACATGCCGTGGGAGGACCTATAACCGCCCGGTCGTCGGCTCTCACGCTGTCTTCGGCCGAGGTTCCGGAGGATCAAGGCGAGGACGTTCGATCCGTTCGGCTTCCGTTGGCGAGATGAACCACCGCTGCCTGGCTATGACTGGCTGTTCCGTGGTGTCTGCCTCACGCATGGGAGAAAGAAGCTGCTTGCCGTCTGCGACATACGCGCAATCCGCGCATTGCCACGCGTCGACAAATTCTGCTGCCCCGAACCGATCGCGGTGCCAGCCCGTGACCCGTTTGCCGCGCCGCGACAGGCAGCGCGGACATGCCTTGGGGAACAGCAGCAAGTACTCTTCTCTCGTCCGAGGGGCCGGCATGCCTCCGTCACGCCTACGAATGCGGGCGATACCAATGAACGCAGCGGCCTCTCTCGCGACGACTCCGAGACACATCAGGACGACGAGCGCGACTACGAGTTCAATCCACCAGACACCGTAGCTTGCCATGTACCTCCTTGCGCCTCCTTACGCCACGCGTTGCTCCTGTCAGTCCCAATCAGAGCGGCTTTTCGGTGGATGGATTGTCGGACGTAACAGAGCCGGTGCTCGGTGGTTGCCCGGCGCGTGCAGTCCGTCGCCAGATCCACCCGGCGATCCCAAGCACCCCCAATCCGACAGCACTTCCGACGAATAGCCGACGCCTGCCGGAGTTCGGCTGCTGCCCGGTGATCTGGCGGTAGGTTTCGACCTCAGGACGCTCGGGAGAGGGCCGGGTCGAGTGGGCAACGCGGCCGTTGGAGCGCGGCACCCAGCGCGTCAAATACACAAACACTTCTGAGGCACAGATCGGGCAGCGTTCGAGGTCATGCACTTCGTCACAATCGAGACACAAACGAGCAACGCCAAGTTTCATACATTCGAGTGTAATGCCTGCGTAGCTGCGGGGCGGCGCCGAGCAACAATGTCCTTCCGACAATTTGCAGAACGGGACGGCCGTCTCCGATAAGAGACCCCACGATGACCTGATCAGGGTGACCGCAGACCCGGCCGCCGATCGACAGGCTGCAGCGAGTCGCGGGGCTGTTAGTGCAGGTGGCGGCTGAGCGGGCTAGCGAGGCGTACGTGACGGCGGGTAGTCCGGCCACATGGAGGCGTCGCGGCGTTCCAGCATGGTCCGCACGATCTTTTCGCGGAGTACGCGGCCTTCCGCCAGCCCGGCATCCAGCTTGTCGAGAAGGGTCCGGAGTTGCTCCGAATTGAAGGGCAATAGCGCCGCTGAATCGGCGTTGTCGGACACTGTGGTGCAAAGCTGCCATAAATGTGGCCCGCCCCGCTAATGAGCTAGAAGCTGAAGCGCTGCGGCGCCGACCCTTAACGGCTTTCCATCCAGGACATACTATGTCCTCGTGCTGCGCCGTCGATCTAGTGTGGTCACGTTCGTGGCCGGCTTTCTCTTCGACCTCGTCACGATGCAACGGATTGATGCCTGGCTGGATCTGGCGTTTCAGCTTGCCTGCTTGGCAGGTCTCACCGGACTGCTCGTCTACCAGCATCGGGAAGTCACGGGCCGGTGGACACCGAGCGGGCTCACGGCGCGCTGGTGGCCGTACAGCGTGGAGGCGCTCCATTTCTTCTACGGCGGTCTGCTCAGCGCGTACGTCGTCCTCTACTTCAGAAGCAGCACCTCGTCACGGCCCGCCGTGTTCTTCGTCTTGCTCGTCGGCGTCATGGTCGTCAACGAGGTGCCACGAGTACGGGGGGCCGGGTACCGGCTGCGAGTCGGCCTCTACGCGTTCTGCGTGCTGTCGTTTCTGACCTACTTCATTCCGATCATCGTGGGACGCATCGACGCGCGGGTATTCCTGCTGTCGTTGCTGTCGTCGGGCGCCGTCGTGTGGCAGGTGACCCGCTGGCTCGCGCCGGGCCCTGATCGCGCGGCGGAACGAAGAAGCCTGTTTGCGCCCGCCGCAGGCGTGCTCGTGTTCATTGGCGCGCTGTACGTACTCCGCCTGATTCCACCAGTGCCCTTGTCCGTCCAGTTCCAAGGCATCTACCACGACGTCAGTCGCGACAGCCGTGGCTATACCCTGGTCTACGCGGACCCGCCGGTCTGGGCGCCCTGGCGGCGCGATTCACGACCGTTCGAACGGCGCGGCGGCGATCGCCTCCACTATTTCGCGCGGGTGTTCGCGCCGTCCGGTTTTCGCCACCGCGTGGTGATCCGGTGGGATGTCTTCGATCCAGCGCGTGGCACGTGGACGACGACCGACCGCATTCTGCTCGACGTGGTCGGCGGCCGCGCGGACGGCTTTCGCGGAGCGACGGTGAAATCGAACTTCATGCCCGGGCGGTGGCGTGTGACCGCCGAGACCGAGGATGGCCGCGCGCTGGCGACGCTCACGTTCCGCGTCGAAGAAGACACAACGACTGGCGAGCGGCGGTGGAGGACGCTTGGGGCCTGAGGGGTGAGGCCCGTGTCCCTCGCCTTGACCAGCGACCAGGGCCGTGCGGGGGCATCCTATCGCAAGAATCGGGGTTGCGCGCGGCGAATCGAGCGACGACGAAGAAGGCGCGCCGGGCAGCAACGGGATGCAAACCGGCGCCTATTTCGCCGGTCTGATGTTCTGGTTCACGCGAAACAGATTCGTCGGGTCGTACCGCCTCTTCACCTTCGCCAGACGGCCGTAGTTCTTCCCGTAGGTGGCGCGAATGCGGTCGTCACCCTCGTCCATCATGAAGTTCACGTAGGCACCGCCGGCGGAATATGGATGCAGCTCGGTCCAGTAGTCCCTCGCCCACGCGACGATCTTTTCCTTGTTCGCCGGACTCGGATCGACTCCCACCATCACCTGTGCCCACACGGCGTCGCGGTAGGACCACGGTGTGGCGTGGTTCTTGGTGCGACGCGCGGCGCCGTTGATCGGATACAGATGCATCGTCGAAAGCATTGTCGGAATCCGCGAGCCGTGCTTGATGTTCACCGCGATCGCTTCGTCGCTCAGCTCGCGCACGAAATCGGCCTTCCAGTACCACTGTAGGCCCGGCGGGTAGAGCGGATCGAACATGCTCTGAAGAGCCGGATGCGGAATCGGACCAACCAGGTCGAGCGCCGGGGTCTTGAACTTGCGGATGGGCCTGAACACCTTGTCGGCCTTCTTCGTGGGTCCGGTGTAACACCACACGATGCCGCACATCGTCTTGTTGTGTAAATGCTCGGGGAACGGTGGTCCCGGAGGCACGACGAGGAAGGCGAAGAACCCGTTGATGTCGTTGGGCGCTTTCGTGATAAAGCCGCGGTACCAGCGCATCACCTCGGCGGCGTCTTCGAGCGGCCACAGCATCGGCCCGGCATAGTTGGTATGAACGGAGTGTGCTTTGAAGAGGAACGACGTGACCACGCCGAAATTGCCCCCGCCACCGCGTACCGCCCAGAAGAGGTCGGCATGCTCTCGTGAACTGGCCGTCACGAATCGCCCGTCGGCCAGCACGATGTCGACGGCCAGGAGGTTGTCGATCGTCAGGCCGCACTGACGCGTCAGATGACCGAGTCCGCCGCCCAGGGTCAGACCCCCCACGCCGGTAGTCGAGATGATCCCTGCCGGGACCGCCAGCCCGAACGCGTGCGCCGCATGGTCCACATCGCCCCACAGCGCGCCCCCACCAGCCAGCACAGTCCGCTTTTTCGGGTCCACGCGGACGTACCGCATTGGCGACAAGTCAATGACCAGGCCGTCATCACAGACCCCCAGGCCGCCGGCATTGTGGCCGCCGCCACGAACGGCGACCAGCAGCTTGTGGTCGCGACCGAAGTTCACGGCCGTGATGACGTCGGCCACGTCACCGCAGCGGGCAATCAAACGGGGCCGGCGGTCGATCATGCCGTTGTAGACCTTCCGAGCCGTGTCGTAATTCGGGTCTCCAGGCTCGATGAGGTCACCGCGCAGGTTGGCCCTCAGGGTGGCAATGGTCGCTTTGTTGAGCATCATGTCCTCGCGACTTGGGTCTGGGAACGGTTGACGACTATAAACGAGACTTCGCCGGTATGCTACGATCCGGCCCCGAGGCGAAGCCATGCCACAGGCGCGACTTCGCCCGCTCGTCGGTCACTGATTCGGCGGAGAGGACCTTGAGCGCAACCTTCCGGTTCAGGCGCGTGTCTTCGGCGAGATAGACTTCGCCGATGCCGCCTCGTCCTAGCAGCGAGAGGATTTCATAAGAACCGAGTCGAGCGCCGGTCGGCAACGCCATCAGCTCGGCTGATTCTACTCAGTACGGTCCCCATTCGACTCCGCGGCTTCGCCGCCTTGCGCATGCGCCGGCGTACCGCGCTCCGCGGCGATGGCAATGGTCGGCCACAAGACCGAAGCGATCCGGCCGACCCGGCCGAAGGTCACAACATGTTGAATCGACGGGGGTCGGCAAGGCGCAGCACAGGCACGACGGGCTCAAAACGGGATCAGTCAGTTGGATCGGCCGCTGTCCACGACAGGCAGCGGCCGATGAATTCGGGAATTCCTTAAGAATTTGGTGCCGGGGGCGGGGATCGAACCCGCACGACCCTTTCGGAATCCGTTTCGATCACTCTGGAACAGGCCTCAAGTCGAGTCTGCGGATTGCGCTAAAGCCGGCTTTCGTCCCCGCTCTCCACACCTTCGATCGGCTTCTTCTGGATTCCGCGAAGTCGCCTTCGGACACAGCTAGGCTTGAGGCCCAGCCGGGATCGCGCCGAGTTGCTGCATCATCGCAAGTTGGTCGACTACTCCCCAATGCTCACGCGCCCGCCCCTCGTCGCCAAAACGAATGATGTCGATGAGTGTCACCTCGACCCGTTTGCCGGTCGCAGGCATTCCCATGAACGGGCCCCTGTGCGTCCCCGTCACCCGCACGCGCGCGACGGCCTTGTCGCCGCTCGCAATCACGTCTTGCGGAACCATGCGTAGGTCCGGGAACGCTGCGAGCAACATCTGAAAGTATTGGATGACGCCGGCCCTGGTCGGCGGGAAGCCCGGCAGGTCTTCGCGCTCGGCGAAGTCGTCGGCGAGTTGGTGGCCGAAACCATCGATGTCCCCAGCGTTGATCAGGTCGTACAGGCGTCGTATGGCGGTTGCGTGATCCATGTCTCCCTCCGAGGGAGATACTAGCGGACGCTTACAGTCCGTGAAAAGCCGTCGGCGTGGACCTCGCGTGAACTGGCCCCTGCAAGGTCACTCTGGCGGACGGCAAGCGAAGTGCTGCCCCTCGAATGGCGCAACATCGACTGGGGCGGGCGTTGTGTTCGGTTGGACGCGCACACGACGAAGAACGGCGAGGCTCGCTCGTTCCCGTTCACGGCCGACATCGAGACGATTCTCAAGGGCCAGCTTGCCGAGCACGAACGGCTGAAGGCCGCCGGCACGATCTGCCCGTTCGTCTTTCACCGCAACGGTGAACGAATCATCACCTTCCGCACGGCATGGAAGAACGCCTGTACGGCGGCTGGATGTCCCGGCAAGCTGATTCACGACATGCGCCGGTCAGCGGTGCGGACCTTCGAGCGCGCCGGTATCCCGCGTTCGGTCGCCATGTCCATCGTCGGCCACAAGACCGAGTCGATCTACCGGCGCTACGCCATCGTGGATGAGGCCATGCAGCGGGAAGCGGCGGCGCGCCTCGACGCCTGGATGGCTGCCCCTCCGGCAGCACCATCGACGGCCACCGTGACTGCTCTCGGTCGAGGCAATCGACTCCAGGGCCGCGTCACGGGGTGAGTGTGGGCCATCCGACACCTGCGGCGCGGGGGATTGATGGTCACTGCGGCGTCACCCGTGACGTATTTGCTCTCGCCACGACATCCCCTATAATTGCAGCCGTTCGCCGTGGCTCTTACTGCTGGCAGCCGCCTCGGCCCCTACGAAATCACCGCCCTGCTCGGCGAAGGGGGCATGGGCAAGGTCTGGCGGGCGCATCACACGGCGCTCAAGCGGGACGATGCCCTGACGGTGCTGCCGGATGCCTTCGCGTCGGACCCCGAGCGACTCGCGCGATTCCGGCGAGAAGCGCAGGTCCTCGCTTCGCTGAATCATCCGAACATCGCGCATGTCTATGGACTTGAGCAAGCAGACGGTGTGCAGGCGCTCGTCATGGAGCTGGTCGAAGGGCCGACCCTCGCCGACCGCATCGCCCAAGGCGCCGTTCCAGTGGACGAGGCGCTGCCTATCGCGAAGCAGATTGCCGAAGCGCTGGAAGCCGCGCACGAGCAAAGCATCATCCACCGCGACCTGAAGCCCGCGAACGTCAAGGCGCGGCCGGACGGCGTCGTCAAGGTGCTCGACTTTGGGCTCGCGAAGGCACTCGATTCCGCGTCAACGGCGATTGACACGTCCAACTCCCCGACCATTACGAGCCCCGCGATGATGACCGGCGTTGGCGTGTTGCTCGGAACCGCCTCCTACATGAGCCCAGAGCAGGCGAAGGGGAAGCCGGTCGACAAGCGCGCCGACATCTGGGCATTCGGGTGCGTGCTCTACGAAATGCTCACCGGCTCGCGTGCGTTCCGCGGCGAGACGGTCTCGGAGACGCTGGCCGAGGTGATGAAATCCGAACCACGCTGGACGGCGCTACCGCCCGAGACGCCGACGGCGCTGCGAAACCTCGTGCGGCGCTGTTTGGAGAAAGATCCGCGGCAGCGCGTGCGCGACATCGGCGATGTGCGCCTGGCACTGAAGGAGGCATTGGAGCCCCCGGCCGCAGTGGGAACCCCCGCTGTTGCCGTTTCCCGGCTTCGTCCCTGGCAGCGGCCGGTGCCGTTCGCTGTGGTCATTGTCACCTTGATCGTCGTGACCGGCCTCGCTATCTGGACGCTCACGCGTCCGTCGTCGCCTCAGGTGGCGCGTTTTACGATGAACCCGACCGGCGCGATTGCCCTCAGCTTTGCCGGTGGCGGCGGTTCCGATCTCGCGATCTCGCCTGACGGCACGCGCCTCGTCTATGTCGGCGCCAACAGGACGCTCCTGCTTCGCGCGCTCGACCAGCTCGTGCCGACTTCGCTCGGCGGTCTGGGCGAACCGCGCGTTCCCGTCTTCTCGCCTGATGGCCAATGGATTAGCTTCTTCAATGGGAATCTCGCCCTTATGAAGGTCGCCACTGTCGGCGGACCGCCTGTGATGGTGACGCCAATTTACGCCAGTGCTGCAGGCGCGAGCTGGGGTGCCGATGACACAATCGTCTTCGCAACCACTGACATCTCGAAAGGCCTGTTTCGGGTGGCGGCCGGTGGTGGTGAACCCGAAGTGTTGACAACACCCAACCGGGACCGGGGCGAGATGGATCATTTGTCGCCCGAGGTCTTGCCGGGTGGCCAGGCCGTGCTTTTTACCATCACGACCGGTGCCGGCATCGACGACGCCCAGATCGCGGTGCTCGATCTGAAAACCCGTGAGCAGAAGATTCCGCGGCGGCAGCCGTGCGCACTATGCGCCAACCGGACATCTGGTGTATGGCCTGGGGGGTGCGCTGCGCGCGGTCGGCTTCGACCTCAACCGGCTTGAGGTGCTCGGGGCACCCGTTCCAGTGTTAGAGCAGGTCGGTAGTGTCCCCAACATGAGCATCTCCGGCAGTGGCACCCTGGTGTATGTGCCCGGTGGCCCGCCGCCGGCGGTGTTCCAGCGCACATTGGCGTGGGTGGATCGGCAGGGCCGCGAAGATCCGCTCAACGCGCCGCCACGGTCCTACAGATATCCGCGTATCTCCCCCGATGGCACGCGGTTGGCCGTCGATACCACGGGCTCGGGGACGGGGGACATCTGGATCTGGGACTTCGCGCGACAGGCGCTAACGCGGTTCACCTTCGATCCAGCGCAGGACATCTATCCCGTCTGGACTCCTGACGGGCGGCGGTTGCTGTTCCGTTCCGAGCGAAGCGGTCTGGCCAATATCTTCTGGCAGGCCGCAGACGGCACAGGGACGGTTGAGCGTCTCACGGAGAGCCCCAACGAACAGGCACCCTACTCGGTGTCGCCCGACGGGACGCGCCTTGTGTTCCGGGAGGATGTGCGGACGACCGGGCAGGACCTCAAAGTGTTGACGCTCCAAGGCGAGCGGCGAGTCGAACCGCTCGTGCAGACCGCCTTCAATGAACGCAACGGCGAGATTTCACCCGATGGCCGGTGGCTCGCGTATCAGACGAACGAGTCTGGGCAGGACGAAATCTACGTGCGGCCGTTTCCCGATGTGAACAGCGGCCGCTGGCTAGTTTCCGCTGGCGGGGGCCGCACGCCACTGTGGGCGCGTAGTGGAAGAGAACTCTTCTACCAAGCACCAGGCGGCGGGGCGGTGTTCGGGGTCACGGTGGAGGGGGGCGGCGCGAACTTCAGGGCAGGAACACCCGCCAAGCAGGTCGAGGGTCAATATTTCGTGGGTGGCGGGGATACAAGCCCCGGCCGCACCTACGATGTGTCGCCCGATGGCCAGCGTTTTCTGATGGTCAAGGTGGGCGAACCAGATCAGACGGCGGCGCCGCCAAGTATCGTCGTCGTCCAGCACTGGGGCGAGGAGCTGAAGCGCCTCGTGCCGACGAACTAACTGACCCTGCACCCGCCTGCTCCTGCCGACCCGAGTTGTCACTTCTCGGGATTACTCCCGTGTGGTCGCCATGTGTTGATCGAAGCGGTCGCCCGGGGCAAAGGTCGCAGCATCGGCGCGATAGGCTCAGAACGGGATCAGTCGTCCATTTCGGGCGCTTCAGTGAACACGCATCGACCAAAGAACTCGCGGATTTCCTAGCAATAAGTGCCGGGGGCGGGGATCGAACCCACACGCTCCTTTCGGAACCCGGGATTTTAAGTCCCGTGCGTCTGCCAGTTCCGCCACCCCGGCATGTAGTTGATCTTAAAGCACTTATCAGTGAACTAGGGCCTCGGACTTCGAAGCGGCAGTGCCGGATCTGGTGCCGGATTTTCGGTCGCTGCGAGTCCGCCGCGGCACGTTGAACTTCTTCTGCATACGCTGAACGGCGTCCATCCGAAAATCAGGCGCGAGGTGCGCATACCGCATCACCATCGCGAGGGTGCGGTGTCTCAGCAATTCTGCCACGGTCCGCACGTCGGCCCCAGACATTACGAGGCGAGAGGCGAACGTGTGCCGGAGGCAGTGCCATGAGAACGTAGTGACACCGGCTGCCTTGAGACAGTCTTCGAACCACCCGCGCGGCCCCGCAACCCCGCCGCAGATTAAACCGGTGGGCACCGTCGTCAACCGCAAGGCTCGCAGAGCAGCGACAGCACCGTCATTGAGCGGCACGTGGCTCACGCGGCCACCTTTATCCAGGGGGATCGTCAAGACACGCTGCTCCCAATTCACATCCGACCACCCCGCGTTGTACTGCTCAGACCGCCGGAGTCCCGTGTGCAGGGCTAGCTCGAATTCGCCGAGACGTTGAGGGCATCGTTCAAGGATGGCTGCACGGAGTGTCTTTTCCTCTGACGGCGAGAGGAATCGCACGCGCTCGTTGCGCTCGGGATGGTGAGGCACGAGCCGAACGGGGTTGTCGGTCAACTTGCCGTTGCGGATTGCAATTCGATAGGTGAGCGAGAGCAGCGAGCGGTACCGATTCCGAGTCGCCGGTGACCACGATTGAGCTTCGAAGTTCTTTTCGATTTCGCGCGCGGTGATCGAGTCGGCCCGCTTATCTCCGAACCACTCAAGCAACTTCTCCATTCGCCAGTGGTCATGTCGCGCACTCCGCTTGTGCTCGTCTGAGTACGCCAACACGTCGCGTGCGATCTCGCGAAACGTTATCTTTCCGCGCCGCAACACGACAGGCGCCGGCATTCCGCCCTTTCGTTTCATGTCGCGCTTCTCGTGATACAGCTTGAGCGCCTCGTGCAAGGTTTGAACGCGGATGCGGTGCTCGCGCCCCTGGCCGTCGGTATACCGAAAGACGAACGCTCCATCGCGGTACGAGATGCCCCGGTACTTTTTGCCGTCGTGCGTAATCATTAGATTTTCCATCCTTCCACGTCGCGTCCGACGCAGCGCCAGCACCCGCATCGTTTTTCCCGTTCGCTCCAGAACGGGCCGCCGCGACGATGCTTCATGTTTCGAAGCCGCTCGATGCCGGTCATCGGACTAACATCCGCCATCACGCCAGCCATGCCCCGCGCCAAGTAGAGCATCCGAGAATCGTCCGCGGCGCGGGACCTCGGAAATCGTTTGCTCTTCGTCATCGCCAGGAACTCCGTCGCGTTCGCCTCAACATGAGCGGGGAAGGCGCCGAAACCCAGGCCGACAACATCTTCGAGCTTGCCCCACCGACTGCACGCGTCGAGCACGGCCTTGCGTGAGCGTGCCTGCCACAGTGATTGCCATATCTCGCGTCGTTCCGTGCGTGCATGAACCTCGCGCGGCTTCATGCTTCGAACAATCTGAATGTGCTTCTGCCTGATCCCCTCTGCCCAAGACGTCCAGATGTGGAGTCCCGGCCGATCGCCAGGCTTGGTCGGTTCGTAGTCGGCGGCGGGCGGCTCCTGGCCGACGATTTCTTTTAGCGGCTTCTCGCGCAACTCCTGAATCACTGATTCGGCGTACTCGGGATCGAGCGTCTCGCGATCCGGCGATGTCGGTGCCTGCTGCCTATCACGGAGTAAGTGGAATGCCTTGAACCACTCGAACTCCCACATATGGAGCAGCCCTATGTGAACCGGCTTCGGACCTCGTGTTCCCATAATAAACTCGTGCCAACTTATAACCCACTCATGCGTGACAGTCAACATGGAGTTGCGGCTCAATACTGCCTGGCTGCTGCGTCAGGAGGCAGACAGATGATGGACGACCTACACATGCTCGCAATTCCGATTGACGAGGCGGCGCGGCGACTCTCGTTGAGTCCGCGCACCGTCGCAACGCTCGTGGCGCAGCGGGAGTTGCGCTCCGTCAAGGTGGGACGGCGCCGTCTGATTCCGCTGAAAGCACTTCAGGATTTCCTGCGCCGCGACCACACGCTGCCGACATCACGACCGCACAAATAGGC
>JBOGIR010000135.1:0-11143 GCA_050742335.1 Vicinamibacterales bacterium | reverse complement strand
CGTTCGGGTCGTTCGGACCCGCCTTCGCTCGCCGTTGTCTTCCGGCGAGCTTCGGCGAGGCCGCGCCGTAGCGTTGCGCCGGCCGTATGCAAGCGCAAAGCGTAGGCGGGTCGTTCGGGCCGTTCGGACCCGCCTTCGCTCGCCGTTGTCTTCCGGCGAGCTTCGGCGAGGCCGCGCCGTAGCTTTGCGCCGGACGTATGCAAGCGCAAGGCGTAGGCGGGTCGTTCAGGTCGTTCGGACCGTTCACGGTTGGCGGCCGACGCGCAAACGCTTAACCGTACTATGTGGGTTGAAAGGGGGTCAAGAACAGAGCGATGTGGGCACGTTCTGCGTTGCTGGTTCTTCCGCCGACCGACAACCTCGCCGCCCGCGCAGTCCCGTCCGGATAGAATGACGCCGCCATAAGCGGTCGGAGGGTTCATCGGCAACGCCGACGCCTCCGAGGCCGAAGGGCAGAAAGCCGGCAATCGGACCTGTGACGACAGACGTCGGTATCACCCGCTCTCGCCGGTTCGTCCACCGGATGCGGTGGGGCTTCGCAGCGCTGGCGTGTATGTCGGCGCTCCTCGCCCTCATGGTGTTCCTCACGGGCGGGATCGCGTTGAGCGTCGCGGGCGTCCCCTTCAGATCGTCCAACCTGGCGCGCCCGCTGCTTCTAGCCGCGATCGCCACCGCCGTGTACGTCTGGTCCTCGGGAATAGAGAACGCGCGCGCGGACATGCGCACCCTTGGCGGGTGGCTGACACCACGGATCGTCGCGGGCTCGTGCGCAGCGGCTGTGGCCGTCGTTGGGACGGCCTCGAACTCGTGGACAGCCGGCGGGCCTGACGCCTTCTGCTACGTCACGCAGGCCGATCTGGCGTTGGCCGGGCGCGTGTCGGTAGCCGTGTCTCTGGCGCAGGAGGCGCCATGGCCGAACGCGATCGCGAGTTTCACCCCGTTCGGCTACGCCCCGACGCACGACGGCAGCGCAATCGCCCCGATCACCGGGCCAGGCCTGCCGTGGCTTATGGCGGGGGCGAAGCTTGCCGCCGGTCATGCGGCGGCGTTCCTGCTGGTGCCCTTGTCCGGCGCGCTCCTCGTCTGGATGACCTTCGCGATTGGCCGCCGGTTGGTGTCGGATCGCGTCGGCGCCGGGGCCGCTTGGGTGATCGCCACAAGTCCCACCGTGCTTGCGATGGTCAAGACACCGATGAGTGACGTACCGGCGGCGGCCACCTGGGCCGTGACGACGCTCCTCCTCCTGCGCCGTACGCGGCGCGCTGACCTCGCCGCGGGCGTTGCGGCAGGGCTCGCGGTGCTCATCCGGCCGAATCTGGTGCCGTTGGCGGCCCTGGCGGGCGCGTGGGTGCTGTTCGTGCGACCGTCGCCACGCGGCAGTCGCGCCACCGCGGCGCTCGCCGTTGCCGCGGGTGCGGCGCCGGCCTGGCTCGCACTCGCCGCAATCAACCGGTCGCTCTTCGGCAGCCCGTTGAGCTCGGGGTACGGACAGCCGAGTGACTTGTTCTCACTCGCCCATGTCGGGCCCAATGCCGTCCGATACGTCACGTGGCTGGCCGAAACGCAGACGCCGCTTGCGCTCGCGGGACTGGCTGCACTCGTTCTGCCGGCTCGGCACCTCTGGCCGACGGTCGACGGGCGGCGCGGCGCGCGCCTGCTGGCGGGACTGGTGGCCATCGTCGTCGCGATCTATCTGGCCTACTTGCCGTTCGAGGCGTGGTGGTTTCTGCGGTTCCTGCTGCCGGCGTGGCCCGCCATGGCGATTGGGACGGCGACGCTCGTCGTCTGCGCGTGCCGGCTCAAAGAGGACGAGCCTCGAACAACGGCGCACGAGACGACCGGACGGCGGCGAACACTGGCCAGCGTCCTGCTGATCGCGCTGGGTGCGTACGGGCTCGGGGCCACGTGGCACCTCGACGTGTTTCCGGGCAACGAAGGCGAGCGGCGCTACGCGACGATCGCCCAGCTCGTGGAACAGACGACCGAGCCTGGCGCGGTGGTCTTGACGGGCATGCAGGCCGGACCTGTCCGTTACTACGCGGGGCGGCTGACAATGCGGTTCGATGCCCTTGACCAGGCATGGCTGGATCGGGCCTTTGCGTGGTGGCGCGTGCGGGGTCGCCACCCGTACATCCTCCTCGAGGACTGGGAAATGCCGGCGTTCCGTGCACGATTCGGCGGGAACAGCCGGCTCGGCCGCCTCGAGCTCGCGCCCGTGCTCGCCTACCGGGCGCACCTCATTTCCGGCACCGTCTATCTCTTCGATCCATCGCGGCCTGACGGCCCGACGTCGACACCGCCGCCCATCCGAAACCCGCGCCCCCGATCTCTGCTCCCGAGCCCACGGTGGATCGATCCATGAGTCCACCTCGGAGACAGCCCGGCTCCCATGAGCCGGAGACTGCCTTTTCTACGTCCGCGACGTGATGGGCCGCGAGTGGTGGGAAGCCGAATCGACGAAGGACGATCACGAGCGACACCCACTGCTTTGCTGGGGAAAACTGAGGTCAGGGAATTTTCGACCGCAAAGGCCGGCGTCAGAAACGCATCGAACCAGTTTTGCTCGCCTGCCGGACTGCGACCTGCACAACTTTGCCACGACGACCCCGGCAAAGGTGCTGCGGCTTCAGGCCTGACCAGGACGCTGCGTACTGTCCGAGCGGTCAGTTCCGCTGGTCCGCAAGGCGGTTGCACTCTAGAAATTCCGTCACCGCAGTTTTCCTCAGTAAGGCGTTCTTCTACGGACCGAAAGGTGGCGAAGCGGCAGCCTAGCGAGGCGCTGAAGCGGCCGGCGAAGAACCGATTCGGTCATGGAGCACATTGCTGCGGGTGACGTCTAACCTGTTGTGACTTCAGGCGCCTCACTGCTTGTGGCGCTCGCTCTCATGCAAGCGCCTGCCGCACCTGAGGCGGCGCTCTCCCTCATCCTCGGCTGCGGTGAACAATCCAGCGAGGTCAGGCTGAGCATCCAGAACGCCGGTCAAACCAATACAGCCGTCCTCCTCGGGATTGTGCTCGCCAACGGGCGGTGGTACCTGCCACGAGAACTGGTCATAGAACTCCGACGCAGCGGGAGTCAGGACGTCGAGGAACTCGTATACACGGGGCCCAGGGACATTGCGGGGCGGATCGATCACTGGGTCGTCGCGCTCCCCGTTGGAGCGACGTTCACGGTGCCACTTCGCGCCGCCGAGTTCGCGTCCACCACTGCGACGCAAGCCGTTGCGCCTCCAGAAGAATTGAGAGTCCGTCTCGCAGGACGACCGATCGCGTCAAGTCTCAATGTGGATATGACTGGTATGAAGGCGTGGCGGCTCTGGACCGGCAGCGTGAGTTCCAACGCACTGCGCCTCTCCGATTGCTCGAAGTGAACGCTCACACGGCAGCGGGGAAGGGGCGGCCGTCAGCGAAGCGGATAGGCTCGCCGGTGCCCACAGTGGGGACACACGAAGCCGTCCGGCCACCGACACAGTGCCAGGTAGTCCTGACAGGCCTCCTCCGTGGCGAATTGCCGCTGAACCTCGCGCAAATTCTTCGGGAACGGAGGGTGCGGCACGCCCCGTACACTACATATCGTGGCCTGCTTAAACAACCGGATAAGCACGAGGTTGCTGAAGCCTGGGGCGGAACCGTGAGACAACGAATGCTCAAGTGGGCAATCGCCGGGATCTGCATTGCAATCGGCTGGACAGCCTATATCTTTGCCACCGCACCGGACTACAAGATTGGTGCTACCGCACCAGACTACGAGATTCCCCTGAGCGAGCGGCTTCTCTGGGCGGTTGCACTTATCACCTGTCCGGGCCTACTCAGCGGAATGACCTTCCATTGGGTCATTCCGCTGAATGGCGTCATCTACGCGATCGTCGGGTTTGCTGTGGCGCTGGTTCAGAGGCGAACCGACCGGTGATTTTCAAACTGACCCACTACCCGTCAGGTCCATCGTGATTCCAACTTGGCCCGACACGCGGCCCGCCGGGATCCGACCCGGCCAGCGGATGATGGCCGGCACTCGTATGCCGCCCTCCCACACCGTGCCCTTGTGATGAACAGAGCGCCTGCACTGAGGAAAACTGAGGTGACGGAATTTCTCGATGCGTTTCTGACGCCGGCCTTCGCGGTCGAAACATTCCCCGACCTCAGTTTTCCTCAGTCACGGTGCGTGCCGCTTCAGGCCTGACCAGGAAGCTGCGTACTGTCCGAGCGGTTAGTTTCGCTGGTCCGCAAGGCGGTTGCGAAACTTGAGGGCAGTGAGCGCCTCCCATGATTCCCAGGCCGATCATGCCGATCGTTCGCATCGGTCTCCTTGGTTACGACCGCTGTAAGCCATTACCGCGCACGTAACGGATTGACTCGCGTTTCGCACGCGCGCACACTCATACTATGGGCGGTACCCACGTTGCACCGTCGTTCTCCATGAAACTCGCAGCCGCCCTGGTGCTCATTGTTGCTGCCGCATCCTCGAGCTGCGGGGACCGCCATCCGGTTTCCCCCTCGCCGGCTGCGCCGTTCGCCGCACCAGGGCTGACACGGCAACTCGGTCCATCCGATTATCATGAGACGCCGATGCCGATGCCGGACCCGTCACCGGCACCGGCCGCGGTGACGATCAACATCGTCGGCACCAGCGGTACTGGCGCGTTCGCACCCAATCCCCTCCAGGCCTCGATCGGGACCACCGTCGTCTGGACGAACAACGATGCGACGGTCCATCGCATCGTGCTCGATGACGGGACGAACATCGGCACGATCGCACCGGGCCAGTCGAGCGCGCCCATCGCGGTAAACGCGGCCGCGGTCACCTACCGTTGCACTCTGCACCCGTCGATGGTCGGGCAGATCCAGGATCCGGCCGTCGCGACGCCGGCGCCGATGCCCGAGCCTCCGCCGGACGACACGCCGCCCGACCCTGGGTATTACTCACAGCCTTAGAGGGACGAGAAGGCATCGCGAGTGATGTGGGCACCGGTGGAAAGGAAGTCCTATCGAGACCGCCAGGGCTCCCCGAAATAGAACCTGTAGCCGAGCTCGAGAAACCTGGGCACGTCGCGTTCTCCCTCCCAACACGCCTCCTCAAGGTGCTGGAACTTGGGATCCTGCTGCCGTAGCAGCGGCCAGACCACCTTCCAGGGTCTCGTATATGCTCTGTTAGCGGTAATCGCGAACGCGACGGGCGTGACGAAGAGTACTGGATTTCGGTGTTCGCTGTGTTCGGCTACATGGTAGTTGACGACCATTCGTAATCGCTGGCGTCGATCGACTGGCCGCCCGGCGGTAGAAGCTCAGGGCTGACGGTGCTCCATCTCGATCGCCTGAAGCGCGAACGGATTGTCGAGCCGTCCCCTGGCTCGAATCGGCATGCCAACCGCCAGACCGGCACACCCGCTGGGAATCTCTCGAAATCGCGTGAAAGTGCCAGCGGCAAAGCGAAGCCCCAATACGATGACGTGTCTACCGGAGACCGTCGAACAGTCGCCCGCAGAGGAGACCGACTCGATCGGCCCTTCGGCCTCAAACTGCGGTTCCGCAGGTCCGTCCTCATCCGCCTCGACTTCCCGCGCGACGACAACATCGCCGCTCAGGCGCGCGCCCTCCACTTCCACGCCACGGCCGTTCACAATCTGCTCACACAGCAGCTCGAAGTTGGTGCCAGTGTTTGTCTCGACCCGAATCCCGCCAACGCGGAATCGGAGTGCCGGACAGGAGCCTGCCCGGTCGGATACAACCGCTTCGAGCTTCACGCGATTCTGTCTTCCGCTTGACCCGGTGTCTGGCCCAGTTGGAGTGACGTCGTCGCCGCCGCATGCGGCTGCCGCGAGGGTCGTTGCGATGAGCCCGGCGCAGCGGACAGTCCACCAGCGGGCTCTACCGGAACAAAGGTTGAACATGAGTGAGATACCCGGCTGCAGATCCAGTGCCAATTGCAGGAGGTACATACTATGCGCGTTCGTGAAGTGACAGGTCCTGTGCTTTCGCGTAAGTTCGACAGCGACGGAACGATTAGCGTAAACGCGGGGCCAGACCTCTCCTGTCACGAATCGCGCGAAGATCCGTGTAATGTGGGCCGATCCGCTTCCGCTTCAACTAGGCGACGAGTTGCACTGCCGGCTAGCACGAGCAGAGCGACCAGCAGCGTCAGGTTGGTTCTCATGGCGGCCTCCATGTGTCACTAACGGATCTTTCGCCGCAGAGTTACATCCAGGTCCCCGGAATGAAGTCCAACGCACAGAGAACATGCGTGATGCTGGGGACGGGCCGTGACTGTTAGCTGTGGTGCGCTTCCATCTCGGCCAAGACCTTTTCGGCCCACTCCCAGATGTCGTCGCCATAGTAGTCAAACAAGCCCGGTTCCATCGCGCGTTCGGCAATGTGCTGAACCACTCGCCGTATGAGATTCGTCTGCGCCGGATTGAACGGACTTCCCTGGTGCATATAGAACACCTGGTACAGCTGCCCAAGGAAGTGGAAGATGAACTCCTCATCGGGTGGCACCTGTACGAGCGTCTCCGATAGGAACTCGAAGTGCGCTCGCGCGTAGTAGGCAAGCGCCGGTGGGCGCAGGACCGCCCACTCTTCGAGGAAGTACGCGCCGCGAAAGAGGGGTTCATCCTTCAGCCCTCGCAGGTGTGCAAGAACATCGGGCCAGGTTTTCCTGGCGTAAAAGCGGACGGCGTCCTCCTTGTCTGGCTGATCGAGTCCATCCCAGAGCACGAGTTCGCTTCCGTCAGGCCGGTCACCCTGACCAAAAGCAGTCGACATCTCCTGGTGTAGCGAATCCATCTTGAGAGCTAAGAAGCACCTCCAATGATGGGCGTCTGTCGGTGCGGGACCTATCCCGTCTGGCGGCGGCGTTGTGCGCCACATGATGCCCGACAGGAACGGCAACATCCGGATCGCCGGTCAGACCGCCGTCGACCGTAGAGTGGACAAAGTGTCAACAAGATCGGCGTGGTCGAGGTGAGGTCGGCAGCTCGCACCACCGCGAGGCGGTAGGCGCTTGCTTGCCGGTAGCCGGTAGTTGGTAGCCAGTAGCAGTGTTGCTACCAACCACTACCACCTACCGACTACCGACTACCAGCTGGTTCCTCAGAACGTCGCGCGGAACCCGAGCTGCAACATGCGCGGCCAGTACGCGACGTTCGCGTTGGGCGTCGGCAGCCCGAAGTTCCTGTTGCTCTCCTGCACGGTGTACGACCCTTGGTTCTCGTGATTGAACAGGTTGTACACTTCCGCGATCCCATCGATCGCGACGCGTCCGGCGAGGTTGAACCGCCGCTGCAGGCGCAGGTCCACCCGGTGGATAGGCGCGCCGACAAAGCTGTTGCGCGCGACGATGGTTCCGTCGGGACGGAGGCGTCCGCCGCCTCCCGCGCTCGCCCCGGTACCGCGAGCGTCGCCGCCGTAGGTGCGGTTGAAGCGCTGACCGGAACCGTAGAAATAGAGCCCACTCAACTGGAAGCCGTACCCGACCTGCCAGATACCGTTGAGGGTTGTCCGGTGGCGCTGGTCGGCGATCGCCAGCGAGTACTCCCCACCGAGATCTCGAGCAACGGGGAAAGTCACCCGCGTGATCCCGCTGATTGGAATCGGATCCATATCCCACACACCAGAAAACGTGTACGTCCCCGAGGCCTGCCACCGCTGACTCATCCTCTTGGTGAACGCCGTCTGCAGCGCATGGTTGTTCGAGCGGCCTCCCATCACGTTCATGCCGACGACGCCCCAATCGGGAAACGCCCGCCGGTTGATGTCACTGAAGGGATAGTTGACGCCCGTGGCGGGATCGAAGGTCAGGTTGACATTTCGCTGAACGGTGCGCTCGTCTCGACCACCAACGAACACGTAATCTGCTTCCACCGCCAGCGTGTCACGCAGTTGCCGCTGCATCCCGATCGACACCTGGTGGCTGAACGGCAGCTTCGCATACGCCGGAGGGGGCACGAGATTGTCGCCGCCGGTGTCCTGCCGCACGCATCCGGGCACCCGCGCGGTGGAACAGAACCGCTGCACGAGCTGTTCCTGCGTAGGCCATGGCCCGTTGAACGGGTTTGCCGCAAAATCGGGGCGGCCATCGGGCCGCACTTCAACGATCGCCACGTTCACCTGGCGGAACGTGTGTGAGACGAGGTTCGTCAGGAGCTCGCCGTAGTACCGTCCGTATCCGCCGCGGACGACCGTCCGGTCATTCCAACGATACGCAAAACCCAACCGCGGCTGAATGTTGTTCGTGTCGTTTGGACGGCCCGCCTCCAGCCACGGCGGCAGGGAGATCCAGTTCCCCCAGACGTTCATGGCCAGGTCGTAGCGCAGCCCCAGGTTCAGCGTCAGCCGCGACGAGATCGCCCAGTCGTCCTGCACCCAGGCCGCGGTGTTGCGCTCGTCGAACGCATAGCGGAAGAGCCCGGCGCCGAACGTGTACCGCCGGGTGATTGGGGTCAGCGCCGCCAGGTTCCACGTCGTCACGTCGTTCCAGACGGGAATCAACTGTTCGATGTTCGTCGGAACCGGCCCACCCTGCGCATCGATGAGGCCCATGCACGTCGCGCAGTTGTTCGAGCCCGTGATGCCGTAGATGTACTCGCCCCCCAGCTTCAGGTCGTGGCGCCCCCGCATGTTGAACGACACGGTGAAATCGTCCCGCACCACGTAGTTGTTCGAGCTGTTGTTCTGCGGCGTGCTGTCGTTGCCCAGAATCCCAAAGCCCGTAAAGCTGATGCGCGGGCCGCCGTGGACGACGCCCCCGGCCGCCGCCGGGTGGTCGGCGCGGTGGGCGTTGCTCTGCGTGCGGTAGTAGAACGCGTTGAATCCAGCGCGCACCTCGTTCATCACTCGACTCCCGAGGACCTGCGTCACCGCGACGAGGACCTCGTCGCTATGCCGCTTGAACTGCTCGGTGGCCGCCGGATGCCCGCCGGCGTTGGCGCCCTCGTACGGCTTGGTGTGATGGAAGATGTTCCACCGCGTCATGACGCGCGTGCTCGGCGCCAGCTGATAGTCCAGACGCGTCCCGCCCATGTCGACGCGGCTCGTGCCGGTCAGCTGCACGTTGAACGTGGGCCACGGCGTGTTGAACGTAATCGTCTGCGGCTCGCGCTCGTATTCGTAGTTCACGAAGTAGTGGAGCCGATCCCGGAGGATCGGACCGCCGTAGGTCGCGCTCATCTGCTGGTTCGAGTACGGCAGCACGTTGCCGGCAATGAAGTCGGCCGCGTTGAAGTTGTCGTCACGGAAGTAGCCCGAAAGAGATCCAGCGGGCGTATTAGTGCCCGACTTGCTGATCGCGTTCACCTGGATGCCGGTCGAGCGGCCTTGCGTCGCGTCGAAGCGGCTCGAGAGAAATTGAAACTCCGCGATCGCGTCCCGGCTGAAACGCGGCTGGCCCCGGCCGCCCGCCTGCGACACCGAGACTTCCTGGCCGTCCACGTTGAGCTGGTATTCCCGGTTGGTCTGCCTGTCGCCCGTCGTCGGTCCGACGTCGACCGCGTTGGCCCTCATCCCCGGCGCGAGCGCCGTGAGCGCGAGCCAGTCGCGGCCGTTGACCGGCAGCTCCTGCGTCTGCCGCGGGTCGACGTTGCCGCCCAGGCTGGAGGTGGTGAAGTCGACGAGCGGCGCCTCGCCGGTGACGGTGACCGACTCCTGCACCGCTGCCGGCGCCAGTTGGAGATTCACGACGATCTGCTGCCCGACCAGCAGCTCGAGTCCGCTGCGGGTGACGGTCGCGAAGCCGGGTAGCGATGCGGTGATGCGGTAGATGCCGGCGCGGGTGCTGATGCGGTAGGCTCCCCGCGCGTCAGTGACCCCTTCGAAGGTATTGCCCGAAGCCTCGTGTACGGCCGTGAGCGTGACACCCGGCAGCACGCCACCCGTGGAGTCGCTCACGGTGCCGCTAAGCGTCGCTTCCTGTGCGAATCCGGCAGCGGGCGCCAAAAGGAACGCGCCCACGATGAGGAGTCGTCGGACGAGTCGTGCGTTCATGAAATCCTCCTTGCGTCAACAGTTCACCCCCGAACGACCCACGATGAAACGACGAGTCGATAAGAGCAGGACGCGCGGTAACTGAAGGATTCGGTCTCCGACGTGGCGGCGATTATACGCCTGCACGACCTATACGCAAGCAGATGCTGTACTTCGCGCGCGGCAACGGTGGTCGAGGCAGCGACGGAGATGCACGACGGAAGCTTTGCGACGGTGGGTACGCCAGGCAGAGCGCGACCAGGGCCGGCGGCCTGGCTTGACCACCGCCTTGTGACCGATCAGTTGCCGACGACTCCGAGTCGTACGGTCCCGATGCAGTTCGGGGCGCGCCTTCTCACGGGCGCCTGTCGGGCGCAGCCATCGGAGCCACGCTTTGGCGACGGAGCCTAGCCGTACGCATCCCGTCTGTGTGTCTGGTCCCGCGCGCGCCTCGCCGCGCGCGCCACCGCGATTCGCGTGTGGCTTCGTGCCGGAATGGAAGCGTCTCCGACGGTGGTCGAGGTCGGCAAGGATATAGTCATTAGTCATGACGACCATTGCCCTCATTGGCGCTGGGAAGATCGGCAGCCAGCTCGCCCGCCTGGCGGTCGCACACGGGTACAACGTGGTCATCAGCAATTCACGCGGGCCGGACACTCTGACCGCGCTCGTCGCCGAACTCGGCCCGAACGCGCGCGGGGCAACGGTGGTCGAGGCAGCGACGGCGGGGGACATTGTCGTCGTGACGATCCCGCTGAGGCACTTCCGTACGGTGCCCGTTGCGCCACTCGCCGGGAAAGTCGTGATCGATACGATGAACTACTACCCCCAGCGTGATGGCCTCATCCCGGAACTCGACAACGAATCGACCACGACCTCCGAACTCCTCCAGGCATTCTTGCCGACAGCGAAAGTCGTCAAGGCGTTCAACCACATTTACGCCGCGCAGCTCACGACCGACGGGCGGCCCGCTGGCACGAAGGACCGGAGGGCACTCGTCATCGCTGCCGACGCCGCCGAAGCAAAGATGGCGGTAACGCGTCTGCTCGATGAGTTCGGGTTCGACGTCGTGGATGCCGGTCCGCTGCAGGAGGGGTGGCGGATTCAGCGTGATACGCCGGGGTACGGCCCGCGCCGCACGGCAGAGCAATTACGCAACGACCTCGCTGCGGCCAAGCGGTACGGGGAG
>JBOGIR010000134.1:0-8742 GCA_050742335.1 Vicinamibacterales bacterium | reverse complement strand
GAGCGCACCCGCAGGAGAAAGTCCTCGGCCTCCTCGAACCGGCCCGGATCGGCGGGGCCGCGCTGCAGCAGCAGCGGATCGGTCAGCGCCGCGATCGTGCGGGCCGCTATCAAGTCGCGAAGCGCGCCTGGCGCTTCCTTGACGTCCGGCTCCAGTTGATACAGCGTTGCGTTGAACCGGGCATGCCGCTCCTCGATCAGCGCCAGCAGCGACCGAAGAATGTAGGCATGCGTGGCAGGGGTGTGGAACATCGCCCCCAGGCGTTCGAACAACGCGGGGGCACCGGCTACCAGGCGGGCATCGAGCAGCGCGAGCAGGAATTCGGGGTTGTCGGTTTCGAGATCCGCGAATTCCTCCAGCTCGCGCACCTGATGGCCGACCACCACCCCCACATCCCAGAGCGGATGCAGGAACGCGCGAAGGAACCGTTCCTCAGAGGGGCCGATGCGGCCACCGAACAGCAGCAGGAGGTCAATATCGGAGTGCAGGCACAGATGCCTGCGGCCGTACCCGCCGAGGGCCACCACCGCCGCGGGGCGCTCGGGGCCGCCGGCCTCGACATACAGGGCCCGCAGCAGCGCGTCCACGCGATCGGCGTGCTGCTCGAGGGCCGCCCGACCACCCGCGCCGCGCGCTACTTCGCCGCGCAGTTCCTCGCGTGCCACGTCGAGCGCCACCTTGATGGTGGAGCCGGCGCCAGGCTGCGTCGTGGACATGAGGCGAACATCTCCGGTTGCGACGGCGGATGTCAAGCGCTCCGGGCGAAAGTAAAGGGGTCGGATCCACGGGAATTCCGGACCCGACCCCGAGGTTCTGCGTCAAGAGGTGGTGTCAAGCGTCGTTACGTCCTCCTAGTAGGAGAGGCCGAACCCGAACGACGCAATGACTTGATTGTCTTGGGGCCGACCGTCGTCATCCAAATTGATGGCTGCAGTCGTGTCCCCGAGCCTCTGGTACTCCACGCCTCCATGGACGTTCCAGGCACCGAAGCTGGTAGTACCGCCGAGCGGAACCGTCGCGATCGCCCCTATGCTGAAATACCCGAATTTGTTGTCGACGCCGTTCAGTTCGTAATAATCACCGGCACTCAGCCCGACCTTCACCGGAAACGCAAGGCCTACCGCTTCGGCCGCCCACCCAGGTGCGACACCCAGTTCGACGTAGGTGCCGCCGTTCTCTCCCGCATCCGCCTGACCCAGGCCCGGCGCCGTGTCCATTTCAAACGCCACCAACGCGTAGGGCCTGAGCGCGCCCCTGCCCAGATACGCGCTGTCGTCCACACCCAGTTTGAACGCCACTTCCTTGACCGTGCTGAACATGTTGTTCGGACTGGTGTACGCGGTGTACGTCGTGCCGAGGCTCACGCCGCCACCAAGGCCGAGGCCGAGCGTGGCGTAGAAGTCGCCCTCGTACCACAGCTTCCCGCTCGGACCGTCGGATCCAGTGTCGCCGGTGTGCAGACTGTTCCAGCTCCCGAGATTCAATCCGACGCTCTTCAATCCGCCGTCACCGGAATACAGCGCCAGCCCGAGGTCCGCGTACGGCCACATCGCAACTTCCGTGGCATTCTGCCGAATCCCACGGAACATGTACTGATTCAGCAGGTCCATGCCTGCGGTCACCGTAACCTTGCCGGGATTCGGATCGGCCGGCGCATTCTGTGCCGATGCGGGCGCCGCAAGGAACGTGACCATCGCAAGGGCCATCACCGACGAGCATCCATATCGTGTTGCGTGAGTAAACGACATCTACGTTGCCCTCCCTCGGATTGCGAACCGTTCTTCGAACACTACGCGTCGCCGTTGATTGGATTGAGCACCGGCTGCACGGTAACTGCGGTCTTGGCCATCGAGAGCGCCGGAGTCGCCCCGCCAGTATGGAGGTATGCCTCTTCACCGTGGTGGCTGATGTCCAGACCCACGCTTTCGTCGTCAGCAGTCGCGCGCAGCGGGATGACAAGAGCAATCAGCTTCAACAGGACGACGCTCATGACGCCGCTGTACACGATGGCGGTGAGCACGGCGGCGCCCTGGATCAGGACCTGTGCCGGATTGCCGGCAATCGCCCCGTCGAACAGCCCGTTCAGGCTCTTCTCCGCAAAGACGCCTGTGAGCAGCGCCCCTACCGTGCCACCGACGCCATGAGCCGCCACGACATCGAGCGAATCGTCCAGGGACGTTTTCGCGCGGATGACCAGCGCGAGATAGCTGGGCACTGCGGCAATCGCGCCAAGGAAGATGGCGTTCATCGGGCTGATGAACCCGGCTGCGGGCGTGATGGCGACCAGGCCAACGACGATGGCCGTGGCGGCGCCCACCGCCGTCGGTTTTCCCGAGCGCATCAGATCGAGGAAGGTCCAGACGACGAGCGTCGCCGCCGGCGCCAGCATGGTCGTCACGAACGCGAGCCCGGCGATCGGGCCTGCGACCAGCGCGCTGCCTGCATTGAACCCGAACCAGCCGAACCAGAGCAGGCCGGCGCCGAGGAGCGTCAGCGGCACGCTGTGTGGAAGCAGGGACGAGGAGGGGTATTCCTGACGCCTGCCGACAACCAGGGCCGCCGCGAACGCCGCCGCGCCCGCGTTGACGTGCACGACGGTCCCGCCTGCGAAGTCCCACGCACCCAAATCCGCCAGCCACCCGCCGCCCCATACCCAATGCGCCAGCGGCGCATAGACGATCACCGACCAGAGGGAGATGAAGACCACATAGGCGGAGAACCGCATCCGCTCCACGATGGCGCCGGAAATGAGAGCTGCCGTGATGATGCAGAACGTCGCCTGGAACGCCATGTACAGCGCGTGAGGGATGGTGATCGGCACCACGGCGCCGGTGGCCTCCAGCCCGACGCCATTCAGAAACGCCAGCGACAGGTCGCCAAGCCAGTTATTGCCGGTCGTGAGTGCCAGGGAATATCCGACGAGGGCCCAGAGCACGCCCACGAACCCCAGCGAGATAAAACTCATCATCATGGTGTTGAGCGCATTCTTGGAGCGCACCAGCCCGCCGTAGAAGAACGCGAGTGCCGGGGTCATCAACAGCACCAGTGCCGTCGCGATCAACATCCATGCAGTGTCGGCTTGATTCATTCCTCACCTCGCTGGTCAACAATCGTTGAGTCGGGCACGTCGCCCAGCCATCCCCACACGTGGAACCGAAGGCCGCCCTTCCGTGCGCGCACGCCGCGACAGGATCTCGAATTGAACGTGGGAACGACGTCCGTATGCCACCACGGGCGTCAACATGCTCTCAGCAAGATGGGATCCAGCGGGGTGGCGGGGAGCCTTGGACCAATTTCATAAATTTCGGCCAGAAATCGGTCGATCAGCGAACCACAGGCGCCTGACCAATTACTACAACTTTGTCCTATGTGCTTATTGTGTCAACAAACATGTCTGATTCTTGGCAACGACGGCAACAGCGGGACGGCCGCGCCGATGGCCGGCGGGCGGGGGGCCGGCGCGGGAATCACGTGCACTGCCTCGGCGTGCCGCCCCGGGGGGTCGGCGTCGTTCCTACAAATACGTTCTAACAAGAAAGATGGCATACAGAAATGTACAATACCAAGGTTGTGTCCCTCGACCGCCGGCCCGCATGAGGCCTCGCGTGGCCAGGCGTCTTGCAGCCATCCGGTCCGGTGACTATGATGCGCAGACATCATCGCCGGGTCGAAGCCCGCGAGGCCCGGCCGGGGTTCCAACCCGCAACGACCTTGGACCACCGAACGGCCTCTGGCGAGGATCCTGTGTCCGTTGCAACGCTGCGGGATATCCGGGATGTTCGAAGGCAGGGTCCGTGATAGGGCCGCTATACGGTCACGGTCCCAAACGCGAATCTTGCCCGCGCGTTGTGGAGCGTATAGCGGTCCTAGGCGCGCGAAGCGCGCCAAGAAGATACTGTTAACCAGCCAAGGGTATCTTCTCACCGGGATATCAAGGGCAGACCCTTGGCTGGTGAGCGGTCAGGAGGGTTACCCCATATGAAGGTGTACGACGCGACGAGTATCCGCAATGTGGCCATGGTCGGTCACGGCGGATGCGGCAAGACCCAGCTTGTCTCCGCGATGCTGTTTGGCGCCGGAACCGTCAACCGCCTTGGGAAGGTCGACGACGGGTCGACGGTCACCGATTTCGACGAAGAAGCGATCGCCCGCAAGCACACCCTCGCGTCCAGTCTGGCCCACGCCGAGTGGCGCAACACGAAGATCAATATCATCGATACGCCCGGATTCGCCAATTTTCTCACCGACGCGCAGTCCGCGCTTCGGGTTGTCGAAGCGGCCGTTGCCGTCGTCGACGCCGTGGCCGGCGTGGAAGTGCAGACCGAGAAGCTCTGGTCGGAGGCCGCCGCCCTCAACCTTCCGCGACTCGTCGTCGTCAATCGCCTGGAGCGCGACCGCGCCAGCCTCGAGCGAACCCTTGAATCGCTGCGCCGCGATTGTGCGCGCGAGATCGCCCCCATTCAGCTTCCCCTGGGCGAGGAGCGTGGCTTCACCGGGGTCGTAGACCTCATTCGGATGAAGGCGTTCACGTTTGCGACCGACGGCAGCGGAACCGTCACAGAGGGCAACATCCCGGCGGCGCTGACCGACAAGGCGGCGCGCGCGCGAGACCAGCTCATCGAGACAGTCGCCGAGGCCGACGACAGCCTGATGGAGGCGTTTTTCGCAGAGGGCACGCTCTCGCAGGACCAGCTCGTGTCGGGGTTACGCGCCGCCACGGTGGCCGGCCGGCTGTTCCCGCTCGTCTGCACCTCGGGCCTGCATGTCGTCGGCATCAGGGGGCTGCTCGACGCCATCGTTGACTACGTGCCCTCCCCGGCCGAGCGTGACTTTCCCGCCGTCGCCAAGGATGGAACCGAGACCTCGGTGAAGGCGTCCGACCGCGGTGCGCCCACGGCCTTTGTCTGGAAGACGATTGCCGATCCCTTTGCGGGCCGTATCACGATGCTCCGCGTGGTGTCCGGGGCGTTAAAGTCGGATTCCACCGTGCACAACATGCGGGCGGACGCGCCCGAGCGTCTTGGCCACCTGTTTGCGCTTCAGGGCAAAGCCCAGACGCACGTTCCGGAACTGAAGGCGGGCGACCTTGGGGCGGTCGCCAAGCTGAAAGACACGCGCACGAACGACATTCTGGCCGACAAGACCAGCACTGTCAGGTTTGCCGAGATCAAGTTCCCGGAGCCGGTGTTGGCTTACGCGATCGAGCCGAAGAGCCGGGGCGACGAGGACAAGATCAGCACGGCGATGCAGCGGCTGCGCGAAGAGGATCCCACGATCGGGTACTCCCGCGATCCGCAGACCCACGAGCTGCTGCTCTCGGGCCAGGGTCAGATGCACATCGAAGTGACCGTGGCGAAGCTCAAGCGCCGGTTCGGCGTCGAGGTGAACCTCAAGCCCCCCCGGATTCCGTATCGGGAAACCATCATGGCGTCGACCGAGGCGCACGGTCGCCACAAGAAACAGACGGGCGGGCACGGTCAGTTCGGCGACTGCAAGATCCGTGTGGAACCGCTGCCCCGCGGCAGCGATTTTCAGTTCGAGGACGACATTTTCGGCGGCTCGATTCCGCGACAGTTCGTGCCGGCGGTCGAGAAAGGCATCCAGGACGCGCGAATGCGAGGGTTTCTCGCCGGCTACCCCATGGTGGATTTCAAGGCCACGGTGTTCGACGGTTCGTACCACCAGGTGGACTCGAACGAGCTCTCCTTCAAGCTGGCCGGCTCACTGGCCTTCAAGGACGCGATGACCCGTGCGCGTCCCACGATTCTCGAGCCGATCATGAAAGTCGAGGTGTACGCGCCAAGCGACTTTGCGGGCGACCTGATGGGCGATCTCAACGGCCGCCGCGGCAGGATTGCCGGCATGGACACGCGCGGAGCGATGACCGTGATCCGCGCCCAGGTGCCGATGGCCGAGATGCTCAGCTACGAGCAGCATCTGACGTCGGCCACCGGCGGACGGGGCTCGTATCACATGGAGTACTCCCACTACGAAGAGGTGCCCCAACATCTGCAGAGCAAGATCATTGCGGCTGCGAAGGCGGAACGCGGCCAGGAGGTCGCGGAAGAAGCCTGAGCGTCAAGTCTCCACTATTCCCTGGTGGCATCCCGAGCCGCGAGCTGTATTGAGTACGGCTCGGGGGTCGCCGTGACAAACGCCCGCAGGAACTCGCGTTCCCTCGGCTGATACGCGCGCCGGACCTCCGCCACCCACGGAAAGAACGGACCCTGCGGATGCGGTCCCTGAAGCGGCTCGATCGCCGCGTACAGCGCGTCGGCCGCCTCCCTGTCGGTGAAGATCTCGAAGTGGTCGTTCACATTGTCGTTGTAGTTCGAGGCGCTGACGGACAGACCCGCGGTGAGGTTGACGCCTCCGAATGAACGGGGCACGCGAGTGTCGGTCGGAACCGGTTGTCCGCCGATGGTCACCGGCTCGAAGAGCGGGTAATTCATCTGACTCGTGACTTCCGAGTTGTACGCCACCGTCGCGCCCACACCGCGGGCGGAGGTCACGAGATATCTGGGAGTTGCCGGCGTCGTGTAGTCGAGCCACTGTGATTTGCCATGCGTGGAGATCGCCGTACTGAAGGTCGCAATCTGTGCCTGGATCGCGCCGCCGTTCTTATAGGACACCATCAGATACAGGGACGAGCGGCTTCGCGCCGTCGGGTCGACGATTTCGAACGTCGTTGGATCCGGCTCCGTCCCGAGACGCTGCCAGGCACCGGAGACCGGCGCGCCGTCGAGTACCAACGGTGCCGGACCTGGCGAGAGCCCTGCGGCCCAGAGTGCCTCGATCCGTTCGATGACTGGCTCCGCGCGGCTGGTCACCGGGTCGATAGGGGTGTTGGTCACCAGAGTGCCCGCCGCCCGGTGGTTGATGAGATGCCATTCACAGCGCATCGAGTCCGAGCGAATACTCAGCGTGGACCCCGGGTTGTAGGGTGGTTGTGTCGTGCGTGTTGGTTGTCTGCTGCAGACAGGCATGACGTCCGCCTGATAGATGGTCTGGCGGACTTCGACGTGCGGCACGGTGAAGACCTGCCCTATGACGGCGTCCTCCTCGAGGCCAAGACGCCCCTTGAAGATCAACACGTGGGAAGAAGTCGGAACGGCAGACGTTGGCACGGCAATCGGGACGACCCATGCGTCGCCCGGCTCGAGGCGTACGCGTTCGCCGCTGCCGAGGGTCGTCAGCTTGACTCGCCTCTCGCCCGCGGTTCCGGGATTGTGGCGAGCGTAGACTTCGAAGGCGCCGTCCATTTCCTCGTCGCCCGTGTTCTGCACCCGGATGCGGACGCCGCCGCCATCCCACTTGACGTTGGTGACGGCGATGGAGCCCCGAAAGAAATAGTCGAGCACGCCACGCGCGTAGCCCACTGCGCGCGGCAGCATGTGCGCCGCCACCTGGTTCCACACCACGGCATCCACACAGGGATACGGCGGTGGCTGCACGATGTCCCCTCGCAGGTGGAACGCGTCCGCGGCGCATTCAGCTCGGAGAGGGTTTGCCGGCAGCAGCCCTTGCCCGGCCGGACGCGAGAAGTAGCGCCGAACCCGGCCCAGGGGCGTGACCAGGTTCACGGGAATCAACCCCGCGTTGATTGGAGAAGGATACTGGCCGCGGAGCGTATCCTCGCTGAAGAAGTTGGCGTTCGCGATTTCGGCCAGACCGACCCCCGTTGGGGCGCGGGGATCGGCGGCGTCCACCGTTGCGTTCGGGTTGGTGCCATCGTACCGGTCGGCATCGATGAGTCGCGCCACTGGTACTGTAGCGAGCGTTTCGCCAGTGGGCGGCCGTATGGCGAGGATGTCGGGAAAGAATCCGATTGGCGCCGACAGGAACCTGGCGACGAATTGGGCCTCACGCGGCGTGCCCCCCTCGTGCTGACTGCTGACCCAGGTTTCGTAGGAGTTCCCCAGTTTCAGCGCGCCGAGCACATGCGGGTCGTTTCGTGCGTGCTCGGGAACCGACGCATCCGCGACAAGGTGCATGAGCTGACCGAGTGCGCGGAACAGATCCGCCCACAGCACCTCGCGCTGCACGGGATCAGATTCCGTGAGCGCCTCGTACTGGAGCCGCCGCGCATCACGCCACGACCAGGAGCCTCCGGTAAGTAGGCCAGCCTGATCCGGATCCTGCATCCAACGCACCGATGACTCGAAGGGCAGAAGTCCCAGATCAAGACCCGCGGTGTCCCACGACTTCAACGGGTCGTGAAAATGCCACATGAAGCGGGAACGGTCATCCTCGCGAACGCCGCCTTCTTCAAGCCATCGCAGAATTGAACGACGCTCACCCGTCCCATCCCGGAGGGTACTTGCGAGACCACTGGTAAATCCGACATTGTGAAGGCGTTCTTCAAGATCCGTGGAGAGCTGCGCCGCCTGCCCATTGATCAGACGATGAGTCGACACTCCTAACGAAACAGCAGAGCCGCTGAGAGCAATGCTGATAATCAGTGTCCCAATCCACGTACGTGTACCCGTCATTGCACCCCCCGAACGAATCCCGAGCAGTCAAGCTCGATGTTGTACTCCTGAATCGCCTTCACGAATCTCGGCACAATCACTCCGGAAGCCCACGGCTCTCTCGGGCGGTGCTGGCACCGCTCCTCCCGCGTCTTCAGCGGACGCATCTGCACCACCGTGGGATCGACGTAGGGGCGACCGTCGGGTGGCACGACGTCCGCCTCCTGCATCTCGTAACCCGGTGCAAAGACAGAGAATCCCGGCCCTGTGA
>JBOGIR010000133.1:0-4539 GCA_050742335.1 Vicinamibacterales bacterium | reverse complement strand
CATTGGCCGTCTTGAGCATCGCGTCGGCGGCTTCAATCATGCCGACGAGCCCGCGGGTCTCGATCATGCCGAGCGCGTCGCCAATCTCCTGAGGCGCTCGTGTGTCTCTCGGTTTGGGAGGCGGCATGTGGTGCTTATCCTACCAGCCTTCGCTCGCGGCAACACGTAGGTTTCGCGAGCTACGGCTTGGCAAGCCAGCCTTCGCTCACGGGAACACGGCCCGATCGTGTGAGCTTCGGCTGGCAGGCCAGCCTTCGCTTGCAAAGAGACACGAACCAACGGGTCCGGCTGAAGCCGGACACTACGTACCACCAAGCCAGCCTTCGCGTTGTCGGAGCGCGGTGATGTGAGCGACGTGATGGCGGGAGTGCCAGGCGTACATCTGTAACTGCGAGTCGAGGGTGACGACTCCGATTTCCGGATGGTGGAAGATCCGCGCGAACTGGTCCGGCGAGAGGGAACGCCACAGCACCGCCCAGCGGGCGTGCACGCCATCCAGGATCATCAGCGAAAGGTCAACCGGGAGGCGGCTGTCGGCCAGCGGTGCCCACAGCTCCTGGTCGTACGGCTTGATCGTGGGCTCCTGCTCCGTGAGACCAAGCTTCGTCCGGATGTAGGCGTTCACGTGGCTGTCGGCCACGTGGTGCACGACCTGGCGCACGGTCCATCCATTGGGGCGGTAGGGCGTGTCCAACTGTACCCCAGAGAGGCCTGCGACAGCAGCCCTCAATCGTGACGGGAGATCGGCGATGATCGTGATTGCCGGCTCGCGCATGTCGGGGGTGACCGGAGCGCGATCGTCGAACGGTCCGATGGGGTAGCGCAAGTCGGTCGTCACTGCTCCACGAGCTTCAGATTGACGGTGGCCGATTCGCCCGGGTTCAGACGAAACCGGGTCGCGCGGTCCTTGATCACGTCTAGGAACTCCGGGTCGCTGCCTTCGCCCTGCTCGAGGTAATCGACGGCGACAGCCAGATAATTGTTGCCTGTGGGCAACGCGGTGATCTTGAACAGACCGTCCTGATCCGGACGCGCAGACCTGACGTACCTGGAGGGAGCCGCCCACTTCGTTTCGTCATCCGGGAAGACGACCACACTGAAATCGCGCGACGGCTTGCCGTCGGCACCCGCGACGGTCCCGGACACCTGTGTCACGCGGTCTGTCAGGACAATCTGCGCGTCGGTGATGGCTTCATTTGGTCCGAACTCTACGGGTGTGTCCGTGACGTCGATGCCGGCGATCGTGATGGCGTCGAGCATCCACCCCTGCGGAACCGCATTGACGCGAATCGCACGGGCGCCAAAGAGGTTCGTCAGCGTGAACGTGCCGTCGGCCTCGACACGGCCTGGCCGGACCCCGGCACCGAACCCGCGCTCGAACGGCACGGCCTGCGCGGTGACCTGGAGGCCGCTCATCTCGAGTCGTGCGCTGCTTCCCTGCGCGGCGGCGACAACGCCTGTCAGCGTGGCGCCCCGGCTGGTCACAAGCGTGATCCCGGTGAGATCCTCACCCGCGACCGCGACGGAGAGGGATCCCATTTCGAACTCGGCGTCGCCACCGAAGCGTCCGCCCGGTCCCCCGCTGCTCGCGGTGAGTGTGTAGGATCCCGGCGCGACGTTCGTCAGCGTGAACGTGCCGTCCGGGCGTATCCGGTTGGCCGCGCCGAAGGCCTGTGGCCCCGGCAGGTCATCGGTCCCCACGAGCATCATCATTCCGCTGAAGGGCGCGCCCATGGAATTGACGACCCTGCCGGAGATGCGAGCCGTTCGCACCGGCAGCAACGCGAAGCTGATGCTGGCCTCCTGCGACACCACGAGCGGAATCACTTGTGCCTCCGCCACGCTGCCGGTTCCCGGGTAGTACGTCGGCGCGTAGCCGTTCCCGTCGTCTGCATTGTCGAACGGGAACGCCCGGAGAAGGGCGCTCACGTAGTAGTCGCCGGGCATCAAGCCGTACAGACGGAACGCGCCGGTGTCGTCGCTCTGCCCCATGACACCGACGGGCGACAGCCGGCGAGCGCCCTGGACCACCTGATACCGCATCGCCTGCACCCGCGCCCCTGCGACGGGGTCGCCGAACTCGTCGAACACGCGCCCCGTGATCGCCGCTCCGCGAGGCAGCATGAGGCTGACCCTCTCGATGGTCTGGCCGTCGGCAATCTCGATGGGCCGCCCGGCCTCGAACGGACGCCGCTGACCGAACCGCATCGTGACGAATCCGGCCTTCGATGCCGTGAGCTCCCAGCGTCCTGAGGGGAGATCGCGGAACTCGAAGTTGCCTTGCGCGTCGGATGTCACCAGTCGTGTGTCGGAGGTGGTTGGCGATACCGCACGTACCTGCGCGCGCCGGATGGCGGCGCCAGTATCGGCGGTGACAACCCTGCCGCGGAGCACGGCCGTTCCGGCCGGCCGTTCCGGCGCATCGCGGACGGGACCGCGCAGCGGCCCGGCCCCGGCGCCGCGTCCCTGCGGGATCGGAAGACCACCCTGGGCCAGAAAGACGGCGCTGGACACGACGAGCAGCACGACGAGTGTGAGAGTGTGTTTCATCATCACAGCCCACGGGCCACAGAGACACGGAGCCACAGAGATTCGACTGGCTCAACTGAAGCGTCGGACACGGCAGGTTGCCCGATGGATGCTGCCGTGCGGTTCGTACGTCGCGAACTGTTTGCAGTATACGGTGGCTCGTCCAGGGTCGTGAAGCGCTCACGAACCCGCAAACTTCACGACCTCGCGTGCCGCCATCTTGCCGCTTCCGCCCGACATGAAGCCGCCCGGATGCGTTCCGGCGCCGCAGAGGAACAAGCCCGCTATCGGACTTTGATGCCGACCGTACCCGAGCAGCGGGCGCATGGTTGCGAGCTGATCGAGCGCAAGCTCGCCATGAAAGATGTGGCCGCCACCGAACCCGTACCTCGTCTCCAGATCCAACGGGGTAACGACTTCCGCCGCGAGCACCAGCCTTCCCACACCCGGTGCGAAGCGTTCGAGGGTCGATATCACGCGCTTCAAGAGGGTGTCCTTCATCGCGGGCCAGCCGCCATCCCGCAGGCGATACGGTGTGTAGTGCGCGTAGATGGACATCACGTGTCCGCCATCTGGTGCCAGCGAGGAATCAAGGACTGACGGAATGGTGACGTCGAGCCATGGTTCGGCGGAGACCTCGCCGTACTTGGCGTGATCGAACGCGCGCTCGAGGTAGTCGAGATCCGGCCCGAGGTGTATCCGTCCCGAGAGGATTTCTGTGTGGCTACCCGTGAACGCCGGACCGCTGAACGACGGCAGCCCCGCAAGAGCCAAATTGACCTTCGCAAGGGTGCCACTCGCGCGGTACGCGCGGATCTTCGACAGGAAATCCGGCGAAAGATCGATCGGATCGACCAGCTTGAGGAACGTGGTCTTCGGGTCGATCGCCGACACGACGGCCGTCGCCGGGATCTCGCGGCCACCGGCGACGACCGCGGCAACGCGCTCGCCGTTGACGACAATCCGCTCGACCCGTGTGCCAGTCTGAATGTCGGCGCCCGCCGTCTGCGCGGCGTCCGCCATCGCCTGCGTCAGCGCACCAGGGCCGCCGCGCACACGTGTGTGTCGATCGGCGAGCATCCGCGTGGCTTCACCGAGCAGAGAGACGAGTGCCGAGCCGGCCGAACGCGGTCCGAACATCGTGCCTGAAAGTCCCGGTGCGGCAACCGTCGCGCGCAGCACATCGGATTCGAACCACTCGCTGGAGAAATCGGCAACCGGCATTGGCGCCCATCGAAGCAGCGCGTACGCCTTGCTGGCCCCGAGCGCGCGAAACTGGCGGCCGGTCTTCAACAGATTCCAGAGGTCTCGCATGTCCGGCTCGTCGATGCTCGGGGCGGGGGCCGTGAGGAGCGAGGCCAGCACCTGGCAGATGTCCTTCAGCGACGAGCGGTACTCCACGTACGCTTCGGCATCCTCTGCGTGCACGTCCCGGAGCGCTTTCGCCGTACGGCCGTTGTCGCGATAGATGACAACCGGAGGACCATCGAGCGCGGGCGCAAAAACTTCGACCGGAGGCGTGAGGAATTCGACGCCACGCCGTGCGAGCTGCATGTCGGCGGCGATGTCGCTGCGGAGCGACACGTGGTGGGTCAGTGTCGGGCAGCGAAAGCCGGGATGCAGATCGCCCGTGACGACGCCTCCACCGACCGTCGCGCCTTGTTCGAGGACGAGCGGCTTCAGGCCCGCCTTCGCAAGATAGAAGGCGGCCGTCAACCCGTTGTGCCCGGCGCCGATGACGATGATGTGCATTGGGACAGTGGACAGTAGTAAGTAGTAGGCAGTAGGCGGTAGGCAGTAGGCAGAGAGGAGGTCTTCTGTTTCCTAGCTCCGTGTATCAGCCAGGATCTTGAGAGCCGCATTCCGTCCTGGGGCTCCCATGATGCCGCCACCGGGATGGGTCGCCGAACCGCACATGTAGAGGTTCTCGATCGGAGTTCTGTACTGCGCCCATCCTGGCGCGGGGCGCAGGAAGAACAGTTGTTCGAGCGTCAGTTCGCCCTGGAAGAT
>JBOGIR010000132.1:0-3360 GCA_050742335.1 Vicinamibacterales bacterium | reverse complement strand
TGCTGTACCAGCTGCTGACTGGCTCCCGCCCCTTCACCGGCAGCCCCGAGACGATCGCCTACAAGATCTGCCACGAGCCGCCGGCGTTTCCCTCCGAGGCCGACCCCGGGCGCTGCACCACGCAGTTCGATGCCGTGGCGATGAAGGCGCTCGCCAAGAAGCCCGAGGAACGCTACCAGAACGGGAACGCGTTCCGCGAAGCGATACTCGCGGCCCACGCTGCGCCGGTCAGCGCCGCCGTGTCCGAAGAGACGATCATCAACGAAGTCATCCGGCCCTCGGGGCATCTCGACTTGTCGCAGCCGTCGCAGCCCCCCAACGCGTCGAGCCCGTCGTCGCTGTCGCACCCGACGCCGTCGCTGCCTTCCGGGTCGACTCCGGATCCGTCGAACCCGGCCGGGAAGACGATTCCGCCCCCCGGTTGGGACGCCGCCGTGCTGAGGCAGATCGAGCAGCAGCTTGCGCGCCTCGTCGGCCCGGTCGCCAAGGTCATGATCCGGCGCGGCGCGACCGCGACCACCGACGTCGGCCGGCTCTACCGCATGCTCGCCGAGCAGCTGACGAAGCCGGAGGAGCGCACGGCGTTCCTCGCCGGGCGGGAGAAGCTCCAGGGCATCGCGCCGCGCGATGTCGAGGCGACCGCCGCACGGGAGCGGGCGCAGGCAACCGGCTTGACCGTGCAGCTCACCGCCGCTGCGATTGAGGAAGCGACCCGGAAGCTCGCTGCTTACCTGGGACCGATCACGAAAGTCGTCGCGAAACGGGCGGCGGCGCAGGCGACGAGCCGCCACCATTTTCATCAACTGCTCGCGGAGAATCTCGCCGATCCCAAGGAGCGCGCCCGGTTCCTGAAGGACGTCGGCGCCACTTGACATCGCTTAACGGGAGGGCACGCACATGAGCGCAATCACGCCGCAAGCAGGCAATCACCGCGGGCTGTCGCCGCTTGCATCGCGCTTCGTCAACGTCGCGGCGCTGCCGTGGGAGAAGACGCGCCATCCGGGCGTGGAGACCAGGACGCTCGTGGCCGATCCGCGGACGGGGCTCCTGACCGTGCTCACGAAGATGGCGCCGGGCGCGCGGCTGCCGGACCACGAGCACGTCCTCATCGAGCAGACTTTCGTGCTCGAGGGTGTCCTGCTCTGCGGCGAGGGTGCCTGCAGGGCGGGCGATTTCGTATGGCGCCCCGCCGGCAGCCGCCACGAGGCGTGGGCCGGGCCGGAGGGCTGTCTCGCGCTCGCCATGTTCCAGATGCCGAACCGCTTCTACGAGCAGGACGGGCGGGTGGTGGATTTTCTCGGCAACGACTGGCAGAAGGCGTGGGGCGCGCTCCGTGCCCAGCCGGCGAGGAATGACGCAGTGGCGAGTTGACGGGGAGAAGCAAGGTACCAGTCACGAGCAAGAAGGAGTCGAATCACGATCGACGAATCACGACTCACCGATTCCAGGCCTTTTGTCTTCCGCCTCCAGTCCGTTCACTCACCACTCACGCTTCCAACAAAAAAGAGCGGTTTCGGCTCTGACCCCGAGGTCTCCGAAAACCACAAATTACTCGTGGTTTCTTGCCCCCTGAAAATGCCTGTCTGCTGGGCTACACTTCAACAAGGAAAAGGCTCGAGGGCGAGGGTGAAGCGCGAAAGTGGATCGGCAATGACGGCATTGCCAAGGAGGCGCACCATGCATATCGCGAATCGAGTCCGGGACTATCTCATCCAGCGCGGAGTGACTTACGATGTGATCGTGCACCCGCGGACGCGATGCAGCCAGCAATCCGCGGCGGCCGCGCATGTTCCGGGTGACCGGCTTGTGAAGTCGGTAGTGTTGGAGGACGACAATGGGTATCTCATGGTGGTTTTGCCTTCGACCCGCCGCGTGCGGCTCGGCGTGCTGAGCGCCGAATTGCAGCGCCACCTGCGCCTGGCCACGGAGGCCGAGCTCAAGAACCTGTTCGGGGACTGCGAGCCGGGGGCGATACCGCCGTTCGGACCCGCCTACGCAATGGAGACGGTCTGGGACGAGAGCCTTGAGAATGTCCCGGAGGTCTATGCTGAGGCTGGCGACCATGAAGAGCTCATCCGTATCGACGGCAAGACGTTCCTGGGCCTGCTGGGCTCGGCCAGGCACGGCAATTTCAGCGCCCACGTATAGGTCGGAAACCGGGGCAAAATCGATCACACGCGACGCCCCGCACGAGCGATGGCGTGGCGCGCTTCGAGTCGACTCGCGCGCGGGGAGTCCCATGGCGATATCGGGCAAGCACTCGAGGAGCGAAGACTCGGACGTCTTTTCGCTGTTTCCCTCCCTGGTATATAAAACCCAGCTTCGAGCCGAGGTGCACCAGTCGATCGACGCGAGCGTACTCGGGCTTCTGCACTCGCTGCGGCAGGGGCTACCCGAGCTGAAGACCGGCGAAGCCTGGCAGTCGGGCCATGCCCTGCACCGGCGAGAGGAATTGCGTGAGCTTTGCGACTGCCTCAGCCGCGCAGCAGCCAGCGTGCTGCAGTTCCTGAAAATTGGCGATGAAGCGATTGAAATCACCGGTTGCTGGGCGAATTTGTATGCACCGGGCGCCGCGCACCGCCCGCACAGCCACCCCAACAATTACCTGAGCGCCGTGTACTACGTGCGCACCTGGCCCGGCGCCGACACCATCAACTTCCACGACCCGAGAGCCCAGGCCGGCGTCATCAGGCCGCCGGTCACGGAGCTCACTGGCGCCAACACGGATCAAGTCGTGGTGCGGGTTGGAAACGGCACGCTGCTCGTCTTTCCTTCGTATCTGTACCACTCCGTCGATGCCAATGCCGGCGGCGAAACTCGCGTCAGTGTGAGCTTCAACCTGATGTTTTCCGCGATCACGACCGCGTTGAGCAAGCCATTATGGGGCGAGGAATGAGGTTGTTTGATAGGCTTGGGGCAAACCAGCGCTGGTCGTGAGCCCGCGGACGACAGAAGGTCCTGCTCGCGCTGCGGAATCGCTCGATCCCCTGGACGTGGTTTTTCGGTACCATCGGGAGACGAAACATCATTTTTTCCGCTCTGCACGCTCGCTCGGCTACATGGACTGGGCGAATCAGCCGGATCCGTTTCGACGATACGAGGGAGCTCCGCTCATTCCGTTACCGCTCCTGAAACCTGACGATGAGCCGCTCTCGCCCCTCTATGAAGACTTGTATCGCGCTCAAGCAACTGCAAGCGCTCCGGTCACCGTTCGCACCCTGTCGCGCTTTCTTGAATATGCGCTGGCCATTTCGGCATGGAAGCAGGCCGGCGAGGTGCGCTGGGCGCTTCGAGCCAACCCGTCGAGCGGCAACCTGCATCCTACCGAAGGTTATTTGCTGATCGACGCAGTCCCGGGCC
>JBOGIR010000131.1:0-5974 GCA_050742335.1 Vicinamibacterales bacterium | reverse complement strand
AGCACCGCCGCCATCGTCGCCAGAGCGTTCAGTGATCTCATGACCGCCTCCTGGTCGTTGAACACCCGGTAGCCCGAGGTCTTTCCCGTCGCCATTAAGCGCCCGGCGCGGGGCGACCGCAAGGGCGAGGGCGTTTCGCGAACGAGTGGATGATGCTGCAGGCCGATCGCCGCGCGGCGGCCGGTAACCGCCGGTTACGGAAGTTACATCTCGAGACCGGCGACCCCGCTCAGCCGACGCCCAGCAGCTCCACCTCGAACACCAGCGTCGCATTCGGCGGGATCACGCCGCCGGCGCCGCGCGCGCCGTAGCCGAGCGCGGGCGGGATGGTGAGCTTGCGTACGCCGCCGACCCGCATACCCTCCACGCCTTCGTCCCAGCCCGCGATCACCTGGCGCTTGCCGAGCGGGAAGACGAAGGGGTCATTGCGGTCCTTGCTCGAATCGAACTTGGTCCCGTCGGTGAGCCAGCCGGTGTAATGGACCGTGACCTTCTGGCCGGCGCTGGCGAGGTCGCCCGTGCCGACGGCGAGGTCGTCGATGATCAGGCCGGAGGGGGTGGTGTCGGTGGGCATGGAGGTCGCTCCCGGTCGTGGTCGGCAATTCTAGGCCGCAGCTGGTTTCCCATGCACAACAGTCCGCAACGCAAACGCACCTTTGCCAATTGCGACGCCTGCGAGAGCCCTGGCTCGTGGACGACCTTCTTCGGGACTTTGGCATCGCCAGCAAAGGACGGATAAGAATCCGAAGGCGGCTTCAATCGCGTGTCGTTGCCGACGCTATAGCAAGCCCCGTTCGAACATCCCCGTCACGCCATGGAGTCCGACCTCGGCGATCTTCTTTAAGAGATCAGGCAGCGGCGTCATGTCTCTGCTAAGCGAGAGATGCATGTCCACCTCGGCGTTTCGGTAGCTTCGGGTAAATCCTCGCACGCGGACCGCATACACTCTTTCGAACAGCTTCTCCCGGAGTAGCTGATCGGCCCGCCGAGCCGACAGAATCCGCCAGGGAGCAGCGGCGATCTTTGCTTGCAGGTCGGTTAGAGTCGCAGCGAACTGGGGCACCCGACCGTCGGCGAGGTAACCGACGATCTTCTCCTCGATCCTCCGTTTGCCGCTGATCCGTCGCGAAGCGTGAACGAGGCTGCTGAGATCCACGAACTCCTTCGGGATCGCGGCGCCAACGGCGAGCGCAGATACCGGGCAGCTCACCACGACGAACACATAAGGCAGTACCTCGGAATCCTGCTTGTCGAGCCCCTGCTTGATCTTGTACGTGGCGAGCGCGAAGCAGTCCTCTGGGTCGAGGTCAACGAGCTTTCGTGCGTCGCGGAACAGCGTGCCGTGGAACTTGATGTTCATGCGAAATACGGGGCGCCCAGCGCCATTGAGCACCCGGTAATCGGTGTCGGTCCGCCCCTCTCGCTCATCCTCGAGCCTGAGCTCCGTCGTGCCGAGCGTGCTCTTGTAGATCGCCTCGAAGGCGCGCTCAGCCACCAAGCCGAGTAGAAGCTGCCCGAGCATCATCTGAACGCGCTCGCGTTGCCTCGGCTCTGGTGTGAAATCCTCGGGAAGATCGAGAGCCCTGAGCGTCGGGTTCTTCGACGCCTGGAGCTCCGCGATCAGCTTTCGCGCGGCCGGCGTGAGGGGCCGGCCGCCCGGCTCGGCCACTTTGCCGGCAGCTACTTCTACGAGCTCGAAAGCTCGGGGAAGCGGTTCAGCGCCGAAGATGGCGCGGACGAGCGCGACCGCGTCACGTGACATTCGGCCGAGAAACCGCGTCGAAGCGAAGCGCGGAGTTCTCCACGTAGCGGCGTTCAAGCTCGAAGGAAAGCCAGCGGCGGCCGAGCGATTCCGCGACGGCGCCCGTCACGTTGCTGCCCGCGAATGGGTCCACGACGAGGTGCCGCTTATCCGTCAGGAGCTTGACGAAGAACTCGGGGAGCGCGGCGGGGAAGCGCGCCGGGTGTGGCTTCTGCCCCGCGTCCGAGCATCGCTTGATGTAGCGGGAATTGCTCTCGTTGTTGCCCCGCTCGATGACGTTCGCCGGGATCGCGCCGCCATGGTTCTTGCGGAACTTGTGCGTGATCTTGTAACCGCTCGGGCGATCCTTCGCCCGATAGCCGCGTTCAATCAGCCGGATCATGTCCTCGCTGTACTCGGTCAGCACCTTCCGGTTGTCCGCGCGCGGGAACGGCGTCTTGCTGAGCCACCACACGTACTCGGCGGAGTCCTTCACCCGAATCCGCCGGACGTTCACCCACTCGGCGGGGCTTGGCAGTTTCGCCGGGTTGTACCAGAAGCACTCCTGCGCGAGATGGAAGCCGATCTCGTCGCAGAGCATGAGGAGCACGCGGAAGTGATAGAGCGAGCGGGTCGGCGATCCGGCGTTGTAACTGCCGCCGATGTTCAATACGAAGCTCCCGTCGTCCTTCAGTACGCGGAAGATCCGCTCCGCAAACGGGCGGAACCACTCGACGTAGACTGCCTTGTCTACGTTTCCGTACTCTTTTTTGAAATGGAGCGCGTAGGGCGGGGACGTGACGACCAGATCAACGCTGCTGGGCCGCAGCGCTTGCAGGAGCAACGCGGAGTCGCCGCAGTACATCGCCCCGAAATCAGTGCTGTACGCAGCGGCAACGCGAAGGAGCGAGGAAGGATGAGACTGGGCGAGCCGGCGCCCCTGCGGTTCGACGGTGGGCGCCGTCGATGGGTAATCGAGCGGTTGCTGGAGCATCGGCATCCCTCCCTACCTTAGGCCGCGGTCATGATACGGAACGGAGTGGCTCGCTACGTGACCCCGGCGCACCTTTCGGCGCGGGGGGTTCGAAAGGCTACTTCTTGCCGCCTTTGCTGGGCGGTGCGCTTGGTTGCTTGATCCGTTCCCGCTCTACGGTGTTCGGCGGTTTCCGCGACGCCTGTCCAGGCGTCAGAAACCTGCCGGACCCCGAGTCACGGTAACGGAAGTCGCCGCCAGCGTCGGTTTTGGATGTCATCTGGAGCTCTCCTGTAGACGACGAGGGCTGAACAGAGGCCCAGCGGGTCGGGCGGCACCGTCTTCGACCACTAGATGTCGTGCCCGGCACGGGCCTCAACCCCGATTATAGGGGATTCGCCCCGCCGGTTGCGCGTCCTTCGGACGCTCCCACGGCGCAGGGGCCCACTATCTGCCCCTGCCTGAGGGCGGGGAGAACGCAAAAACCCGGTAGACAGTGTGGATAAAGACTGTATACAGTCGCCAGCACCGGTCAACTCGAGGAGAGCCGCATGAGCGTCGCCACCCAATCGCTGATCACGATCGAAAGCGCGGAAGCCGTGCTCGGCCTGCACTGGTTCGTCGCCCGCGACCACACCGTGAAGGATGAGGGACTCGAGATCAAGATCATCACGCCGGGCATCAAGACGCGGTTCGACGCGGGCGACCCGCGCACCTACGACCATCACCTGGTTTCCTCGTGGAATTACCAGAAGGCCTGGGAAAAAGGCGAGTGCGATGTCTACCGCGCCTGCGAGTGGGGACAGATCCGGCGCACCTACGACAGCAAGCGCAAGGGCCCGATCGCGGGCAAGCGCCCGGCGATGGTGTTCCAGGGGATCTACGTCCGCCCCGATTCGCCGCTCAATACGCCGATCCAGCTCGCCGGCAAGACCGTCGGCGTGCAATTCCACCAGGGCTCGCACTATTCGACGCTCGCGATGCTGGAAGGCTTCGTGAAGCGCGAAGACCTTAAGATGTACCACGCCGGCATGGTGCAGGAACGCTACGAGGCGCTGATGGATGGCGCGGTCGACGCGGCGACCCTGATGGAGCCCTGGGTCACCCTGGCCGAGAAGAACGGCTGCAAGCAGATCATGAGCACTTTCTACCAGGGCCTGGAGAACATCTCGGCCGACCTCAGCCCCGAGAAAGTGGCAGGGCTCACGCGGGCGGTGAAGAAGGCGGTGAAGCTGATCAACGCCGACAAGCGGAGGTACGTCCATTACCTGACCGACGAGATCGAAGACAAGTACGCCACGCAGCTCAGCCCGGCGGATTTCCACCTGCCGCGCCTGCGCTACGTCGATCCGGCGCCCTATACGCAGGAGGAGTTCCAGCGCGCCTACGACTGGATGCTGGGCTGGGACCTGGTCGGCCCGAACGCGAAGTACGAGAACATGGTGTGCAACACATATTGATTGAGCCGGACCGCGCATCGACGGTCCGTATAATGGGTACGAGCCGGACCGCGCATAGACGGTCCGCATAATCGGTAGGTGCACCCCCGGGCGAGCTGTCGGCCCGGGGCCCCCGCCAGGAGGAGTGCTATGGTCGTAGGCCAGCGACATGCTTTCGCTGCGGTATTTCTCGCGTTGCTGCTGCCGATGTGCACGACGCATGCGGCCTATCCTGAAAAGGCGGTCACCTTCGTCGTCCCGTTCCCGCCCGGCGGCCGCACCGACTTGACCGCTCGGCTGGTCACCCAGCACTTGCCGAAGCATCTGGGGCAAGCCGCCGTGGTGGTCAACAAGCCGGGTGCAGGCGGCGTGCTCGGCGCCAAAGAAGTGGCCGGCGCGGCGCCCGACGGTTACACGCTGGGAATCTTCTCGACCGCCGTGGTCACCGCCCAATACACGGTGCCGACGCCGACCGATCTCAAGGACTACGCGGCGATTGCGGTGGTGAACGTCGATCCGATGGCGCTCGCGGTCAAAGCCGACGCGTCCTGGAAGACGCTCCAGGAGCTGGTGGCGTATGGCCGCGCCAACCCCGGGAAGCTGCGCATCGGCATGATTCCCGGCGCCTCGGCGCAGATATTCGCCGCGGGCTTCGCGAACGCGGCAGGCCTCCAGGGAACCTTCGTGCCGTACAAGGGCGACGCGCCCGGCGCGGCGGCGCTGGCGGGCGGGCACATCGACGTGCACGTCGCCGTGCCGGTTTCGTACAAGGCGCTCGTCGAAGCGAACAAGGTCCGGATGCTCGGCGTTGCGGCCGAGTCGCGCTCGGCGCTGTACCGCGACGTTCCGACGTTCCGGGAGAACGGCGTCGATTTCGTCATCGGGTCGTTCCACATCGTGTTCGCCCCGCGGGGCACGCCGGCGGACGTCCTGGGCACGCTCGAAAGAGCGCTCGAGCGCACGCTGCGCGAGCCCGATCTGGTCAAACAGATGGCCGATTCGAACCTGGGACACGCCTATCTGAACCGGGAGGACACCGCCGCTTTCCTCACCCAGCAGGACGCGATCTACCGGCGGGTGATCGACGCGGTCGGCATGCGGGTCGCGCCGCGAAAGTAGCTCATGTCCGCCAGTTCCCTTCGATCCGAGAAGCTGTCAATTCGGGGTAAAGCTGCCCTGGATGAGAAAAGGACGGATCCTATGCGATCGACTTTACGCCTGATGGCGTTGGGTGCAATCGTGCTCCTTGCATTCGTTACGGGAGATGGTTTCGCTCAAGCTTACCCTACTAAACCGCTCAGCTTGATCGTGCCTTGGCCACCGGGTGGCCGTACGGACCTTACGGCTCGCATCGTAGCGCACCATCTGCAGAACCATCTTGGGCAACCAGTGGTAGTGATCAACAAACCTGGTGCGGGCGGGGTGCTTGGAGCAAAAGAAGTCGCTCAGGCCGCACCCGACGGGTACACCTTGGGCTTCTTCTCTCCCTCAGTAGTGAGCACCCAGTACACTGTCCCGACGCCGACTGATCTCGCAGACTATGCGGCAATTGGCGTGGTCAATGTGGATCCTGCTGCTATCGCAGTGAAGTACGACGCGCGGTGGAAAACCCTAGCCGAGCTCGTAGAGTATGGACAGAGGAGCGACAAGAAGCTCCGGGTAGGCATGGCAGCCGGCGCGTCCACACATATCTTCGCTGCTGGATTTCTCAAGGCTGCTCGCATACAGGCGATTTATGTACCTTTCAAAGGTGAGGCCGACACGGTCGCCGCGCTCGCCGGCGGACACATCGATGTTCAGCTCGCCGTACCGGCGTCCTAC
>JBOGIR010000130.1:0-60794 GCA_050742335.1 Vicinamibacterales bacterium | reverse complement strand
ACTTCAGCTCACGATTGACGTGCCCGACCAAGAGCTTGGCCCCCTCGCAACGCACGAGCTGTGGGCCGAGATCTACGACCGGGTCGTCGCACAGGTGCAGGCGCATCGTGCCACGCTCGTCTTCGTGAGCACCCGCCGTCAGGCGGAGCGCGTCGCGCACGAGCTGAGCGAGCGGCTTGGTACCGACCGCGTGGCCACGCACCACGGCAGCTTGTCACGAGCCACGCGCCTGAGCGCGGAGGAGCGTCTCAAGCGTGGCGAGATCGCAGTCGTGGTTGCCACGGCGTCGCTGGAGCTCGGCATCGACATCGGGCACGTCGATCTGGTCTGCCAGATCGGATCACCGAATCGGATCGCCACGCTGCTGCAGCGCGTCGGCCGGTCGGGCCACACGATTTCGGGCACGCCCAAGGGGCGTCTGCTGCCCGTGTCGCGCGACGACCTCGTCGAGTGCGCCGCCCTGCTTCGATCCGTCCGGCGCGGGGAACTCGACGCCATCGCCGTGCAAGACGCGCCGCTCGACGTGCTCGCGCAACAGATCACAGCAGAGGTCGCCTGCCGCGCGTGTACCGAGGACGATCTGTTCACCATCGTTCGCCGGGCGTGGCCATACCGGGCACTTGAACGACGTGCGTTCGATTCCGTGGTGACGATGCTTGCAGACGGCTTTGCCACGCGCCGTGGGCGCCGGGCGGCCCTCGTGCACCGTGACGAGGTGCATCGGGTGCTGCACCCGCGACGTGGGTCGCGCCTGCTGGCGCTCACATCCGGCGGCGCCATCCCGGAAGTCGCGGATTACCGCGTCGTGGTCGAGCCTGACGAAACCTTCATCGGCACGCTCAACGAAGACTTCGCCATCGAGAGCCTGGCGGGCGACATCTTTCAGCTCGGGAACGCCTCGTGGCAGATCACGCGCGTGACCGCCGGTACAGTGCGCGTGGTTGACGCGCACGGCGCGCCCCCGACGATTCCCTTCTGGCTGGGTGAGGCGCCGGCGCGCAGCGACGAGCTGTCTCGCGCCGTCAGCGACCTGCGCGCGGACGTCGAAGAGCGCCTGGCGGCGCGATCGCAGGCCACGGAGAGGCAATCACGGGCCACCAGGGAGGGGCAGTCACAGGCCACGACGGAAACGCCATCACGGGCCACGGAGACGTCGCGATCACAGGCCACAGAGACATCCGCCTTCGCCGAGGCTACGGCGGACAGGCGGAGACACGGAGACGAATCAACAGCTCGCGCCGCAGAGCATGCGTGGGCCGACTCCGTCACGGAGTGGATGGTCTCTGAGATCGGAGTCTCGAACGGCGCAGCCCGGCAGCTATTCGAATATCTGGCCGCCGGCCGTTCGGCTCTTGGCGTTATTCCGACGCAGCAGACGCTCGTGCTGGAACGGTTCTTCGACGAGTCGGGTGGCATGCAGCTCGTCCTGCACGCGCCGTTCGGCAGCCGGATCAACAAGGCATGGGCGTTCGCGCTGCGGAAGCGCTTCTGCCGTCAGTTCAATTTCGAGCTGCAGTCGGTGGCCACCGAAGACGCGCTGCTGCTGTCGCTCGGCCCGCAGCATTCGTTCCCGCTGGCCGACGTCTTCCGATATCTGCACCCGGCCACGCTGCGCGACACGCTGATCCAGGCGGTGCTCGACGCGCCGCTCTTTGCGACCCGCTGGCGCTGGAACGCCACGGTGTCGCTCGCCGTCCCCCGCAGCCGGGGTGGATCCAAGGTGCCGCCCCAGTTGCAGCGCATGCAGGCCGACGACCTGCTCGCCGCCGCGTTTCCCGATGCGGCCGCCTGTCTCGACAACATTCCCGGCGACCGCGAGATTCCCGATCACCCGCTGGTGAGCCAGACACTGCGCGATTGTCTGGAAGACGCGATGGACATCGACGGCCTCGCAAGAGTGCTGACGGCCATTCATGCGGGCGAGCTGCAACTGGTCTCGCGCGACACCCCTGAGCCGTCAGCCTTCGCGGACGAAGTGCTGAACGCCAAGCCGTACTCGTTCGTGGACGATGCGCCGCTGGAAGAGCGGCGGACGCGCGCGGTGCAGTCGCGGCGACCCGTCAGTCTGGAGGCCGGAGACGTAGGATCGCTCGACGCTGGCGCCATCGCCCGCGTCGTGGACGAGGTGCGGCCGGATCCCCGCGACGTCGAAGAGCTGCACGACGCCCTTGTGACGACCGGGGTTCTGCTCGAGCACGAAGCGGACGCGACGATGGCCCGCGAGCTGGTGGAGCGCGGCCGAGCCACGCGAATCGCCGTTGGTGCGCACCGGCCCCTCTGGGTTGCTGCGGAACGTCTCCCCGAGATGCTGACAGTGCATCCAACCGGGACGATGGATCCGCCAATCGTGGCGCCCGAGTCGCGAGCGGCGCGCGTCTGGACGAGGGATGACGCGCTGGTGTCGCTCCTCCGGGGACGCGTGGCGGTGGCCGGGCCGGTCACCGCAGCGACGCTGGCCGAACTGCTCGGCGTGTCGCCAGCCGATGCGGACGCGACGCTGCTCGCGCTCGAATCGGACGGCGTGGTGCTGCGTGGCGTCTTTACCCCGGGTGCCGCCACCGTCGAATGGTGCGACCGCGCGCTGCTGGCCCGCATGCATCGCTACACACTGAACCGCCTGCGCGCCGAGATTGCGCCGGTGACGCCGGCGGACTTCATGCGGTTCCTGTTGGCCTGGCAGCACGTCGACCCCTCGACCACGCTTGCCGGGCCCGATGGGTTGCGGGCGATCATGGCGCAACTCGACGGCGTCGAGGTGCCCGCGCGTGCCTGGGAACGCGACGTGCTGCCGGCACGGCTCGACCGGTACGAGCCGGCGCTGCTCGACATGCTGTGTCTGACCGGGGAGGTGTGCTGGGCGCGCCTGTCCACCGGCCCGACGCAGGTGGTGGGCGCCACGCCGATTGCGTTGTTTCTCCGCGAACATGCCGAGGCGTGGCTCACCCTGAGGCCGGCAGCCCTCGACGCTGTCGAACATCCTGTCCTCGATCGCCTCCGCTCGCACGGCGCCTCCTTCGCGCACGATCTCGCTTCCGCCTGTGGGATCGGGGCAATCGACCTTCATGCGGCGCTTGCCGAGCTGGTCGCGGCTGGCTGCATCAGCTCCGATGGAGCCGCCGGACTGCGGAGAGTCATCGGTGCCACGCCGTGGACGACCGGCGCGCACCGCGCCGGCCCCGATGGTCGCTGGTTCGCGTTGCGGGAGTCGGGCGAAGTGCCGCGCGACGTGGCGGTGGACACACTGGCCTGGACGCTGCTCCAGCGCTACGGCGTCGTCTTCCGGCGCGTGGTGTCACGTGAGGCTGCCGGCGTACCGTGGCGCGAACTGGTGTCCATCTATCGGAGGCTCGAGGCGCGCGGCGAGATCCGCGGCGGTCGCTTTGTCTCGGGCATGGCGGGCGAGCAGTTCGCGCTGCCGGACGCCGTCGAGCGGCTGCGTGAGATGCGCCGTTCGGGCGACGACCACCGCCTGATCACGATCAGCGCGGCAGATCCACTGAATTTCACCGGCATCATCACCCCTGGCGACCGCATCCGCGCCACACAGGGCAACCGCATCGTCTATCGCAATGGCGTGCCGATTGCCGCGATGGAAGGGGACCTGCTGAAACGGCTCGCCGATGTCGAGCCCGACGTGGCCGCCCAGGCTGCAGCAGCCGCCGCCGGCCGACGCGTGCCCGTCTTCAGCGGGTATATGGGCCGGAGCGGGTAAGTGCAGATTCCACAGCTGTGCTTGCTCCGCGCACTCGGCTCCACGTTAGACTGGCTCTTGTGCCGTCGCACGCGTGGCATCTCCCCCTGCAGTCTCACGTCAGCCATTCACGGAGGTCCGCATGTTGGATGATGCCTCGGACTACGAACTGCAGACAGATGAGCCGCCACTTCCCGAGGAGACGCGCTCACCGATACGTTGGATCATCGCGGCCGTTGTGATCGCCGCTGTTGGTGGCGCCGCGTGGTTCTATTTCAGCGGGCGCCAGGCACAGCCGGCCCCGCAGGCGCAATCCGAAGCAGCGACGCCCGTTCCGGTAGAGCGTCCACTCGGCGGGCAGGTCGACGCGATCGAGCTTCCTCCGCTCGCGGAGACCGACCCTCTGGTCAGGCAGCTCGTGCGCGGGCTCTCGTCTCACCCTGTGATTGCCGCATGGCTTGCAACTGGCGGCCTCCTGCGCAGCTTCACGGTGGCGGTGGACAACATCGCCGACGGCGCAACCCCCGCTCCGCGGTTGCGTATGGTTCGACCAACCGACCGATTTCGGGTCATCGACCGCGAGGATGGCGTGCTGATCGACTCGCGAACCTACGCGCGGTACACGCCGCTGGCCGCGGCCGTCGATTCGCTGGACGCCGACGGCGTCGCGCGTCTTTACGCCACCCTGAAGCCGCGGATTGAAGACGCGTACGCGGAGCTCGGCCGCGGACGGTCCTTCGACGTCGCGCTCGAGACGGCCATCGTGGCGCTGCTTCGGACGCCTGCCGTCGATGGCGACATTCGTCTCGTCCCGATGGGCGCGGTGTCGTACGGGTTCGCAGACCCGCGCCTCGAGCGACTGACGCCGGCGCAGAAGCAGTTGGCGCGCATGGGGCCGCGTAATGTGCGCGTGATTCAGGACAAGCTGCGGCAGATCGCCGCGGCGCTCGGCATTCCAGGGGAGCGGCTGCCTCGGTAATTGCAGATTGAAGATTGGAGGATTGAAGAGTGTTGACGATTGCTGATTGAGGATTGGTCGAATGGATTGACGATTCCTGAGGTACCGTCCAATCTCACAATCAATTCGTCGATCGACATTCGTCCAATCGACAGCAATCTCCAATCGATCGATCTGCAATCTGCAATAGTCAGTAGATCGATTGACGCGTCCGCTCGATCCAGGTGCCCCAGGGCGGAAACAGCCACAGCGCCAGAGCGACCCAGGCAACGGCGCGTTCGCCTGGCGGCGGCGGCGACCAGGGGCCGCTGATCCAGATGACGGTCGTGAGGGCGATGAGCGACCAGAGCGACCACTTGCCTGTTGCCCCGCGCGGGCGCGTACCGCGCAGGTAGAGGGCTATCGCGGCGGCGAACACCGTGCCCTCCACCATCAGCGTCCCCGGAATCGAATTCCACAACCCGAGACCCACTTCAGGACCGCCCGGCCACAACGGCAGGTCCGGCACGTGCGTGACGTAGTCGAGCGCCCAGTGGCTGACGACCGCCAAGCCGATCACCAACCCGGCGGCCGCGCGCTTGAGCACCACCACGGACAGGCGTCCGGCCGCGACGCCCCACACGATCGCCATGCTGAGGCTGTGGCTCCAGGGGTACTGATCGAAGGCCAGTGGGGTGAAGGCGCTGTTGCCCGGATCGATCCGCACGCGTTCGAGTCCCACGAACAGCAGGATCGGCCAGATCAGGTCGAGCCCGAACGCAGCCGCGACCAGTGCCGCAAGCGGCGTGCGCGGGGACGCACGCTTGGCGCCGAGCGCCACGGCCAGATGACCGACGAACATGACGGCCCTATTCTGTCCGATTCGCCCTACAATGCGGCGAACGAAGGAGCGGCGTGCCAACAACCAGACTCGAAGCCTTCAGCGATGGTGTCATCGCGATCATCATCACCATCATGGTGCTGGAGTTCCAGGCGCCGGAGACCGCCGACTGGCATGGATTGAGCGCGCTGATGCCGGCGCTGCTGACCTACGTGCTCAGCTTCGTGTATCTCGCGATCTACTGGAACAACCACCACCATCTGATGCACGTCACGGCGCACGTCGGCGGCGGCGTGCTCTGGGCGAACATGCACCTGTTGTTCTGGCTCTCGCTCGTGCCGTTCGTCACGGGGTGGATGGGAGAGCATCATTTCGCACCGCTCCCGACGGCCGTGTACGGGGTGGTGCTCCTGCTAGCCGCGGTTGCGTACTGGATTCTGGTGAACGCGATCATCGCTCACGAGGGACCCCATTCGAAGCTGCGCGCCGCGGTCGGCCGCGACGTGAAAGGCAGGATCTCGATCGCGATCTACGCGGCCGCCATCCCGCTTGCCTTCGTCAATCAGTGGATCTCCGATGCGCTTTACGTGACGGTCGCCCTCATCTGGTTGGTACCGGACCGGCGCATCGAGAAGCGGGTGCGGGTGGAGCACGCCTGACGATCACCGCCGGCCGTCGTACCACTGGTAACATTCGCGCGCGCTCCGGAGCGTGCGGCCGCGCTGCACGATGGTCCGGATGGCGAACGTGAGGCCCTCGCGCGGAGTGTAGAGGCGCGCCTTGCGGCCGCTCGTCACGATCGGGTGGCGGTGCAGGATCACGATCGTCCGCCCAGATCGGCGTGCGAACCGCTTGAGCCGCCTGGAGAGGTCGATCTCCTCGGCAGCGTACAACTCGAGACTGAACCCTCCCAGCTCCCGAAACACGGACGCCTTGCAGAAGATGAACGACCCGGCCGCCCATCCCGTGAGACGGCTGAGTGCATTCCAACCTTTGACCGCGAGTGTCGGCACCAATTCGGACATATCGAGGCGCACCGTGCTGCCGCCGCCCACGCACCGGCCTTCCTGAATGGCGCGCGCCATGTCGGCGAACAGCTCCCCACTCGGGTGCGAATCGGCGTCGACGAAGACCAGCCAGTCGCCCGTGGCGTGCGACGCGCCGGTATTGCGCGCGCGCGAGATCTGGTTGACCGGCTCGAACACGACGGCGGCGCCTTCTTCCCTGGCAATGGCGGCGGTTCGATCCGTGGAGTTGTTATCGCAGACGATCAGCTCCGACGACCAGCCGAGCTCGTCCAGCGCCGTGATCGCGTGGCGAATGCTCCTGAGCGAGGCCGCGAGGCCGCGTTCCTCGTTGAAGGCTGGAACGATGAGGGAGATTTTCACCCGAAGGTCTTACCAGCGATGTTCACGGACCAGGAATCCTGGGCGCCCGCTTCGGGCTCGCCTCGCAAACCCAAGGTCCGGGCCACACGCGCAGGTCCGCCTGAAGGCGGACACTACGTACCAACTTTAGAAGCGGAAATTGATGCCCACCTCGACGCGCCGCGCCGGGCCGGCCGACGTGGGAAGCCCGAAGAACGGCGACCGGAGATTGCCACTGAAAATGCCGTAGTTCACGCGGTTGAACAGGTTGGACGCCTGCGTGTAGAACTCCACGCTGAAGCGCTGACTGTTATTGTTGCCGCCGCCGAACCCGCCCCCGCCAGGACCGCCGCCACCCCCGCCAGGGCCGCCTCCTCCGGGCGGCCCGCCGCCGCGGCCACCGCCCCCGCCGAACCCGCCCGGGGGAGGTCCGCCGCCAGGTGGACCCTCGACACGCGGGCCCCCGTCCCCGCCGCGCGGCCCGCCGAATCCGAACACACGCGTGACACGGAGATTGGTTTCCAGCCGCGGGGAGCCGCGCGCGGTGTTGCGTCCCACACCAACCGGCCGGTCGTTGCTCACGCCGTCCCGGTTGTCGTCGCGTCCGCTCGTGATCGTGTACGGTGGCGCCGACGCGTACTGGTTCATGAGATTGACCCGGATGCCGAGCGGGAACGTGTAGTTCACCGTCGAAAAGAGACGATGCCGGACGTCCTGCGAGGAGGGTCCCCAATCGGCGTCCGGGGCAAGGCTGTTGGCCGGGAGCGACGTCGCGTTGCTCGCGTGGTTCTTCACCTCCGACAGCGTGTAGCCGAGGTTGAAGAAGATATTGCGCTGAGGCACCCGGTAGCTGGCATTGAACGTCAGCCGATCGGCCTTCATCCGGCCCGTTGACTCGATCTGTGTGACCGTGCCGACGTGCGGCTCCTGCCGGACGCCGAACTCGTCGGGCGCGTTGACGTTGCGCGAGCGCAATTGGTTGTGCCCCCGCTGCCACTGATACGACGCCTGCAGCGTGAGGAACGGCCCGATCGGCCGGTCCACGCCGATCGACGCCTGGTGCAAGGTGGGCATTCGAAGATTCGGATCGGCCTGCACCCGGCCACCCGGCAGCACTTCGGCCGCCAGGCCTCCCGCAGGATCCGGATAGCCCGGGTCGAGAATCAGGAGGTCGCGCTGCAGCTCGCCGTTCACTCGAATGGTCTGATCGTGGAGGCTGGCGTCGTACCAGTCGTAGAAGACGCCGTAGCCGCCGCGGATCGCGGTGCGCGACCCGCCGGGATTCCAGGTGAAGCCGAGGCGCGGCATCACGTTGAGCCGGTCGTCGATGTACGACTGCATCTCCTGGCGGGCGCCGAGGCTGATCGACAGCGTCCGGTTGAGCCGGATGTCGTCCTGGAAGTAGAGGCCGAGCTGATAGTACGCGAACGACGTGTCGGCCGTTCCCAGACGCTGGGTGAAGGTGTCAGGCCGGCCGGCGATGAAACTGTCGATGCTGCTGAAGGTGAACGTGCCGGCCGCATTGCGAGCGTCGAACTCGCGGAAGTTCGCCACGTCGAACAGAACGCCCGTGCGCATCACGTGTCGGCCGCGGGTGAAATCCGTGTCGTTGGCGAACTGGACCGTCTTCGTCCTGTTCTGACTGGCCACGCCCGCACCCCCGCGAGCGAACGCGTCGATCACTCTGATCGTCGGGGCGTTCGAGAGCGACTGCGACTCGCTGTCGTCGACGTTTACCTCGATGCGCGACTGGCTGAGGATCCGGTTTGCAAACAGACTCTGGACCGACATCCGCACGCGTTGTTCGGTGGTGGAGCGGGTGAAGGCCCGTTCCAGGAGGCTGAAATCGCCGACGCCCTGGTTCCGGCGTGCGTCCTGCTCGCGCCGGTACTCGATGCGAAGCGTCTGGTCGTCGGTGAGCGCGTGCTCGATGCCGACCGTGACGTTGGTCGCCTCCACCGGGCGGCGGAACACCGTGGCCATTGTCGACCGATCCTCCAACTGGGCCACGATCGTGCCCGAGTCGAACGACTGGTTGCCGTCCACATAGAACCGCAGTGACGTGCGGCCGCTCACGATCGGCCCGCGCATGCCGGCGGAAAAGCGACGGAACAGCTCCGGCGTCTGCTCGCGCGCGAAGGCGTTGCGCGCGTTCAGCACGTCGCTGCGCAGACCGAAGTTCGCGTTCCCGCTCCACTGCCTCACATTCGGTCGCGTGATGATCTGGACCTGCACTCGCCCGGCATCGTGGTTGTCGGCGGAGAACGAGTTCACGCGGAAGCGGATCTGCCGGATCTCGTCCCGGGGCGGCAGCGTGCCGCCGCGGAAGCCGTCCACCTGGAAGACGGCGCCGGCGCCGCCCGTCATCTGTTCGAGCACCTGCTGCAGCTCCTGCGGATCGTCCGGCAGCTCCGCAATCTCCTTCTCCTCGAGCGTCGTCGTCAGGGAGTTGCCACTCCGATCGTCGGTGGCCGTGGAGTCCACGACGTCCACTTCCTCCTTGAAGCCCTGGATGACCAGCGTCACGGTAGCGTCATTGGCGCCGCGCCGTAACGTGAGCGGCACATCGAATGGCTCGAAGCCCGAGAACTCCACACGCAGACGAATCGTGCCGGCCGGCAGATCCTGCACCGTGGCCTGGCCACGATCGTTGGTCGTCACCGTCGTGTCAGTGCCGTCGGGTCGCGTCACCCGCACGGCGGCGCCGGGCACGCTCGCCATGGTCTGGTCGATCACCGTGAGCCTGAGCTGCGACTGTTGCGCGGGCGCCTGCGCGAACAGCGGAGGGGTTGCGAGCAGGAGCGTCGCGACCGTCAGAAGTGCGCGTTTCATCGTGTGAAGGTGTCCACGCTGAAGGACGGATTGACTCGATAATTCCGGATGGTCCATCGCTCGGTGGTCTGTCCGTCGATCCCCTTGGTGATGACGTGCGGCAATCTGATGCCGTTGACCGCGCGGTGATCGGAGAACGTCATGGTGAAGGTGACCGGCTTGGACGTCTCGGCCGCGCCGGAGCCGTCACCTTGACCTCGTCCCCGCTGCCCGCCGCCACCGCGGCGGCCGCCGGCGCGCGGCGGCGCGCCCTGCCACTGCAGCATCAGCGGCATGTGCGACATGATGTCGAAGAAAAGACGAGTGGGCTGGCCGTCCGCGAATCTGGCTTCGAGCACATCCGCCTTGCCGTCGGGCGATTCGGCAACCCCAATCCAGCTCACCGGGACGGTGGTCGACGCGAGCCACATCGCCAGGAGACGAGCGACGTCGGCCTGACGCGTCCGCCGCTGCATCTCGGGAGCGGCAGCAGGACCGCCGCGGCCCCGACCGGCTCCCGCAGCATTCGCGTCGCCGGGCTCGCCTCTGTCATCGCGATCGCCGCCCGCATTGTCGCCACTATCGGCGGCAGCCGGGGCGTCACCACCTCCACCACCGAAGTTGTCCCCGCCCCCTCCGACATTGTCGCCTCCCCCGCCCCCACCGCGACCACCGCGGCCGCCCCCTCCACCCCGCACCACGTCCCGCACTTCACTCCCGACAAGCGCTTCGATGGTCTCCGTCGATGGCTGGCCAGGAGTGCCCGTCTTTTCGCTGCGGAGGTACTTGTCCGGCAACTCGAGGAACACCTCGAAGTCGCCTTCTGTGTCGTTGGTGTCGATCACTCTCCGAAACGTGCCCGCGACCTGAAGCGTCTTGATGTCCTTCAGCCGGCTCTCGCCTCCTATTGCCTGCCGTGCGGCCGTCATGAGGGCCGCGCCCTTGGCGGCGTCCTGCGCGAATACGTCGGCCGCCGTGCCGAGCGTCACCAGCAGCAGGAACATCCAAGAGAGCTGTAGGGCCTTCAGCGGTTCCATTGTCGTGTCTACTGTAATTACGCCGGTGCTGCCGATTCTCTTGCCGGCTCTGGTCGTGCTGGACTGCTGCTCGCTCTTGGACGCTACTTGGGCTGCGAACCCGTCGTCTTGCGGGCCTGGTCGTAGACGTTCTTCAAGTGCACGAGATCGACGTTCCCCTCGTGGCAGGTGTCTTCCGAATCGAAGGCCGCAGCACCCAGCGCGGGCACGCGCCTCATGGGCGCTGCGGATGTCATCGTCCACGGCCGCGTGAACACCTTCGGATCGTCAATTGTCATCGTCCATCTGAGGGTGTTCGAGTCGAGCATGGCGAAGCGCTCGACGACGCGCGCATCGGCGCTGTAGAAATCGCCGCCGATGGCCATGCGGCTCTTGCCGTTGAAGTTGGTACTCTCGACCACCAGCGTGTCGCCCTCCCAGCGGCCGATGGGATCTCCCTGCCAGAGACGAATGCCCGCGGGAAGGTGCGCACGCCGCTTCGTATCGATCACTCGCGTGATGTGCTGGTTGGCATTGATGACGACCGTGTCACCCGCATGCATGATGTCGTGCGCGAAGCTGTGGATGCGCCCGATGTCGTAGAACTCGCAGTGGCCGACGGGATCTTCGTACCCATTGGCGTCGTCTCGGCGCCGGTCGCGCTCGGCCAGCGCCCACGGCTGGTACGGGATGATGCCGTCTGGCGGGTCGATGATCAGCGACTTCCCTCCGGTAATCCCAAAGCCTCCAGGATGATCCTCGAGGATCACCGTGTTCGTGAGCGCGCCTCCCGATCCGTCCCATCGCCCAGTCAAATCCGGTTTGCTGTCGGCTCTGCGCGGAACAGGTCGCGCTGGCGCCGGCGCTCCGCCCCCACGGCCGCCGCGACCTTCCTGAACGGCGGCAGCCCCACCGCCGCGACCGCCCTGGCCAGCGGTGGGCACGGACGTCACGACGACCATAACCAGGACTGCCGGGATCAACAACAAGAACGATGGGAGGGCGCTCATGAGGCTCTGTTCCTTCTACTTGTTGATTTCCACCACATCGAAGTCCCTGGGCCAGGTGTGATGAATTCCCTGTTCGTCGAGCATCGCGGTGCACTCGTAATCGAGGATGCCGATGTCCTTCTGACGCTGGATCAACATGCGGATGGCCCACGGCCTGGTGAAGACCTTGGGATCTTCAATCCGGACGTCGTACTGGAGAGTATCCGCGTCGAGCGGCGAGTACCGCTCGAGCACCTTGAGGGCCTCGCTGTGGAAGTTCCCTGCCATGTCGAACCAGGTGTAGGGATTGAAATTCGTCACGTCGACAACCAGCGAATTGCCTTCGAAGCGACCGCGCGCCATTCCGTTCCAGTTGCTCTCATCGTCCGGATTCGGCAGCGGCGTCTTGCTGTTGATCGGAACGTAGCGCTTCTTATGACTCCACTCGTAGTTGAACAGCACGTACTGCGGCGTCTGAATGATCTGAAACGGCCATCCCAGGTAGGTCAGTCGCGGAATGCCGGGCAGATAACACTTGGCGAGCGGGTCGGTGTGCTTCGCAGGGTCGAATGTATTGGTACCTTCGTAGTTCTTCCGCCGCCGCTCCAGCGCCGACGTCTGATACGGAATCCTGCCGTCCGGCGGGTCGATCACAAAACCTTTCCCTGCGGGGACACCCGGTTTGGCCCCGTGGTCTTCGAGGTCGTATTTCGCGAGGTTCCACACCCGCCAAACGCCCTGCAAATCCGGATGGCCATCGACGGTCCTCGGCGGCGCGTACGCTCGAGCAGCAGCCGGGGCCTGGGCCTCCAACGACGACTGCGAATGCGTGAGACCCGAAACGACAACCAGGACGATCGACAACGTCGCGAAACGATGTGGCATGTACAGAGCCCTACGTCTTGTCGTACACGGCCCTCTCGGTCGTGGACTCTCCGTCTTGAATCCGTGTCTTCTCGATCATCAGGACGCTTCCGCTGATGCTCCAGGTTTCCTTGAAATCAACCACGGTCTCTCCGGCCGGCGAGGAGAACGAGCGGCGGGTGGTAATCACGACAGTCGCCCCGGCGAACCGTGCCTCGCCAGTTTCCGAGATTCCACTGGGCGCGTCGACGGTGACCTTGCTGCCGTCGAGCTTGTAGGTTGCCGTCAGGGGGGCCTGGCGGATACTGGTGCTGGCCACGTAGAGCTCGGTCGGCGACTGCTTGACCACGAGTTGGCTCGGAAAGGGAATGTTCGGGGTGTTGCCGGCGATTCCCCGACTGCTCTTCCCCTGATTGAACCTCCACATCCCGGAGAAGTCAGGCACGGCCTGCGCGAGCGCCTCAGGGGGGATACCCAGCATGAGGGCGAGGCCCAGTACGATCACGACTCGCTTCATGGTTCGCTCCGGTGTGCGTGGCAGACGCCGCTACGGAGTCGTTTTCTCCTCGCTCACATATTCCTTCTTCGTCTCGACCAGGGTGAAACTGCTGGCATTGGCGGCGGGGGTCCCGTCCTTGGCCAGAAACCCTTTGACGATGACTTCGGTGCCGATGAAGTCTTCTTTCCGTATGCCTGCCCGGAGCAGGTTGCTCGCGCCTGCGCTCTCGATTTCCCAGGTCACGATCTTTCCGTCCGGAGCCTTGACATCTATATATATGTGCGCGTGTGGATTCGACCACCCCAGCTTGCTGACAATCCCTCTCAACGTGATTGGCTTGTTCCCGTCATAGGTCGCCGAAAAGGAGTGATGCGCCTGCACCGGTGCGGTTCCCGCCAGTAGTAATCCCAAGGAAACCGTCGCGGCCGCGAGCCTCGTGCTCATAGTGCCTCCTGTATCTGTCGTTGCCTACCTGGTGTAGCCGCCGGCGATCCGAATCTCGACGTCTTGAAAGGCCAAACTCGTGACACATGAGTCATGTGTTCGACTGGCCTTTCAAGACGTCTCGCCCCGCGGAGCGGGGCAAGAAGATACTGCCACTAGCGAGGCGGAGCCTGGACGGTCTGAGGCGGAGCCTCGCTAGTTTCCGCTGCAAATGTACTCCACGAACTCGTGGGCTACCAGCAGTTACGTCTCGCCCCGATCGAACGCCACCGAAGAGACACAAGAGCCCCTACGGCCTGGCCGTCGCCGCCGCCGGTCTTGCGAATGCCGCCGCATCGACTGGAACGTTGGGCTGAATCGCGCTCAGCTTGATCGTCATCTGCATGTACGTCTGGCTGACCGTCCAGGTGAAGGGCATCTTCACGCCGGCGACATCGCGATAATCATCGTAGTCAATCTGCGTTGGCACCGGACCGAGGGGCGTGGCGTTCCATCGCACCCAGCGAATGAGCAGTCCCGACATGTTGTCGAAGTAGAAGTTGACCGGAAGCAGGCCGGAGCCAGGGTTCGTACCCTGCACGATGCGAACGGCGCGATCGTCGATGGCCGTGCGGCCGACCTTCCATTGGCTGAACGCCTGCTTGATCCCGGCTGGAAACGCCACGAGCGCCTCTAGCCTGTATCGGTCCAGATTCCCGCTCGTGAGTGTCTCGATGGGCGCCGGGCTGTCCGGGCCGGCCCACCAGCCATTACGACCGTCGAAGACCCTGTGACTGTCGCCATCGGCCATGTGGACCGTCCAGCTCCGCTGACTTGGAGCCCTGGCCACGATCTCGACCGGGACCTCCTTGAACCCTGTGTCGAACCCCGAGTACGTGCCCTTGGCTGTGAAGCTCGATACCTTGGCCAACAACGAGGTCCCGCCCAGCGTCTGAAGGTACCGATCGAGAATCTGATCGGCGGAGGCGGTATCGGCGGGAAAATCGATCACGTTCGGATCGTCGTCTGGCGGACCGTACTGCAGGGAGAGTCGCGGCGCGGCAACCGGACTGTTTGCGCCCCGATGGCACGTGAAGCAGGTCACACGCGGCGTGCCCCCGAAGAAGTTCTTGTTGATCGTCTGCATCATGACGATCATCTGGCGCGCACGTTGAATTTTCGGAGTCGGGTCGGCAAACGCCTCGTGCCTGAACACGGCTTCCTTGGAATGACAGTACGTGCAGTCCTCGCCCATCGAGGCGGCGAACATCCCCATGACGTCGAAAAACGTGTCGATGGGAATCCCCTTCAGAACCTGGATGTTCTTGAACAGGTTTTCCGTTACCAATGGAGCCTGTTCGGGCGCAGCCTGGCGAGCTGACACGCGCGAGGTCATAGCGCCAAGCAGCCACATGATCGCCGCACTCACAGTCCAGAATGTCGAACGCCTCATTCGGCGGGTCAGCTCTAGACGTCTTGAAGGGCTAGAGTCTACGCCAAATGAGTCAAGTTTTTTCGCCGGCCCTTCAAGACGTCTCGCCCGCACGGAGTGCGGGCAAGCAGACACTGCCCTAGCGAGGCGGAGCCACATGCTCGGTGGTCTGAGGCGCAGCCTCGCTAGGATTCGCCTCGAGCAGGTTGTACACATCGACACCGGTGGTTGAATCACGACCTCCAGTCCTCCACGCGGTGCTGGCGGCGCGTATTCGAGGTGACGAACAGCGACAGCATGAAGCTGACGATGCTGACGACGAGGGCACCGAGAAACGCGGCGCTGAAACCCCCGACGTGGAAGCCGAGTCCCAGCCAGTCCGAGATGACGCTCGTGAGCCAGAGCATCAGAGCGTTCAGCACGAAGGTGAACAGGCCGAGGGTCACGATGAGCAGCGGCAGCGTCATGACCCACAGCAGAGGACGCACGGAGACGTTCAGCACCCCGAAGACGAGCGCGACGATGAACAGCGTCTGCCACTCGCCGTCAAAGGACATGCCGGACACGATCCGGGTGGCCGCCCACAACGCGGCCGCGTTGATCAACAGGCGCCAGATAATCTGCATCGACACGGGCCACCGAAATACGGGCCACGGAGACACGGAGACACGGAGACGAAATTGTACGGCACCTTTGCGTACGTAGTGTCCGGCTTTAGCCGGACCTCGCCAACCGCACTTCAGGTCCGACCCTCACCAATCCGTCGGCTGATAATCCTTCAGGAACTGCCCCCACACATGTGTGCCGGTGTTGAACCCGTGGACGATCGGGTCGAGGATGCGCGCGGCGCCGTCGATGGCGTCGAGCGGTGGATGAAATCGCTGCTCCGCGAGCTTGCGCGCTGAAATCTCCATGGGATCCTCGTCGGTGATCCAGCCGGTGTCCACGCTGTTCATGTGAATCCCGTCGTTGTGGTAGTCGGTGGCTGACGTGCGCGTCATCATGTTGAGCGCCGCCTTCGCCATGTTCGTATGCGGATGCCTCGTCGTCTTGAACTTCCGGTAGAACTGCCCTTCCATGGCCGAGACGTTGACAATGTGCTTGTTGCGCTCCGGCCTGCGCAGCATGAGCGGCTTCAGGCGCGCGCTGAGGACGAACGGCGCAACGGCGTTGACGAGATGCACCTCCAGCAGCTCGACTGACGACACGTCGGCCAGCAGCAGCCGCCAGGAGTTGCGGCCGCGCAGATCGATCTGCTGCAGGTCCCGATCGAGCTGCCCCTCCGGAAACAGATCTGTCTGCGCGGCCAGTTCCTCCGGCAGCAGCCGGAGCTGCGACAGTTCCGCCGCGCGCGTCAGTCCCGGAGCGTGCTGCCCGACCGCTGCCAGCACCGCGATCTCCTCATGTACGTAGTGTCCGGCTTTAGCCGGACCGTCAGCGCCGTAGTGTCCGGCTTTCTTGTCCGCCGGGACGGTCCGCCGAAGCGGACCGTCCAGCCAGCGCTGGTTTGTCGGGTCGCGGGGCGACCCGACTTTGGCGTAGGCGGAAGCCGGACTTTCCGGCAACATGTGATACTCGCGCAGTCCCTCGTACGACCCCACGAGCCTGCGTACGTGCGCCGGCATGTCGGCGAGCGCCGTTGTTTCTCCCTCCATCATATGCGCGTAGAAATCCGGTGGCCTTCGAACCGTCTGACACGCGTTGTTCACGATGAAATCGAGGCGGTCGTGCGTGGCGAGGAGCTCGCGGCAGAACGCCTCGACGCTTGGCGTGTGCCGCAGGTCGAGACCGAAGATCTCCAGCCGGTCTCCCCACTCGGCGAAATCCGGCTCCTGGGCGTATCGCGCCGCCGCGTCCCTTGGAAACCTCGTTGTCACAATCAGACGCGCCCCGCAACGGAGCAGCTTGAGTCCGGCCTGATACCCAATCTTGACGCGACCGCCGGTCAGCAGTGCGACGCGTCCACGCAGGTCCGCGACCTCCGCGCGCTTCCCGAAGTTGAATGCCGCACACGCCGGACAGAGCTGATCGTAGAAGTGATGGACGAGCGAGTATTTCCGCTTGCAGATGTAACAGTGCTGCAGCTCGCGCGTGGCTCCCTCAGGGTGCTCGGCGTGAGTGTCTTCGGGGTTGAACTCTTCGGGTGCAAACACGTTCGGAGTGTGAAACGCCGGCTTCCGCCGCAGCGTCTGGATTCCTGTCGCCGCGCGCGTCACTTGGTCGCGTTGCACGCGCGCCGCTTTCCGCTGGCGGGCCACGATCTTCGCCATACGCCGGCGCTCGACGCGGTCCGGATGGTAGACCGACGCAACGGCCTGGAGGAACCGCTTGCGTTCGCGCTCGGGCACGTTCTCGAGCACCGTGCGGTCGGCGGCAATCGACTCGAGCAGCTCCATCACATCGCGCAGCCGGTGGGTGAGCGCCTGTTCCCTGGTGTCGGTCAGGTCTTCGGTTGGAGGCATTGACTCAGCGTAGCATCCAACCAGTCACGGACTCTGCCCTTGATATCCCGCAGAGCCCGTGACTGGTTGGCAGCGTCTCTTGGCGCGCTCCGCGCGCATTGACCGCTATACGGCGCCCCCTCAAGGGTAGGCAACGGGTACAGAATTCTCGTAAGGAGCCGTATAGCGGTCCAAAGAGGCGCGAGAACGCGTTATTCCTCTCCGAACGCCTTCACCATGCGGTACCAGAACTCGGTGGCCTGGTAGAACGCCTCGACGCCAAGTCGCTCGTCCCTGCCGTGCGCGCGCACGTCGTCGGGGTCTTCAGGCAGCGCGGAGGGGGCGTACGTGGGAATGCCCGCCAGGCGCGTGAACAGGCCGTCGGTCGCGCCTGCCTCCATGACTGGCGCGACGGGCACGCCCGGCCACTGCGCAGATGCGAGGCGCTCGAAGCGGGCAACCGTGCCCGGTTGGAGAGGCGAGGGAGGGCTCGTCGTCGGCGCATAGAGCACTGTCAGTTTCACTTTGTCACCGGCGAGGCGCCGCAGCGTCGCTTCAACCGGTTCAGTCGGCTCGCCTGGAAGGATTCGGCAGTTGACCACGGCGCGCGCTGTCTGCGGCAGCGCGTTGTTCGCGTGGCCTGCTTCCACCCGCGTGGCGACGCACGTCGTGCGGAGACGGGCGTTGTAAAAGGGTGATTTGGAGAGGCGTGCGGCGGCCGCCGGGTCGGGCGGCATCACGGCCACCGCCCGCATATCGGCAGCGAGCTGCCCGCTTTCAACCCGCGCCGAGCGCTCGAAAAACAGACGAGCCACTTCGGTGACGTTCAGCGGGAATTGCTGGCTCGCAATCCGCTGGAGCGCCGCCGCCAGCGTGTAGATCGGGTTCTCGGGCCGTGCGAGCGAGCTGTGCCCGCCGACGTCGGTTACCTCGAGCTGGTAGTCGGCGTACACCTTCTCACCGGCCTGCACGGTGAACAGCAACGGCCGGCCATTCCGCACAATGATCCCGCCCGAGTCGGTGTTCAGCGCGAACTCGGCGTCCACGAGCTGCCGGTGCGCCTTCAGCAGCCATTGAATGCTCTCCTGCGTCGTCTCCTCGTCGCCGGTGAGAGCAATAATTACGTCTCGGCGTGGCTGCCACCCTTCACGTCTGAGGCGAACGAAGTTCGCCACCAGCATGGCGGCGCCCGCCTTGTTGTCGGTCGTGCCACGGCCGTAGAACCAGCCGTCGCGCTCGATCAACTGCCACGGATCCAACGACCAGTCCTGGCGGAGCGCCGGGACGACGTCGATGTGCGCCATGAGGAGCATGGGGCGCGAGCGCGTATCGGCGCCGCGGAGACGAGCCACCAGATTGCCGACACGGGGATTCGGTCCGAGGACGTGAACGTCCCCGCGCGGAAAGCCGGCGGCAATCAGCCGGTCAGCCATGGCCTGTGCCGCTTTCGGCGTCGCGTTATCGGCGGCCGTCGTCGGGATCTCGATCAGCTCGCGGAAGATGTCGTGCGCCCGCGCGCGCTCCGTAGCCTGCGCATTCTGAGCGCGAAGGGCGCCCGCGGATGCCGCGATCCCTAGCAGCGCCACGACGCACGGGAACAAGAGGGTCCGCATCCGGAGATTATGCGCGAGTTACGGAACCACGGCCGGAGAAGATAAAGGGGGATCTCTCGAGGCTGGTGTCAACCACCGGATAGCGTTACCATCCAGCGTCAGGAGGGACGAACGTGGCAATCTCACGACGCGACGCGATTTGCAGCATTTCGGGAGCCACGCTGGCGGGGCTGTCGGGTGCGCTGACGCCGGAGGCGCTGCGGGCACAGGCGGCGCAAGCGCAAGAGCCGTGGCCCGATCGGCTCGTCGAACGGCCGCTGCGGCCGGGTTTTCCGGCGCCACTGCCGCTCAATGCGGATGGGTCCGCGCCGGAGCACCCGGAAAGCGCGGCCGGCCCGATCACCGACCCGTTGATGTGGCGCACGCCAAACCGGCAGGCGCCCGCAATCGAGTTCGATTACCGGAAGATGGCCATCAAGATCGACACGCGCGGGCTGGGCAAGCTGGCCGGGACGCTGCGTTTCGAAGATCTGGAGAAGCTGCCGCGCGTCTCGCGCACCTACCTGATGCAATGTGGCGCGCCGAATCCCCGCGGCATCGTGACATGGACCGGTGTGCGATTCAGCGACTTTGCCGAAGTGCTGGGCCTGGTGCCCGGCGCGCATTACTGTCGGCTCATCGCGTCCGACCGTCATTACGTGGACGAGCCGCTGACGACGCTCCGGCATCCGCAGGTGATGCTGGTGTGGCTGATGAACAACGAGCCGATTCCGGCGCGGCACGGCGCGCCGCTCCGGCTCATCGTGCCGTTCCGCTACGGCAACCGGAGCATCAAGGCGATCACCGAAATGATCTTCGCGACACCTGGCCTGCCGGCGGTGCCGCTGCCCGCGTGACCACATTTCGAAAGCAACAGGCCACAGGGACGCGGAGACACAGAGGATTATTGTTCACCTCCGCGTCCCCGTCCTTCGACTATCGCTCAGGACACCCCGTCCCTCGACGAATGCTCGGGACACCCCGAGCAAGGCCGAGGGGCGAGCATTGTCGAGGGGCGTGACTCCGTGGCCCGCTGCTACCAACTACCGACTACCAGCTAGCACTAGCTGGTCGCGCGCACGTACCGATTGAACCACGCAACCGTTCGCTGCCAGGCCTGATCGGCCGCGGCCTTGTTGTAGCGCTGCGGCGTGGCGTCGTTGTTGAATCCGTGCACCGCGCCCGGATAGATGTACCCCTCGTGCCTGACCCCGGCCGCCTTCATGGCCGCTTGGTACTCTGGCCACGCATCGACGAGACGCTTGTCCTCGCCGCCGTGGTGCACCAGCACGGCCGCCTTGATCTTCGCGACGTCCGCCGCCGGCGGCGCGCCGCCGTAGAACGGCACCGCGGCGTGCAGGTCGGTCCCCATCCGCACCGCCAGGGAGTTGGAGATCCCTCCGCCGAAGCAGAAGCCGGTCACGCCCAGGCGCCCCGTGCTGTCCGGACGATTCTTCACCCAGACCGCGGCTGCGTAGAGATCCTCGGCCATCTTCGCGCGATCGACCTTCCCGAACATCGCGCCACCCTTCTCGTCGTCGCCCGGATACCCGCCGACGGAGGTGAGACCATCCGGCGCAAATGCCATGAAGTTCTCGAGCGCGAGACGGCGCGCGACGTCCTCGATGTGCGGGTTGAGGCCGCGGTTCTCGTGAACGACGAGGATGGCGGGCAGCCGATTCGTGCCGGCGTTGGCCGGGCGCACGAAGTAGCCCCGGATGTTGCCGTTGCCCTGCGGCGACGGTACCGTGGCGTACTCCCCCTTGATGCGCGAATCGGTTGGCGATACCTGCTGCGCCAAAGCATAATTCGGCATCAGCTGGTCGACGATGGCCGCCGCCGCTGCGCTGGAAACAGCGACCTTTTTCACACGATCCATGAACGAACGACGGTCGATGTGACCGTGGATGAACAAGTTGTACGCGTCAATCGCCTCTCGTGGGACAGGCGTGTTCGTCGGCTCCATAACAGGCTCCTCTTCAAAATGTCCTGGGGGATGAAAGCACGTCGCGGAGGATATCATGGTCAGGAACAGGAGTGAGCGAATGAAAGCTGCTTATCGAGTGAGTGCCATCTTTGGTCTCGGCGTTCTGTGTCTCTCCGGCGTACTCGCCGCCCAGCGGAACTCCACCGTGCCCCAGCCGCAGGCGGGCCGGCTCTCGGCCATCACGCCGCCCAGGCCGAATCGCGGCGCCATTGTCGACAAGCCGGCCGACCTCATGCCCGGGGTGCCGGCCGGGTTCAGCGTGAGCGTGTATGCGGAACTCCAGGCGCCGCGGATGATGGTGTACGCGCCCAACGGCGACCTGTTCGTCAGCTCCCCCGCTACCAACAGCATCACGGTGCTCCGCGACGCGAACAACGACGGCGTGTTCGAGGCGCGCAGCGTATACGCGCAGGGCGCGCCTCCCGCCGGTCGTGGTGGCGGCGCGGCCCCGCCTCCACCTCAGCCGCAGGCTCCAGCCGTGGTCAACCCGGCAATCAACGGACCTCTGCTCGGCGCGTCTGCGCCGGCGTGCGTACCTCCGCCGGCATTCAACAACCGCGGGCCGGGCACCGTGGCCGCGCCGTTCGGCATGGCGTTCCACGACGGCTACCTCTACGTGGGGAACACCGGTTCGCTCGTACGCTTCAAGTATTCCAACGGCGATCTGCAGGCGCAGGGTGAGCCCGAGAAGCTGCTCGACCTGCCCGTCGGCGGACACTCGACGCGCAACATCGTCTTCAATCGGGCGGGGACGAAGCTGTACCTTGCCGTCGGGTCGCAATCGAACAACAACGCGGGCGAGGATTGCCGGCGCGCCGCCATCCTCGAGTTCAATCCGGATGGCTCGGGCTATCGGGTCTACGCGTCGGGGATTCGCAATCCGGTAGGGCTGGCCTTGCAACCGGGGACCGACATCGTGTGGACGGCCGTCAACGAACGCGACAATCTGGGTGACGACCTCGTCCCGGACTATGCCACCTCAGTCAAGGACGGCGGATTCTATGGCTGGCCGTATTCCTACATCGGCCAGAACAACGATCCACGCTACGTCGGCGCATTTCCGGATCTGGTGCAGCGCGCCAGTGTGCCCGACGTGCTGGTTCCAGCGCACTCGGCGGCGCTCGGCATCGCTTTTTACACCGGCACGCAGTTCCCGCAGCGGTACCGCAACGGTGGATTCATCGCGCTGCACGGTTCCTGGAACCGTTCGGTCGCGTCGGGCTACAAGGTCGTGTTCTTTCCGATGAACGACGGCCGGCCCGGTCCCATCGAAGACTTCCTGACCGGGTTCATCGTGAGCGACGGATCCGGCGGCGAGCAGCTTTCGCGCTGGGGCCGTCCCGTCGGCGTGGCGGGGGCGCCCGATGGAAGCCTGCTGGTGTCCGACGACGGGGGACATCGCATCTGGAAGATCCGCGCCGGAAGCGCGGGGACGCGGTAGTACGTAGTGTCCGGCTTCAGCCGGACCTCGGCGGCGTCGTACGTAGTGTCCGGCTTTTTAGCCGGACTTCGTTCCGGGGCGCAGGCATACCGGCCAGCCGCCTCCCGGCTCCGCCGCCGGAAATCTCGCTTCGCTCGTGCTCTTCCGCTTCCGTCGCGAGTAGAGCCCGGTTCGCACGCCTGCCATCGTGGAATGCACCAGCGTCGCTGATTCGAGGCGTGACGGATCACGCGTACCGAACTGGCGTCGAGGAATCGCTTCGCTCGATTTCAGGCGTGAACGTCTCGGCGGGCTCCGCAGGTCGGCGGGCTGGCCAGCACGCCGGCGCCCCGGACTGCACACGGGATCTGCACACGGGATCCGCACACGGGAGCTTGACGACCGTCCGACGACGATGGCATCGTCGTCGGATGGACATATCGAAGGAGGTGCCGATGATACGCACCGCTTAGAAGGGGAGAGCCCATGTACGTCAAGATTCAGGGCGGGACCGCCCATACCAGTGACCCGCCGCTTTGTCACACCTGTCGTCACGCCACCGTCGCCTGCGGCTCACGACTCCGCGACGAAATCATCGAGTGCCACGCACTGTCGTCACGCATTCGGTTTCCCGTGAGGTTCTGCACGAAGTACGTGAACCGGCAGCACCCGTCCATTCACGAGATGGAAGAGATCGCATGGGTGCTGCGCACCGACGCGAGGAAGCGACAGATCGGGTTCGTGCAGGCGAAGACGCTTCGGTGGCACGAGCGGCATGTGCTGGACGAGGATCAATCTTGAGCGGACACTGCTCAGGACGGGCTCAGACCCACGCCTTCCTCTTGTCGAAGGAATCAAGCGCATCCATGATGAAGTCAACGAGTTCGCCTGCGCTGCGTAGTGCTCGGAGATATTCAAGTTGCACTTCAAGACCACGCTCGGTAATCGCCACAGCTTCGCGAGCCCTGACTTCGATGAGCAACTCATGCAGTTCGTCTGAGATCGCGGCACGCTCGTCTCGGGTGAAAACGTTCGTGTCAATCATCGTCACGATTGTTCCAGATGTCAGGTCGCGTTTCATCAGTTTCACGGCGTCTCGCTCCTGAGTTACGGCCTCCACGCCGACCAGCGGTGACGCACCCTATTCAGATGAGCTTCCTGGTTCCAGGCGTGATTCCTGACACCAACGTCCATCGACCGTCGATGATGGCAATCTGGACTCGACTCTTCAGTCGTAGCTGGGCGGACTGCACCGCGTGCTTCCATTTTTTTCCAAAATGCCTGCCGTTGATTACGCGGTCGAACGAATCGTCGCACAAGTCGGGGTGGATGGCAGATACGCGCGGGTGCAGTTCTTCCGTTCGTAGCGGACCGTGCTTCGCCAGCAAGTACCGTTGATCCGCGTGTAAGTGCGAGAGCAGGAAATCGACGCCTCGCATCGTGATATAGGGGGAACAGACGACAAGGCTGTCTCGAACGTCCGCAAGCAGGACGCGAAGATCGCCTTTCCAGTCGTGACGGAGCCTCTCAGCCAGATTCATCGATCGGCATCATCGGTTGTCATACCGAAAACCTTCGAGGGCGATTATTGACGATGTCGGAGAGACCCGGATTCCATATCGGTCCGGCTGAAGCCGGACACTACGTACGGAACGTACGCAACTGCGCCGGGTCCAAAAAGGACCCGGCCTACAACTGCCCACTGCCTACCGCCTACCGCCTACCGCTCAGGCGCAGCCTGATGTCGTCCCGCAGTTGACGCACTTGTAGCACGAGCCGCTGCGGATCATCAGCGAGCCGCACGTCGAGCAGGGGGGCGCGTCTTCCGGCGTCTGGATGGCCGCGAATTCGGCGGGCTTTGCGGACGGTCTTGATTGCCCGGAGGCCCTGAGGCCTCCGGCTACCCCGGTCGATGAACGAGGGTCGTCGGATTCCGGATCTGATCCCTGTTCGCTGATCCCTGATCCCTGATCCCCAACCCCTGATTCCTGATCCCTGCGCATATTCACGCCGGCGCGGAACTGCGCTTCGGGCGACAGGAACTTCGTCGCCATCCATCGGAAGATGTAGTCGACGATCGACTTGGCGAAGCGCACCTCGGGGTTCTTCGTCATCCCCGACGGCTCGAAGCGCGCGTGGCTGAACTTGTCGACCAGCACCTGCAGCGGCACGCCGTACTGCAGCGCGTAGGAAATCGCCTGTGCGAACGCGTCCGCAAAGCCCGAAATCGTCGACCCTTCCTTCGCCATCGTCAGGAAGATCTCGCCAGGCTGGCCGTCCTCGAACAGACCCACCGTGATGTAGCCCTCGTGCCCGGCGATGTCGAACTTGTGCGTGATGGACGGACGTTCGTCGGGCAGCTTCCGGCGCGTCGGCCGCTCGACAATCTTGACGACCTCCTTGACCACTTCGCGCACGTCCCCCGTCCGGCTGAAGCCAGACACTACCTCTGAAGATGTACCGCCCGCATTGCGAGTGTCGGCAACGCCCGCCTTCGACGTGTTGAGCGGCTGCGTGCGCTTGCTGCCGTCGCGGTAGATGGAGATGGCCTTGGCGCCGAGCCGCCACGACTCGATGTACGCCTTCTCGATCTCTGCCACGGACGCTTCGCGCGGCACGTTGACCGTCTTGCTGATGGCGCCCGAGATGAACGGCTGCGTCGCGCCCATCATCCGGATGTGACCCATGTAGTGGATCGACCGTTCGCCCCTGGCCGGCTTGAAGGCGCAATCGAAGACCGGCAGATGCTCGTCCCTGAGAAACGGCGCGCCTTCTATCGTCTCGTGCTCGTCGATGTAGTGGACGATCGCCTCGATTTCGGGCTCGGTGTAGCCCAGCCGCTTCAGCGCCATCGGCACCGTGCCGTTGACGATCTTCATCAGACCGCCGCCCACCAGCTTCTTGTACTTGACCAGCGCGATGTCCGGCTCCACCCCGGTGGTGTCGCAGTCCATCATGAAGCCGATGGTGCCGGTGGGCGCGAGCACGGTGGCCTGCGCGTTGCGGTAGCCGAAGTCCTCGCCAAGCTCCTCCACCTCTTCCCACGCCTGTTTGGCCGCGCCATGAAGATCGGCGGGCACCAGCCTCAGATTGATCTCCCCCACCGCGTCGCGATGCTTGCGCATCACGCGGAGAAACGCTTCGCGGTTCTTTTCGTAGCCCACAAACGGCCCGCCATGATCCCGGGCGATGCGCGCCGACTGCGCGTAGGCTTCGCCGGTCATCACCGCCGTGATGGCCGCTGCGTACGCACGACCTTCGTCGCTGTCGTACGGCACGCCGCGCGACATCAGGAGCGCGCCGAGATTCGCATACCCGAGGCCCAGCGGCCGGAACTCATGGCTGTTCTTCTCGATCGCCTTCGTGGGATAGCTCGAGTTCGGCACGACGATCTCCTGCGCGGTGATCATGACGCGGCAGGCCGCCTTGAACGCGCCCACGTCGAACTCGCCGTCGTCTCTGACGAATTTCATCAGGTTGATCGACGCCAGGTTGCAGGCCGAATCGTCCAGGAACATGTACTCCGAGCACGGATTGCTCGCGTTGATGCGCCCGGTCTCCGGACACGTGTGCCATTCGTTGACCGTGGTGTCGAACTGCATGCCGGGATCGCCGCAAATCCAGGTTCCCTCGGCAATCATTCGCATCAGATCGCGCGCCTTGTAGGTGTCCATCACCCGGCCGTCGGTCACCGCGTGCGTCTTCCACTCGTCGTCATCCAGCACCGCGCGCATGAAGTCGTCTGTGACGCGGACGCTGTTGTTCGAGTTCTGGAAGAAGATCGAGTTGTAGGCGACACCCGTGAACGACCCGTCGTAACCGGCGTCGATGAGCGCCCACGCCTTCTTCTCTTCTTCGACCTTGCAGTTGATGAAGTCGAGGATGTCGGGATGATTGGCGTTGAGGATCACCATCTTGGCCGCGCGGCGCGTCTTGCCGCCCGACTTGATGACGCCGGCAAACGCGTCGTACCCCTTCATAAACGAGACGGGGCCGCTGGCGGTGCCGCCGCCGGCAAGCAGTTCCCTCGACGAGCGAATGGACGACAGGTTGCTGCCCGTGCCCGACCCGAACTTGAAGAGCATCCCTTCGGTTCTGGCGAGCGTCAGAATCGACTCCATCGTGTCCTGCACGGAGTTGATGAAGCAGGCGGAGCACTGCGGCGCCCTCTCGAATCCGCAGTTGAACCAGACGGGGCTGTTGAAGGCCGCCTTCTGATACACGAGCAGGTGCTGCAGCTCGGCCGAGAATGCCAGCAGGGCCTCTTCGCTCGCGAAGTACTTGTCCTGGCGCGCCCACTGCGTCATCGTGTCGACCACGCGGCCTATCAGCTGCCTGACGCTCCGTTCGCGGTCGGGCGTCCCCAGCTGCCCGCGGAAATACTTCGACACGACGATGTTGGTGGCCTGCTGCGACCAGAAGCGCGGAAACTCGACGTCGCGCTGTTCGAAGACGACCTTGCCCTGCTCGTTGCCAATCACCGCCGAGCGGATCTCCCATTCCACCTCGTCGAATGGATCGATACCCGGCAGCGTGAAATAGCGGGGGAACTCCAGGCCCTGCACCTCAGGCGCCTTCATCTCCGCAGTCTTGCGCGCGCGGACTGACGGATCACCCTGCAGTGCCGGTGTCCCCACCGCTTCTGGCTGACCCAATGGGGCTGCTTCGCGCGCAGGGCCTCTCTCGTCCATTGCTCTCCCTCCGAACCGAACGGATGCACCTACCCCGGCCGGTGCTCAGTAAGTCTTGATTGTGATTACGCTCGAGACATCCTGCAGAACGTGCGCGGCGGCCGGAACGCTGGGAGCTTCCCGACAAACCATTTTCCGTTTTGAGCGCCCGGCCATATTGAGCCCAGTCCTCAGGGTTGTCAAGGGCTAACCACAACATCTTGGGACTTTCTTATAGGGCAAACGCAATATCTAGCTTCCTCAATTCTCGCATCCGCCTTCGCGCCGCTGCAAGAAAAGTGATGGCGGCGCTTCGGCGGACAAGGCACCCCATGAGCGGGCTTGCCCGCCGAAGCTCCGAGCACTGCGAAACAATGCGAGGAGCGAAGGTGGGAGGGAGCCGCCTTTCGGCGTCTCCCCCAGGTGCACAGGCAGGGTGGTCTTGCGGGATATGCCCCGTCACTTTCGCGGCGGGGCGGGGACTTTCGAACTGTCCCCACTTACAGCAGGCGGTGTGCCAACGTCACGACGCGCCTGCGCGGCAAGATCACCCGGACTTCGAGCCGATCGCACTGGCCCGGCTCAACCGTGAACCGCTGGAGGTGTGGAAACTACTTACCCTGGAGCTCTGCGGCCAGCGTCGCGGCCTTGTCGGCGAGCGTCGCGGCAAAGATGAGATTGCGTTCCTTGAGCGCCTGCTCCGCCTGCTCGCCGAACCGCTTCGATTGTTCGTACTGCGCGCGACCATCCGCACTCAGCCGGGCGTAATCAACGCGACCCAGATCGCGCGCGGCGCGCGTCAGCAGATCGCGCACGCTGCGCTCGTTCGCGCCACTCGCGGGCGACGGCGCGGTGAGCTCGCGCGGCTCGGGCGGCAGCGGCGCTGGCGTCGCAGCCACGGGCGGCGCCGGTTGCGGTTTCGGCGGCGCGGGACGTGCTGGTGGGGGTGTGCCGGGAGCCGCCGCAGCCGGGGGCGGGGGTAGTTCGGGCTCCGGCGCCGCCGCGGTTTCCACGGGCAGCTTCACGGGTACCAACACGTGTTCCGGCGGCGCCGGAATCTGCAGCGGAGGACCGTCGGGCACGCTCTCGGCGCGCGCCTTCGCGCAGGAACTCACTGCGACCCCAATCAAGGCACACGCCACAAGGCACAAGATTCGTGCGTGGGGCCCGGTGCTTGGTGCCTGGTGCATGGCGTCTAGACCTCCCTGGCCCTCGGCAGCAGGATGCGGAACGTCGTGCCGCGTCCCGGCGTCGACTGAACCTCCAACTCGCCGTCGTGCATCTGAATGCTGCGGTACACCATCGAGAGACCGATCCCCGTGCCGCGGTCCTTTGTAGTGTAGTAGAGGTTGAAGATCTTTCCGAGACGATCTGGTGAAATGCCAATGCCGGTATCTTCGACCCGGACCTCCACCTTGTCACGCGGCGCGGGCGAGGCTGCCAGTCGAAGCGTGCCGCCCCCGGGCATGGCCTGACAGCCGTTGATCGCCAGGTTGAGAAACGCCTGCCGGAGCATTGCCGCGTCGCCGTTGACGTCCGGCAGCGATCCCGGCGCGTCGAGGACAATTTTCACGTGGTTGGCCTTCGCCTCGGGCTCGATGAGCGGCAGAATCTCCTCGAACAGCGCGGGAATACTCACCGGCTGCAACTGCAGGTCTTCGGGCCTCGTGAACTTCAGGAATCCCTGCACGACCTCGTCGAGGCGCCGGACCGCACTCTCGATCACTTCGACGTGCTGGAGGGTGCTTTGGACGGCCGGGTCGGGCGGTTGCTGCGCAGCAGCCAGGCCAAGGCCCACCCCCGACGCCACCACTGGTTGTGGCGTTCTGGCCAGCACACCGCTCTTGATCTTGGTGCGCAGCAGCTCGAGGTGAATCATCATCGCGTTCAGCGGGTTCTTCACCTCGTGGGCGATGCCGGCCGTCAGCCTCCCGAGGGCCACCAGCTTGCGCGAGTAAGCGATGGTCGACTGGACGCGGGAGAGATAGGCGAGATTCCGCGACACCAGAAGCACGCCCACGAGTCCGCTGTCCGCGCTCTCGATGGCGTGGGTCATGACCAGCAACTCGTCAGCGCCTGGTTCCTGGTTCCCGGTTCCTGGTTCGGACCTGTTCGGGGGTGCCTGATCATCTGGAGTCCGTGGCACGTCGACCCGTATCTGCACCGGACCGCGCGATCGTCTGGAGGCGAGCGTCTCCTCCACGATCGTGCGATACGGGTGCCCCAGCGGAAACAGATCCTGGATGGTGCCCCCCGAGGCGGGAAGCGCCGGCTGCATCGCGCGATTGCTGAAGAGCAGCTCGCCCGATGGGTTGAACAAGGCCACCGCGTCTTCGAGATGCTCGACGGCCGATTGCAGGCTCGCCTTCTGCCCCGCGAGCTGCGTGCGATCGGCGGAGAGCTGCTGGCTGACGGCATTGAAGAACGTGCCCAGCTCGCCGAATTCGTCATCCTGCGGCAGATCGAGCGTGACGCCGAACTCCCCCTTGCCAAGGCGCGTCAGACCGCTGCGCAGGACATGAATGGGCCGGAGCAGCAACTGCGCCAGCAGCGCCGCGACGAACACCGCAACGGCCAGCGCCACGGCGGCGGTGATCAGGGCCGGGCGCAGCGCGGCGTCCAGCTCCTGCCGCATCAGCACCGTCGAGACGCCGATGCGAATCGACCCGAACGCCTCGTTGCCAAGCAGCATCGCCTGTCGTACTTCGAGCGTCTGTCCGTCTTCGGAATAGATCACGCGCAGCTGGTCGAACGGCCGCTGCTCGAGAAGCGCCGCCAGGTCGGGGCGCTCGGCCTGACGCAGTCCTTCGCGTGTGGGGTCGCTGCTGGCGATGATCGTGCCGCTGGTATCGAGAATCACGGCGCCGGTCGCGCTCTCGCTGTAGATGCTCGACTCGAGGATCGCGCGAAGCCCGGGGTCGGCGCGCAGCGCCGTGTACGGCTCGGCGCTCCCCGTGACCACTTCGCGGGCGCGATGGAAGATGGCATTCGACAGCAGCTGACCGCGTGCGTGGCTCTCATGCAGCACGACCCCGGCCACGCGCGTCACGTACAGGGCGCTCAGCGTCATCATCGCCACCCCGACGATGGCCGTCACACCGGCGATCTGCTTGCCTTTGATGCCCAAACGCATTGGAGAACGCTATCCAGAACCTGAACTCACTTCACCTGATGATCACGAAACACCGAGGCACAGAGGCACCGAGGCCAGATCATTGGCGTTTCTCAGTGTCTCGGTGTCTCGGTGTTCCGTAACGGATGCTTCATGCTTCCCCCGCCGTCCGCCCTCTCAGCCGATTGAGCTTGTTGTGCAGGGTCTTGAGACTGATGCCGAGGATCTCCGCGGCGCGCGTCTTGTTGTCGCGCGTATGTTCGAGCGTCAGCAGGATCAGACGCCGTTCGGCTTCCTCCACCGTCACCCCGGGTTCGAGCGAAATGGCCAACGCCGCCGCGGCCGCTGTGCCGCTGGCCAGCGGCGGCAGGTGTTTCGGCTCGATGAACTGGCCTGCGCTCAGGATCACCGCGCGCTCGATGACGTTGCGGAGCTCGCGGACGTTCCCCGGCCAGTTGTACTGTTCGAAGACCCGCATGGCCACAGGATCGACCGCCGACACCGACTTGTTGTTGCGCGCGTTGAACTCGCTCAGAAACGACTGGATCAGCAGCGGCAGGTCGTCTTTGCGCTGCCGCAGCGGCGGCAGCTCGATGGCGAACACGTTCAGCCGATAGTACAGGTCCTCGCGAAGCTTGCCGCTCTTCACTGCCTCGAGCGGGTTCGAGTTGGTGGCGGCGATCACCCGGACGTCGACGGTCTGCTCCGTACGGCCCCCGAGTCGCCTGAACGTCCGCTCCTGCAGGACGCGCAGCAGCTTCACCTGCGTCGCCGGCGTCATCTCGGCGATCTCGTCGAGAAACAACGTGCCGCGGTCGGCCAGCTCGAAGCACCCCTCCCGCCGATCCAGCGCGCCGGTGAAAGCGCCCCGTTCGTGGCCGAAGATCTCGCTCTCGAGCAGCGTCTCGGGAATCGCGGCGCAATTGATGGGAACAAACGGCGCCTGCGCACGTGGCGACAACTGATGAATCGTCTGCGCCACGAGCTCCTTGCCGGTGCCCGACTCGCCCCAGGTCAGGACAGATGCCACCGTCGGCGCCGCCTGCTCGATGATCTGGTACACCTTCCGCATCTGCGGACCGGCACCGATCATCCGCCCGAAGCTGCCGGAGTCGCGCAGCTGACGCCTGAGGACCTTGACCTCGCGGATGGTGTCCTGCCGCTCGACGATCTTGTCGAGCAGGATCTTCAGCCGCTGCGGCTCGATCGGCTTGGTCAGGTAGTCGTAGGCCCCTTCTTTGATAGCCTCGACCGCCGTCTCCACCGTGCCCTGCGCCGTCAGGATGACGATGGTGACGTCGCCGCCTTCTTCCTTGAGGGAGTGCAGCAGTTCCAGCCCCCCCATGCGCGGCATCACGAGGTCGCTGATGATGATGGACGGGCGAAACGCCGTGATACGCTGGAGCGCTTCCTGGCCGTCGGCTGCGCCTTCAGTGGAGAACCCCCAGGTACGGACGAGCTCCGTCAAGCCCAGGCGGGTGGTCGGGTCATCCTCGACTATCAGAACGCGGTCCCGGGACGTGGTGCCTGTCATACCTGTTGAGCCGCGTTGGGGGATGGCGCGACGCAAGCTGATGTTACCCTGTCATTTTTACACGGTCTAGCTCAACCGGTCATGGGCTCTGGCCGGGTTCTCCTTTCCAATGGCATCCATGCCGATTCTCCCCCCCGCGCGAATCCCGCCAACCCAGCCACGCGCGGTTGCCGCCGCCGAAATCCTGCTCTGTTCGAGCGTGCCCACACAGGTGGCTCTCGGCACCCTCCTGCGACTCGCCGGGTTGGCCCCCGTCGACGCCAGCGGTCAGCTTTCGTTGCCGTTCGTCTTGATCCTGTCGGTGGCCGACACGATCCTCCTGGTCGGGCTGATGGTCGTGCTCACGCGGGCGCACGGCCAGAGCGTCGCCGCACTGTGGTGTGGCGATCGGCCGGTCACACGCGAAGCGCTGTTCGGCGCCTTGCTCATCCCGGCCGTATTCCTGATGGTGGCGGTCGTGCTCAACGTGTTGCGGCTGGTGGCGCCCTGGCTCCACAATGTGCCGACCAATCCGCTCGAGCAGCTTGCCGCCACGCCGGGCCAGGCCACGATCCTGGCCGTCGTCGCCATCCTCGCCGGCGGCGTGCGCGAGGAGCTGCAGCGCGCCTTTCTCCTGCAGCGGTTCGCGCGTCACCTCGGTGGCCCGGTTGTTGGGGTCGTCGTGCTCAGCGTCGCGTTCGGCATCGGTCACATCGTGCAGGGATGGGACGCCGTGGTCACCACGGGGCTCCTCGGCGCGTTCTGGGCAGTGCTGTACTTGCGGCGAGGAAGCAGCGTGGCGCCGCTGGTCAGCCACGCGGGCTTCAATGCGCTCGAGGTGCTGCGCGTCGCACTGCTTGGACCGTGAGGGAACAGTATCTCTTGGCGCGCTCCGCGCGCCTGATCCCGAAGTTCACTTCACTTGATGATCACGAAACACCGAGGCACAGAGGCATCGAGGCGAATCATTAGTGTTTCTCGGTGTCTCGGTGTCTCGGTGGTCCGTATTCACTAGCAACACAACTGAACTCCGGGAATAAGACTGCTATGCGGGGCACATCGCGGAACCGTCACTTCGGCCTGCTCGATATGTCGGCCCTGCCCCGCAGGTCGCGCAGCCACTGCGCAATCATGGACGCGCGGCGCTCGGCCGCCGCGCGTTGACGGGCGACTGGTTCGACCTCGCCGAACGGGATCAGACGGCCGTCACGCGTGAACTCGTCTGGATGAATGCGGTAGTACTGCACCACTTCCTCTTCGGTCAGCTGCGCCGTGATCCCGAAGCGCTGGTTCAGGTAGGCCTCGATGCGCAGGGTGTCGCGCGCCGTTTCCCGGATCCGCGCGTCATCCAGTCCCGTTTGCGTCATCACGGCGGCAAGACGTCCGCCGGCGCGCGTGGTCATCGCCGCCACCTCCCGGGCAACGTCGGCCGGCATGGGTTCGGGCGGGACGAACCGTTCGACCTCCGCGAGGATGAGTTGCCGCTCGATGAGCAGCTCGATCGCCGCCTCCTCGCCCGCACCGGCAGGCAGATCGACGATACCCAGGGCGACGGCAGCTTTCACATCGGTGAGCGTGATGGCCGAGCCGTCGACGCGAGCAACGATGCGATCGAGCAGTTGCTGGGCGCTCAGAGGCGAGAGCGACACCATCAAGACTGCGGTAACGAGCCATGGGCAGCGTCTGTCGCCCAAACAGGCCACGGAGACACGGAGACACGGAGTTTCTTTGGCTAATCGTTCTCTGTGCCTCTGTGCCCCTGTGGCCTGTCGAAGTGAATGTCGTCGCATCATCGCTAGAACGCCTGCCCCAGCGAAATATGCAACACGCTGCGTCGCTCGAGGACTCCCGGTACCAGCTCCCGTCGATCCAGATTGAAGCCGAGCTCCACGCGGATCGGGCCGATCGCGGATCGATAGTGCACGCCCACGCCGGCGGCAGGCCGCAGATCGGTCAAGTCGATGTTGCGGGCGCGTGCGTACACGTTGCCCGCATCGAAGAAGGTGACGCCGTCGAAGGCCCCGAACAGGCCGACGCGCAGCTCCGCGTTGACGATGACGAGGCCGTTCCCGCCTGTCGGAAAGCCGGACGGGCTGATCGTGGACGCGGTGCCAAGGCGATCCAACGAGAACCCGCGCACGGTGGTGTCGCCGCCGGCAAAGAACCGTTTGCTGGCCGGGAGGTCCTGCACCGTGACGCCGTCGACGTTCCGCGGGAACCCGTGCGCGGCGCCGAGGCGGCCGCCCAGCGCGAGCACGGTCCGCCGCGTCGCGGGCAGGCGAACGTACTTGAAGGCCTGCAGGTAGTTCTTGATGAACCCCACTTCCGACCCGATGATCCGCGCGGCGAGGTCGGTGGTGAGGACGATGAACGACCCGCCCTCTGTGTTGGCGATGTCGGTGCGCGTATCGCGCAGGAGCGATCCGGAGAAGGTCGACAGGCGCACCTGCGGAAACAGGCGATCGATGAGCGGCTTCTCATCGTCGGTGAAACGCTCATCGAAGAGCTCGGCGCGCTCGAACGCATAGAGCGCGGCAGCGCTGTAGCGCGGCGTGACCCGCAGGGCGACCTCGCCGCGCGCCTGGCGCCGGATGAAGTTGAAGCTGGACCGAATCGCCTGCTCGAGAATGCCCATGACCAGCAGGTTGGCCCCGCTGCCGAGGATCCGCGGTTCACTGAAGGTGCTGACGATTCGATACTCATTGAACCCGTAGCCGCTCTGCGTGGCCAGCTCCGCGAGGCGCAATCCGGTATCGGACAGCACGATATCGCGGGAACGCAGACTGACGCGGCCGAAGAGGTTGACCGCGCGGTTCTTGCCCCACAGGTTCCGCCGGCCGATCTCGAAGAAGCCGCGTGGCGCGAGCTCGAACCGCTCCTCGGCCTGGCCGCCTTCGCCGGTGGGTCGCAGCCGCGTGCCTCCTTCGATGCCGCCGCCGTAGCCGATGGTGGTCGGCGGCGCTTCTTCGACCTGAATGAGCACGTCGCGCCTGGATTCTCCTGCGTGCCGCAGCTCTTCAATCACCACACGCCGGAACAGACCAAGCGCGGCGAGCCGCTGCTGACTCTCGATGCGCGCCGAGTAGCCGAGGGGCTCACCCGGCCGCAGCAGCAGCTCGCGCTGGATCGTCTCGACACTCGTGCGCTCGTTGCCGACGATGATCACGTGATCGACGATGACCTGGGGACCTTCGACAATCGCAAACCGGATGTCGGCGCGGGTGCCGTTCTCCGCTAACGACACATCGGGCTCTACGACGACGCTTTCGTAGCCCCGATTGCGATACTCGAGGTCGATGCGGTCGCGGGCGGTGACGACATCGATCTCCGAGTACGGCCGCCCGGGCCCGGTCGTCATCAGCGCCTGAAGCTGTGCGTCGGTCAGAACCGTATGGCCCTCGAACGCCACGGACGACACCAGCGCCGCCGGACCTTCGGCGACGTTGAAACGCAGCGCCACGCGATGGTCCGCAGCCCCTTCGCCGTCACGCGACAGCTCCATCACGCTGTCCTGCACGGCGGCGCGCGTGAAACCACGCGATCGGTAGAGATCGCGCATCGCGGTGGCGGCGCGACCGGCGGCCGTTTGCACGAACGGCTGCTCGGTCGCGATCGGCACGAGCTTCAGGAGTTCGACCGTCGGCACCGCGGTGTTCCCGGTGATCGCCACGTTGTCGACGAGGAAGCGGGTCCCGCGATTGATCGTGAACGTAATCATCAGCATCCCGTCGCGCTCGGCCCGCGCGTACTCGGTAAGGGCATCACGGTAGCCGCGCGCCCGCAGGTAGTCTTCAATGGCCAGGACGGCGTCCTCGAGCAGGTCTTCGTCGGCCGACCCTTCCGCACGCACCGGCACGAGCCGCTCGCGGTCGGCTTCCGGGAGCGGGTCGCCGGCAAACGCCACGGTGACGAGCGGACCCCGATCGACGGTGACACGCACGGTGGCCGTCCCGTTCGTCTCGAACACGCCGGTGTGCAGGGCGCGCGCCTCGTAGAAGCCGCGCCCGCGCAGCGACGCCACATAGCGGTTCAGGGCCTCGAGGATCTCCGTGCCGTCGTACGGATCGCCGGCGCGGACTTCGATGTCGCCGGGCGGCAGGCGACGATCGGCCGCGTCGATTTCGTCGATGTCGAGCCGGCCGATCGTGGCGCGAGGGCCGGACTGAATGTCGAAGGCCATCGTCGCGCGATCCGGCGCGTGCGTTTCCTCGATGCCCGGTGTCACGCGCGCCGCCGTGTATCCGCGCTCGCGGTACAGGAGCTGGAGCGCGTCGGCGACCTCCTGCGCCCGCCCGGCCGACGGCGCCGCCCCGAAACGTTCGGTCACGACGCGTCGGACCTCGCCTTCCGGCAATCCCAGCGTTCCGCGGAACTCCATGCGATCGACCGGATGCAGGGGGACGAGCACGTAGCGCAGGCGGATGCCGGCGCCGGCCGGCTCCTGCAGTACCTGGATGTCTTCGTAACGGTTGAGGCTCGTCAGATGCGTCAGCGTCTCGCGCACCTTGCGCATCGACAGCGGTTCACCAACCGTTGTTTCGATCAGCCCGCTGATCAGCCGGTCGTCAACCGTTCGGCTTTCCTGTTCGACGCGGACCTCGGTGATGAGCGGGGGACTTTGCGCCGAGGCGCGAGCGGTGATATTCGAGAAGCACGCTGCAAGATGCACGCAACACAGGGCGGCAAGAACTCTGGTTGCATCGTGCATACCTGCGGGCGTCAGAAGGCGTGTCGCACCCGCACGTCGAGCGCGTAGGTCCGGTCCTCGTTGCGCGAGAGGATCCAGGACAACCGATCGGTCTGATCGTACTCGAGCAGGATGATCTGATCGCGGGTTGACGACGAGAGACTTCGCGAATACGTCACATAGATGCGCTCGGAGACCCGTTTGCCGATCGTGAGCCGGGCGGCCGGATCGAGCCGGGACGACTGCGTGTTCGGGTCGACGAGCGACGGCGTCAACTGGAACGTGTCGACGCCGAAGGTCTGCTCCGCCAGGCGGCCCACTTCCGACGACAGCGCACCGGTGAGCGCGCGCGTGGCCCGCTCGCGGAGCAGCTGCTGCTGCGGCGTGATGTTGGTGCTGTACTGGCGGAACTCCACGTCCTGTCCGGGCGCCACGTCCCCGAAGAGCAGACTGAGCACTTCGACTTCCGGCAGCGGCGGGTCGGCCTCGAAGGTCGGCGTCAACCGGTCGAAGGTCCCGGCGGCGCGCGCCACCACGCGATACGTCTGCCCGGGCACGCGGACGCGCGTCTCGGTCTCGATGTCGAAGAACGGCTGGATGCGCGTCGGGTTGTTGAAATCGATCGTGCCGCGCGTGATCTGGTACCGCCGTCCCTCGAAGGTGAACTCGCCGCGGTCGATCTCGGCGCGTCCAAACAGCAGCGGCCGGTCGTAGGTGCCGCGCAGCTGCAGGTCGGCATTCGCCACGACGCGCGCGACGCTGTTCCTGATCTCGAGCGTCGACGGTACCACGATCCGTACGTCGTACCGCACCGGGAGCTCCGTCGTCGTCAGCGACGCCGAGCCCGGCGACCCGCCGCTGCCCGCCGCCGTCAGATCGAACAGGCCTCCCTGTTCGTCGAACCCGCGCGTATACACGGCGTTCCGCACCGTTACCGTGCCGGACAGCGCCAACGCGTCGACCATCCCTTGCACGTTCAAGTCCGCGTCGACGAGCGACCGCATCCCCTCGGGGAAGCGCAGCCGCATGCCCTCGCCCCTCATGGCCACATCGATGCGTGTGGGCTGGTAGCCTTCCATGTCGATGCGGCCGCCGAACTCGACGAGCCCGCCTCCCAGCCGGGCGGTGACCTCATCGAGCCGGATGCTGCGCGTGTCGAACCGCACGGGGCCGGAGATGCTTTCGAGCGCGTGCGGCAGCCCGAAGTGGCGGACGCGGCCGTTCTCCACGGTCATCGTGCCGGTCACGATGGGATCGCGCATCGGCCCTTCGAGCGTCGCTTCGAGCGACGCGCGCCCGGAGCTGCGGATGTTCGAGTCGAATCCCTGGAGCAGGCCAAGGCCGGCGTCGCCGGTCGCACGCACCGCGATGCGCTCGTCGTGCAGGTTGACGACCCCGCTGATGTCGAGCTGCGTTTCGTCGCCGACGAGCCGCATCGACTCGGTGCGGATCGCGTGGCGGTCGAGCGCGATGCGGATGGGCGCCGCGTTCCGGAGCCGGTAGTCGAACAACCTGAGGTCCAGACGATCGACCGTGGCATCCACGAGCAGCTCATCGATGTTGGACAACTGGCCGACCACGCGGAAATTGCCGCTGGCAATCGCCGTCGTGAACGGCGACAGATTGGGGTTGACGGCGCGGACGTAGGGGTCGAGCGACGTGTCGGCGACACTGAACGACAGATCGGCCTCCATCCCGGGCGTGAGGGCAATGCGGCCGGAGCCAGACACGGTAAGACGCGGCGACGCCGCCTCGATCTTGAGCGTCATCATGTCGCCGGCGACGCTGATTTCGGCGACCACCTGGCCGATGCCCTCGTCGCCGACGAACAGGTCGCTGACCGTGCCACGCACGTCGTAGCGCGGCCGGTCGAATGTGCCGCTGCCGCCGGCGCTGAAGTCGACCCGTCCGGAGAACGATGACGCCGTCGCCGACGTCGCCATCGCGACGCTCTCGATCGGCATCCCGCGCCCATCCAAGTTGAATGAATAGGTGCCGTTGTACCCGACGAACGCCGCGCCGGTGGCGCGTCCACCCGTCTTGACGATCTGTAACGAGTCGAGCCGCACGCCGTTGTCCTCCAGGCGCACGGCGGAGATCGCCGTCTCGAACGGCTGGCGGTAGGCAACGCCCTCCACGATCGCCATCTGCCCGAACCCGTACGGCCTGCGATACGCGCCAAACAGGTGGAACTCCCCGGACAGCCGCCCGTCGAGGTCGTACTCGTCGAGCGCGAAGGCGTGGCGCAGTTCGGCCACCGGCCGCCGGATGACGCGAATGCGCGCGTTGATCTCTTCGCCGCCGTCACGACGCGGGAAGCCCAGCGAGAAGCGGCCGTCTACGTGGATGGCGGAGTCGCCGTCGAGGACGGCAACGCTCGTCACGTCCGCGTAGGCGTTCTCGATCACGGCGCGGCCCGTCGCCGAGCCCCACACCACATCGAAGGCGCGCATACGCTCGCCGCGAAACACGCCTTCGATGCGCGGGCGACGGATGCTGTTCACCATCACGCCGTCGAAGGTGCCGTACCCGCCGATCGAAATGACGCCCGTGCGCGACCCGAACGCCGTGAGCACGCCGGCAAAGACACGGTCGCTCTGCTGCCAGTCTGCACTGGTCACGTGAAACTCGATCCGCGAGCGATCGCCATATGCGGTGCGGCCCATGAACTCGACATAGGACTCGGACGTGGCAAGGTGACTGACACCCACGTCCACCCACTCGGGGCCGTAGGCGTAAATCAGGTTCCCCGCGATCGGCACCGGCTCGCCGAGCGGCCGGGCGCCGAACGGTCCCCATTCACGGCCGCGCCGTTCGGCCTCATCGATCTGCGCCGCCGTCATGAAGCGCGTCAGCGTCTCCACGCCGGCCGGCGCGTCGAACCGGATCTCGCCGTCGCCGCGGTGATCCGAGAAGCGGCCGAGCGGCCATTCGAGCAGATTGCGGCCGGTGGCGCGACCGGCGAGCCGAATCCCATCGAGCTCGAGGAAGTTGGTGAACTCCGTGAGATCGATGTCTTCGTACGTGGCATCGAAGCTGGCAACTGCCGGATGGTCTCTCTGGCCGAGCGGCGCCATCCGGTAGGCGAACCGCGCCGACCCGCCGTACAACGCCGCCTCCGCGTCGGTGACCTCGAACCGCTCCGGCACCCACAGCAGCGACCCGCGCAGGTCGGCGAACCGATACGCGTTGACGCCGGTGTCCGCGCTCGAGAACATCCCTTTGAGCTCGCGACCGGTGCGAGCGCGGCCGTTCACGATTTCGCGGAACAGGTGGAACGTGCCGGTGAACTCCCCCTCACCGCGAACCGTGAAGTCGTCATCGGCGAAGAAGATGTCGCGCATCCTGGCGAAATCGACATGCGAGCGGACGCGATACAGTTGCTCGGGCCATCGCGCGAAATCGACCACGCCAGTCAGCTGCGACTGCGCCCCATCGGTCGTCAGATCGATCCGATCCAGCACCACCTTGCCGTCGACGATGTGGAAGGTGGTGCTCATGTCCGCGCGCATCGGCACGAAGTCCTGGATGACCACGGTGCCGTTCGAAAACCGCGCCTGTCCCCGGTATTCCGACGCCGGCTTCGTCACGACCACATCGAGATTGCGGGTCACGACGTTCCAGGGAGTACCGTGATCGAAGAACGTGAACTCGCCGCGATGCGCCCTCACATACTGAAGCGTGGTGGTCCAGGCGCTGGGGCCGCGGCTCTCGCGGGTGAATCGCGGAAAGTTGTGACGGCCGTCCGGAAACGTTTCGACGTACATCCGCCAGTCGGTCATCTCGATGGCGTCGAACACGACCCGGCGATTGACGAGCGTGCTCCACGGCATCGAGACATTGATGCGTCGCGCCGTGAGGAACGGGCGCGACTCGGGCGTCAGCCCGTCGATGACGATGTCCTCGATGACGAAGCGGCCAAGCCACAGGTGCACCGACATGCGCCCGATGTGCATCGGCCGGCCCATGTACTGCGACGCCGCCGCCTCGGCACGCGCCTTGAGCGACGGACCGAGATCGATCGACAGACTTGTGACGAACGCCACCGCGACGATGACGGCACACGTCGCCACGACCCTGCGGGTCACACACCGCGTGGCCTGGGTAACGGGGTGATTCAGAACGCTGTACGTCACTCGATGACAACCACCACGGTCTTGGCCTCGACGAGCGCGCCCTGCGCGACCCGCACCTCTTTCACCGTGCCCGCGCGGGGCGACCGCAGCTCGTTTTCCATCTTCATCGCCTCGACCACCACCACGCCTTGCCGTGCCGCCACGGCGTCGCCAACCTTCACAAGGACCTTGACGATCCGGCCGGGCATCGGCGCCGTCAGGGTGAGCGGGCCGCCTCCCGTATCCGGCGCAGGGTCGTCGCGACCTCCCGGGCGCCGCGCCGTACGCCGCCGATCGATGCCGGTTGGCCGCGCTGTGCACCTGACCGCAACGGCCTTCCCGTTCACGTATACGATGAGCTCCTCGCCGAACGGCTCGCCGAACGTCACCTCGTAGCTGCGACGAGCCCCCGCTTTCAGAGGGTCGAGAGGTCCAGCGTCCCCCGGCCGCACGAGCAAGGACCAGATGTCGCCCACGCGTGCGACGTCCAGCGCGTACGGGCTGCCATCGACGACGGCCCGGCACCTGCCATACGCATCGGTGAGGTCGACCACCCGCCTGCGCTCTCCAGTCTGGACCTCGAAGGTCACGGGCGCAAACTTTCGAGCCGAGCCAGTCGCTTCCATCCGACCTTGCCGGGCAATGCCACTGGCGCGAACCCTCCTGCGTTCAGCTGAGAGAGGCCGCCCGGGTTCGCCCCAGGCGCGGGAGCCTCGCGCCCCGCGAAGGCGTGCAGTGCCGCCGCCACGGCGGCAAGCCGCTCATCGTCCTCGCCAGCAACCTCGAACGGCTCGCCCTGACGCTGCTGCAAGAGCGCGTCCAGATAACCCGTGTGAAACGTCGCCGCTTCAAACGCCGGCTGGTCGAGCATCCAGCGGAAAAAGGGGACGGTCGTCCGGATTCCGAGGACCTCGTACTCGGCGAACGCGCGCTTCATTCGGGCAATCGCCTCCCCTCGATCGGCGCCCCACACCGAAAGCTTCGAAATCAGCGGATCGTAGAAAATCGGCACTTCCATGCCCGACTCCGCGCCGCTGTCGTCGCGAATCCATGGACCGCCGGGCACCCGGAGTCCGCGGATGCGCCCCGGCGACGGCATGAAGCCGGCGTCCGGATCCTCGGCATAGACGCGGCACTCGATCGCGTGCCCGTCGGGGGTGAGCGCCGCCGCCGGATCGATATCGAGACGTTCGCCGCGCGCGATCTGGATTTGCCATCGCACGAGATCCACGCCGGTCACCATCTCGGTGATCGGGTGCTCGACCTGCAGGCGGGTGTTCATCTCGAGGAAGAAGAAGCGGCCGTCCTCGTCCAGTAGAAATTCGATCGTACCGGCGTTCGTGTAGCCTACCGATCGCGCCACCGCCGCCGCCGCGCTCGCAATCTGTCCGCGGAGGACGGCCGAGACAACCGGCGACGGCGTTTCTTCAATCACCTTCTGGTGGCGGCGCTGAATCGAGCACTCGCGTTCGACAAACGGCAGCACGCGCCCATGCCGATCGCCAAGCAGCTGCACCTCGATGTGCCGCGGCCGTGCCAGGCGTCGCTCGAGATAGATCGCCGGGTCGCCAAACGCCGTCTGCGCCTCGGACCGTGCCGCGCGAAGGGCGCTCGACAGCTCCCCAGGCGCGTTGACGAGCCGCATGCCTTTCCCGCCGCCGCCCGCAACCGCCTTGACGAGCAACGGGTAGCCGATGCGTTCGGCCACCGTCGCCATGGCGGATTCGGGTTCGTCTGCGCCGAATGGTTCATCCGTACCGGGCACGACCGGCACACCCGCGCCCATCGCGGCCCGCCGCGCGGCCGTCTTGCTGCCCATCAGCGCGATCGCCTCCGGCGCCGGTCCGATGAAGGTCAACCCCGCGTCGCGGCAGGCAGCCGCAAATGCCGCATTCTCGGCGAGAAATCCGTAGCCGGGATGGACGGCGTCGGCGCCGCTCGCCAAGGCAGCGTCGATCAGACGATCGATCCGCAGGTAGCTTTCGCGCGGTGCGCTCGGCCCGATGGCGCACGCCTCGTCGGCCATTCGCACGTGACGCGAGGCTCGATCGCACTCCGAATAGACGGCGACCGAGGCCAACCCCATGTCGCGGCACGTACGAATGACGCGCACCGCAATCTCGCCACGATTTGCGATCAGAATTTTCCGCAAAACCTGCTAATTCTAGCACTTACGGCTGGGCTACACGGCGTGAGACGTCGTCGTTCACGCTGGCTGGTTAAGGGACCTGCGGCAACCGGTACACCCTGGCGTCATTCACGTCGAACAGGTGTTCCGCCCCGGGGTGCGAGGCGATCCAGCGCGCGATGACGGTGGAGAGACCGGGGCGGATGATGACGTACAGAGCACCGTGGTGGCGATAAGGGTCCAACGCCCCGGGCACGATGTCGGCAATGGCACGCCGAAGCGGAGTGAAATGTGGCGGCAGGTATCCGCTGTACCCATTGATCGTGCGGTATCCCCCCATGACCGCGCGGTATTGCGGAACCGCGTTGCGAAACGCTTCCTCGGCCGGGAGATCCAGAACGACGGCGCCCTTCGGGATGACACCGCGACGCATCAGTTGCGGCGCCTCGACGATCTGGTCGGAAAACCATCCTTCGGCCACGACCGCCACCGCAATGGCCACCAGGACGGTGCGTGCGTGGCGCGCGTACCGCTGGAGAAGAACAGCCGTGCCGAATGCCGCCAGCACCGCCAGGCACAGAATTCCGGGGAACCACGCACGCGCCGGCACCCGGATGCTCTGCATGCCCGGCAGTCTGACGAGCAGCGCGTACGGGCCGTGCGTCAGCGCGCGCCACGGCGTGGACCATTCGGGCTCCGGACCAAGCGTGATCAGCCACAGGATGGACGCGGCGACCGCGTAGAACATCACCACGTCACGCTGCCCCCACGCACGGCGAAACGCCTTCGTCAGCAGCACACCAGCGATGAGCATCAGCGCGGCGAACGTGAAGAGTCGATACGGGCTGAACGCGGGAAGCGGCAACGGACCGATGTGCCAGCCAAAGGGTCCGGCCCACACGCGCGCCAGCACGATGAGCGTCAGCAGCACGAACGCGCGCATCAGGCGACGGGGCCACAGTCCGACGCCAGCGCCTTTGGTCATGGCGAGTACCGCCACCACCCCCAATGCGACGGTGGTGAACCCTGGAAACAGCACCCCTTCGTCCACACCGCGCGGGAGCACGCCCCGCCACGGCACCGCGCGGTAGTACATCCCCAGCAGTCCCACGATGTCGGCGCTGAAGCTCCTGATTTCCGAGTACTCGCGGAAGAATCCATGCGCCGCCTGGCGCACGTGGTACCCGTACAGGAGCGGGACGAGCGGCAGCGTCGCGATTGTCGCGGCGACGGCCGGGCCCAGCAACCGGCGCCACTCGCGCGGCCGGACAAACCACACGCTCCAGAGCAGCACCAGGATCGGAAAAAAGACGAGCAGCGCAGAATTCGCCAGCGCGGTCACCAGCCACCCGAGACCGAACCAGACGAGCGCCCGGCGATGGCCCGTACGGAGATACCGGTGCAGCCACAGCAGCGCGAACGGCATCCCGAACGAGGTCATCTGCTGCAAGTGCGACAAGTGCACCGCCTGATACGGGGCAAAGGCGTAGGCCAGTCCCGCGATCAACGCGGCAGCGCTCGAGCCGGTCAGCTCCCGGGCGAGCGCCCAGGCCGCCACACCATTCAGTGGCACGGCGATCAGAAAGAGGATGTTGTAGGCCAGCACCGGGTTGCCCGTCAGCCAGATCACAGGCGACGCCACCGGATACGTGAGAAGCAGGTGCTCGGTCAACGCCGTGACGCCCGAGAGCGGCGCAAAGGACGGAAAGTCCCACCATGCACGGGCGAGCGGCGGGTGCATGGCGTTCCACGCCAGAATGGACGCGTTGAGCAGCGGATCCCCGAGGTCCGAGTAGAGGTGCGTCGCGACGTTCGGCAACAGCTCGCGGAACAGGATCGCCGTGACGGCCGCGTAGACGATCACCGCGCCACGAAGCCCGAACCCCAACGGGTCGAGCGCCTGCACGCGCGAAAACGTCATCAGAGGGGAATATTGCCGTGCTTCTTGGGCGGGTTCCGATCGCGTTTGGTATCGAGCGCCTCGAGCGCGGCGATCAACTTGACCCGGGTCTGCCGCGGAAGGATGACCTCGTCGATGAAGCCGCGCTGGGCGGCGACGTAGGGATTGGCGAACTTCTGCCGGTACTCGGCAATCTTCGAGGCACGCATCGCTGCCGGGTCGCCGGCCGCCTCGAGCTCACGCTTGTACAGGATGTTGACCGCCCCTTCCGCGCCCATCACGGCGATTTCGGCGGTCAGCCAAGCATAGTTGACGTCGGTCCGAATGTGCTTGCTCGACATGACGCAGTAGGCCCCGCCGTAGGCCTTGCGGGTGATGACCGTGAGTTTGGGCACCGTCGCTTCGGCAAAGGCAAACAGCAGCTTGGCGCCGTGGCGGATGATACCGCCGTACTCCTGCACGGTGCCGGGCAGAAACCCCGGCACGTCCTCGAAGGTGACGAGCGGAATGTTGAAGGCGTCGCAGAAGCGCACGAAACGCGCCCCCTTCACCGAGGCATCGATGTCGAGCGTGCCCGCGAGATGCGCCGGCTGGTTGGCGACGATCCCCACGGGCCGCCCCCCCAGTCGTGCAAAGCCGACCAGGAGGTTCCGTGCGAAGTGCTCGTGGACTTCGAGCAGATGGCCCTCGTCGACGACCATGCGGATGACGTCTCCCATGTCGTAGGGTTGATTCGGCGCCTCCGGCACGATGGTGTCGAGCGATGGGTCCTCGCGATCCGCCGGATCCGCCGACGGGCCGCGGGGCGGATCGTCCACGTTGTTGTTCGGCATGAACGACAGCAGCTCGCGGATCAGGAGCAGGCATTGCTGGTCGTTGTCGACCGCAAAGTGCGCCACCCCGCTCCGCTCGTTGTGCGTCATGGCACCGCCAAGCTCTTCTTTCGTGACCTGTTCATGCGTGACCGTGCGGATGACCTCGGGGCCGGTGACGAACATGTAGCTCGTGTGCTTCACCATGATCGTGAAGTCGGTGATCGCAGGCGAGTAGACGGCGCCACCCGCGCACGGTCCCATGATGGCGGAAATCTGCGGCACCACTCCGGACGCGAGCGTGTTGCGGAGGAAGATGTCGGCATACCCGCCGAGCGAGAGCACGCCTTCCTGGATGCGCGCACCGCCCGAATCGTTCAGTCCGACGACCGGCGCCCCCATCTTCATCGCCAGATCCATGATCTTCACGATCTTGGCGGCGTTGGTCTCCGACAGTGAACCGCCAAACACGGTGAAGTCCTGTGCAAAGCCGTAGGTGAGGCGGCCGTTGACGCGGCCGTGCCCGCACACGACACCGTCGCCGGGCACGACCTGATCGGCCATGCCGAAATCGCGACAGCGGTGGATGACGAACTTGTCGATCTCTTCGAACGTGCCCGGGTCGAACAGCAGGTCGATCCGCTCGCGCGCCGTGAGCTTGCCGGCCTCTCGCTGACGACGCAGGCGCTCCTCGCCGCCGCCCAGCCCGGCGCGCCGCTCGAGATCCTGGAGAACGTCTCTGTCCATGGAATTTACGAAGGGACGGATTTACGAATTGACGAATTTACCAGGCATTTGAATTCGTACCTTTCGTACCTTCGAAAATCCGTCAATCCGTAAATGCGTCAATTCGTCAATTCGTCAATGCAGGTCATACCCGGGCCGCCTGCGCCTTCTCCCAATCCTTCAGGAACCGTTCGAGGCCGATGTCGGTGAGCGGGTGCCTGAAGCACTGCTCGATGACGGCGGCCGGCGCCGTCGCGACGTCGGCGCCCATTCGTGCCGCCTCGATGATGTGGATCGGATGGCGAACGCTGGCCACGAGCACCTGCGTCGACCGGTCGGAGTGGTCGAAGATGTCGACGATCTCTTGAACCAGCGCCATCCCGGTCGCACCGATGTCGTCGAGACGTCCCACGAACGGGCTCACGTAGGCCGCGCCCACCTTGGCCGCCAGCCAGGCCTGCGCGGCCGAAAAGATGAGCGTGACGTTGACACGACGGCCTTCCGACGCGAGCGTCTTGCACGCTCGTACTCCGTCCTTGGTGAACGGCACCTTGATGACGATGTGTTCGTCGATCGACGCGAGGTCGCGCCCTTCCCGCAGCATCCCGGCGGTGTCGATGGCCACAACCTCGGCGCTGACGGGACCCTTCACTGTCTGGCACATCTGCCGGAGTATCTGCCGGTAGTCGCCCGCTTCCTTCGCCAGCAGCGACGGGTTGGTTGTGACCCCGTCGAGAATGCCGAGCTGCGCGAGCGTCTCGACTTCCTTCAGGTTTCCCGTATCGACGAACAGTTTCATGACCGACTCCTGGCAACCACCAACCAGTCACGGGCTCTGCCCTTGATATCCCGAGCCCGCGACTGGTTGACAGCGTTGGCTTGGCGCGCTCCGCGCGCCTAGGACCGCTATACGGTCCACAACCAGTACAAAATTCGCGTTCGGGACCGTATAGCGGTCCAGCTACCGACTCGCCAACGCTATCGTGCCGATTCCTCGACCCGCTCTGACTCCGCGCTGACGTTGGGGAGCGGCACCTGCGCGTCGACGGCCACAACCGAATACATGTAGCGCGTTCCCGGCTGCACGTCGGTGTCACGGTAGCGCGCGTCGGCAACGGGCGTGGGCGTGAGCTGACGCAGTGTGGCATCGCCCGCCTCCCGGCGCAAGACCAGATAGCCGCCGAGATCCAGTTCGCCGTTCGGCTCCCAGATCAGGCTGATGCCGCCTTCCGACGGCACGGCGGCGAGGCCGGTTGGCACGGCCGGCGGAAAGATGTCGATCGGGACGATGCACGTCCTGGGCGAGGGCTCGCTCACGATCGTGCCGCGCTGCGCACGCACGCTGTAGCAGTGCTGGCGGCCAGGCACGGGTTGGTCTGTGGTGGACGTCGCCGCAAGCGTGGTTGTATTGATCCGTAGCGGTGAGGTCGCGGTCCAGGCTGGCACACTGCCGGCAGGCGGGAGTTCGAATGGATCTGGCGCCAGCTCCTTGTAGACGTTGTAGGTCGTCGGTCCCGGCGGTATGCCGGCGTCCGCCGCCGGTTGTGCACCGGCAACCACGGGACCCTGAGTCGACGCCACAAATGGCGCCAGTTCCAGCGGCAGCGCGCGATCGAGCAGGAAGCCGAGCAGTCCTCCTGAGGGCTCCCAGGTCAGCGAGATCGCGGAGGTATCATAGCCCGCGCGGACGTTGGACGGCGGATCGGGAAGTGCGGTCAGCACCAGATCCACCAGCGTGCCCGGCGGGCCCGGACGACCGCGAAGACTGAATGGAATGGCGAGATAGAAGCGCCGGAGGATCGGAGGCGTCTGCGCACCCGCCGCCGGCACCGCGATCGGCTCGGGGCGGCGCGGATCCGTGTACACCTGGCCTTGAACGAACTCGTCGGCCGTGAGCGTGTCGACGATGGTCACCGAGGTGCCAGGCAGGGCGCCGGCCGACGGATCGGGGGCGGGCGGCGGCGACTCCGCCCCCTCACCGATCCGTCGTGGCGCAACCACCGGAATGCTCGCCACAACCGCGCCGAGGCCCGCAAAGCGCGCTGCCGTCGGCGTGGCGCGTCCCGTGTAGCCGTACACGTCGATGCGCTGGATATCGATGGGGATCGACTCGTCGATGTTGGTGGCAGGTACCGTGAGGGTGATGTAGACGTCGCTGCCGAGCCGTGAGGCGGCCATCGTGTCGATGGCCGCCGGGATTCGCACGTTCGGGGCGATCGGCGCCCCCCTCTTTCCACAGGCCGCGCCGCCGATGCCCGCCGCGAACACGAGCACGCAGGCTGCGACGACACCGATCCTCATGACTCGTCAGATGGTATCGCGACCCGCTTGCCGAACTCGGGCGACTTGAAGCGCCGCGGATCGATGCCGTACCCGCGCACCTTGTAATTGAGGATGCGTTCGGTCGTGTCCAGCAAGCGCGCTGCCTTGGCGCGGTTGCCGCGCGTCGTTTTGAGCGCGTCCTGGATGAGGTCCCGCTCGTAGCCCGCCACCGCATCCTTGAGCGAGACGCGCGTCACGGTGCCCGAGGCGTCGGCGGTCTGCAGCGACGGCGGCAGGTGATGGCCGTGGATGACGGCGCCGTCGCAGACGAGAATCGCCCGCTCCATCACGTTCTCCAGCTCCCGCACGTTGCCCGGCCAGTGATACGCCATGAGCATGTCGATCGCCGGCGTCGAGATGCGCTTGATCACCTTGCTGTGTTCGCGCGAGAACTTCTCGAGGAAATGGTCGGCCAGCAGCAGCATGTCGGCCTTCCGTTCGCGCAGCGACGGCACGAAGATCGTGAACACGTTCAGGCGGTAGTAGAGATCCTCGCGGAACTTCCCTTCGGTGAGAGCGTTCTCCATGTCCTTGTTCGTGGCCGCAATCAACCGGACGTTGACGCGCACGGTGTCGGTGCCCCCGAGCCGCTCGAACTCGCGTTCCTGCAGGACGCGCAGCAGCTTGACCTGCGTGCTGAGGTTGATGTCGCCGATCTCGTCGAGAAAGAGGGTGCCGCTTTCGGCCATCTCGAAGCGCCCCTTCTTGCGCCCGGCGGCGCCGGTGAACGCGCCCTTCTCGTAGCCGAAGAGCTCCGACTCGATCAGTGTGTCGGGCAGCGCCGCGCAGCTGACCTTCACGAACGGCTTCTTCGCGCGCAGCGAGTTGTAGTGGATGGCGTGCGCGATGAGCTCCTTGCCGGTGCCCGACTCGCCGCGAATCAGCACGGTCGTGTTCGTCTTGGCGACCTGCGCCACCTGCTCGTACATCTGCCGCGTGGGTCCGCTGGTCCCGATGATGTTGGAGAAGTCGTAGCGCTCGCGCAGCTCCTGCCGCAGGTGGGTGTTCTCGTCGAGCAGCCGCCGGCGCTCTTCTTCCACGAGCCGCTGAACGTTGAGCGCCTGGGCGATCATCGAGCTGACGATGCCGAGAAACTGGAGGTTGCTGTCGAAGTCGCGCTCGGGCTTGAAGCGCAGATCAACCGCCAGGGCGCCGATCGATACGCGGTTCTGCACGACCGGGACGCAGATGAAGCTGAGCTCCTGTCGGGCGGCGTCGCCCCGGCGGGCGGCGCGGTTCAGGAGCGCCGGTTCACGGCTCACTCGCGGCACCACGATCGGTTTGCCGCTCTCGACGACCTTGCCGGTAATGCCTTCGCCGACGCGGTAGCGGACGGACCGCGCGCGGTCGTCGAACCCCTCGGCCGCCTCCACGTGCAGCTCGCCCTCCTGCAGCAGCGTGAGCATGCCGCGAACCACCCCGTGATGGCGCGCCAGGATGGCGAGCACCCGCTGCATCGACGCCTTCAGATTGAGGGTGCCGGACAAGGCCTGGCTCACTTCCAGCAGGGTGGACAGGCGGCGCGCGTCGCGCGCGGCGGTGCTCGCGTCGGCGGCAAGCCTCAAGGCAGACATACGCTTCCACACTTCAAGAGGATCAAGGGATCGCCGTCTCGCACCACAAAGACGTCTTTGTAGTAACTCAATAATCAGCAGACAAAATTGTCTGATATCGTCATTTGGGAGTAGACGGCATTCTACAGGATTCGCGGGAAATTGCGACCCCTCCTCCTGTGCCTCTGTGCTTCGACTTTCGCTCAGGACGCCCCGTCCCTCGACGACTGCTCGGAACGCCCCGAGCACGTGCCGAGGGGCGAGCCTTGTCGAGGGGTGTGCCTCTGTGGCCCGGCCGGGACGTGTGCCACCAACTGCTAGAGGATGTACCGTGAGAGATCGTCGTTGCGGACGATGTCGGCCAGCATGCGGTCGACGTACGCGTCGTCGATCGTCAACGACTGCCGGCCGAGCTCCGGCGCGTCGAAGGACACCTCGTCGAGCAGCCGCTCCATCACGGTGTGCAGGCGCCGCGCGCCGATGTTCTCGTTGACCTCGTTCACGCGCGCCGCGAAGTCGGCGATGCGCCCGATCGCGCCCGGCGTGAACGTGAGGGTCACGTCTTCGGTCCCGAGCAGCGCCGTGTACTGCCGGACCAGTGCATTGCGCGGCTCGGTGAGGATGCGCACGAAGTCGTCCCGCGTGAGCGGCTCCAACTCGACGCGGATGGGAAACCGGCCTTGCAGCTCAGGGATCAAGTCCGACGGCTTCGACACGTGGAAGGCGCCGGCGGCAATGAACAGGATGTGCTCCGTCCTCACCATGCCGTGCTTGGTGTTGACCGTGGTTCCCTCCACGATCGGCAGAATGTCGCGCTGAACGCCTTCGCGGCTCACATCGGGGCCGTGACCTACGCCGCCCATCGCGTCGCGGCTCGCAATCTTGTCGATCTCGTCGATGAAGATGATGCCCGACTGCTCCACGCGCTGGGTGGCGGTGCGGCTCACTGACTCCATGTCGACGAGCTTGGCCTGTTCCTCGGCGACGAGATGCTCGCGCGCGTCCGGCACCTTCAACCGGCGTGTCTTCGTCCGTCCCTGGAACATGTTCCCCATCATGTCCTTGAGGTTGATGCCGATCTCCTCGATCGAGGTTCCCGCTATCACCTCGAAGGACGGCATGGCCGTGTCGCGCACGTCGATGTCGACGACGCGCTCGTCGAGGCGCCCTTCGCGCAGCTGGTCGCGCATCCGCTCGCGCGTGCGGCTCGCCTGCTCGCGCACGACGGCCTCGTCACCGGGAACCGCGGGGCGCGCCGGCGGCAGCAGCAGGTCGAGCAGCCGCTCTTCGGCGGCGTGCCGCGCCTTGTCGCGCACCTCTTCGGACCTCTCCGCGCGCACCATGTCGACCGCCAGCTCCACGAGGTCGCGCACCATCGACTCGACGTCGCGGCCGACATAGCCGACCTCGGTGAACTTGGACGCCTCGACTTTGATGAACGGCGACTGCGCCAGTCGCGCGAGCCGGCGGGCGATTTCCGTCTTGCCGACGCCGGTCGGCCCGATCATCAGGATGTTCTTCGGCGTGACTTCCTCGGCCATGTCCGGCGGCAGGCGCTGCCGGCGGATGCGGCTCCGAAGGGCGATTGCCACCGCCCGCTTCGCCTTCGCTTGACCTACCACGTATTTGTCGAGCTCGGCGACGATTTGACGCGGCGTCAGCGAGTCGATGGCGCTGGTGGTGCGCTCCGGGAGGAAAATGGCCATTTACAGTTCTTCGATCGTCAGGTTCGTATTGGTGTAGATGCAGATCCCCGCGGCAATCGTCATGGCTTCTTCGGCAATCTGACGGGCGGTCAGCTGACTGTGGCGGCTCAGCGCCCTCGCGGCCGCCATGGCAAACGGACCACCCGACCCGACCGCGACGATCCCGTCGTCGGGTTCGATGAGGTCGCCGGTGCCAGACAGCAGAAACATCGATGACCGATCGGCCACGATCATCATTGCCTCGAGGCGGCGCAGCAGCCGATCGGTCCGCCAATCGCGCGCGAGCTCTACGGCGGCCCGCTCGACGTTGCCGCGATACTGCTCCAGCTTCGACTCGAACCGTGAGAAGAGGGCAAACGAGTCGGCCGCCGACCCTGCGAAACCCGCGAGAATCGAGTTGTTGTACAGTCGGCGAACCTTCCGTGCGCCGTGCTTGACGACCGTGGCGCCCAGCGTGACCTGGCCGTCGCCGGCGAGGCAGGTGTGATCCCCCTGCCTCACGGCAAGAATGGTCGTGGCGTGCGGGGCGAAGGGCATCAGACGCCAGTATGCCTCAACCCGCCGTGTACCGACCTGACGCGATGACATGGGCACGTGACGCCGGAGGAGGGCCCTCGGATGACTCTGCGATTTCGTTGAGGAATTCTGCCAGTCCGCTGTGGCAGCACTGTTGCTGCAGTTGAGGTAGGCTGTCCAAAGGAGACGACATGCTCCTTGTTTATGTGATCCTCGCTGTCCTGCTCGCCGTGCCGCCGGTCGCCCACTCGCAGGAAGCCGAACCGCCGGGCGCTGTCCCGCAGTCCGGGGCGTCCGCGCCCGAACCGGCGCATCGTGCGGTTCTCCGCGGCAGCCGGTCTCAGGGCGACAATCCGCGAACCGGCACAGCGGTCTCACGGGTGGCAAGACCACCCGAGCAACCCGCGGTCCTGATGCCGTCGTTCGCACGTCCCCTGGGCGTCGCTCCTCGAGAAGCAAGCGCACAGGAGCAGCCCGCGCCCCAGCCCGAGCGTCGCGCAGTTCCCCGCGGCAGCCGGCCCCAGGGCGACAACCCGCGAACCGGCGAAGCCGTCCCACGGGCGGCGAGGCCGTTCGAGCAACCCGCGGTCCTGATGCCGTCGTTCGCACGTCCCCTGGGCGTCGCTCCTCCAGAAGCAAGCGCACAGGAGCAGCCCGCGCCCCAGCCCGAGCGTCGCGCAGTTCCTCGCGGCAGCCGGCCGCAGGGCGACAACCCGCGAACCGGCACCGCCATGCCCCGATCCGCACCGCCGTCGCGAGCAGCCCCTCCGGATGGCCGGATCACCACGAACCGCGGACGTACGGTCAACGTGCCGGACCGCGGTCGCAGGATCGTCCGGTCGCCCAACGTCTACAACTACAACTACTACTATCCGCGCCGTTACTACCCGTACGGCTACGGCGCGTTCGGGCTTGGCTACTTCTACTACAACCCGTATCGCTGGTCTCCGGGATATACGACATACGGGTATCCCGGATATACGACGTACGGCTACTACGACGGCTTCTCTCGGCGTCCGTTCAGCACGTTCGATATCGGTGAGCTGCGGCTGGACGTATCGCCACGGGACGCCCAGGTGTACGTCGATGGGTACTATGCGGGTGTCGTCGACGATTACGACGGCGCGTTCCAGGCGCTCAAGCTCGAGTCGGGCGCATACCGAATTGAGCTCACCGCGCCCGGTTACGAGACGCTCAGTTTCGACGTGCGGATCAATCCGGGACAGACGATCAGATACCGCGGCGATCTGCAGCGATTGCCCTGATCGACCGGAGGCCTGACTATGTCCGCCGAAGCTTCAGCGAAGGCGGAAGGCCTCCGGCTACCAGTCACCGACTGCTCCGCCCCTTGAATGTCAGGTAGATCGGAATCCCCGCCAGGATGATCAGCGCTCCGGCACCGGTGGGACCGGGCGCCGTGTACAGACCGTTCACCAGGATCAGGGCGCTCGCAATCGCGTAGATACCGGGCGCGACGGGATAACCCCACGCCCGGAACGGGCGCTCGGCATCGGGCTGCTTGGCACGCAAGACGAAAAGGGCCACCACCGCGACTCCCGAGAACAGGATGATGGCAAAGCCGGTGTACGTGAGGAGCGCCTGCGCCTGCGCCGTCAGCACGAGCAGTGAACTCCACAGCGCCTGCGCAATGATCGCGACCGCAGGTGTTCGATATCGCGGGTGCACGCTGGCGGCGCGCCGGAAGAACAGGCCATCGCGGGCCATCGCGAAGTACACGCGTGGGCCCGCAAACGTCATCGCGCTGATGCTCGCGAGCAGGCTGACGATGGAAACGACCCCCATGGTGTCGCCCGCGGCACCACCGAGCAGCCGGTCGGCAATCACGTCCAACACCGATCCGTTGACCTGCGCCAGTTCGGCTGTCGGCAGCACGTAGAGGTACAGCGCATTCATCAAGAGATAGATGACGACGACCGCACCCGTGCCGAGCGCCAGGGCGAGCGGCACGTTGCGGCCGGGGTCGCGGACCTCTTCGGCCACGTACGACGCCGCATTCCATCCGGAATAGGTGAACATCACCGGAATCAGCGCCAGCAGCCAACTCGTCGGTACCACCGGCGCGGTCTGCGTCAGGTTCGTCACCTCGCCCTGCCCGAAGGCGAACCCGACGGCGATGAACAGGACGAACGCCGCAACCTTCAGGACGGCGAGCACATCGCTGACCACCCTTCCAGGACCCACGCCTCGCAGGTGAATCCACGCCATCCCGAATATCGCCGCGATCGCGACGATGTTCTGCGGTGAGAAATTGAAGACAACCCATCCGGGCACGAGAGGCACGGAGAGAAACGGCGTACTGTCGCCGGCGGCGGGGATGAAACGCCCGAGATAGAACGCGAGTACCGCGGCGCTGGTGGCAATCGCGCCAGAAAACCCCGCGACAAACGACGTCCACCCTGTCAGGAACGCGGCGAGTGGACCGAACGCGGCGCGGAGATAGACGTACTCGCCGCCTGCGCGCGGTCGCAGCGCCGCCAGTTCGGCGTAGGCCATCGCCCCCGCAAAGGCGAGCAACCCTCCCGCGACCCACGTCGAGAGGAACATGACGGCGCTTGGCACAGACGCGGCGATCTGCGGCGGGGAAAACAGGATGCCGCCGCCAATGACGTTCGAGACAATGAGCGCCGCGGCATCGAGCGGACCGAGACGGCGTTCGAGGGAAGCAGAGGCCTGGGTGGTCGTTGTCACCCGGGGATTATCAACTCCCAACTACCAAATTCCAACTCCCAAAATCACGGACGGCACGGCACGTTTTGGGAGTTGAGCGTCGCGTATCGGCGGGAATTACTCCGTGAGGAGTTGGCGATCGATCTGGTACTCCCCCATCCTCACCCAGGTGCGGGAGCCGTGCTTGCCGAGAATCGTGACCCTCGCATCGACGAACTCGCGGTTCTGCAGCATCTGGAGGCGCGGCTGGCTACCGGTGTAGCCCAGGCCCGACCGGAGCACGATGGGCATCGTGGTCGCACCGACGGCAAGACCGCTCGTGTCGATGGCCCGCACGAAGTGGGTGCCCCACGCCTGCTCCTCGCCGGCCCGCCGGAACACCGCCTGCATCTGCACACTCGCGATCTCGCGATCGGAGACATTCTGGACCTCGAGCGAGATGCTCGGGACGAGCTTGTTCTGTCCACCTTCCAGGATACCCGCGTCGTACCAACCGGTATGCACGTTGACGATTTGGAGGTCCTTCTCGACCTCACGCGACTCGCAGGCTGTCAGGAGGAGCGCAGGGAGGAACACCAGAGCCAGCCGTCGTGCCATACACGAAATTGTACTCATCAGACACCGGGCGCCGCGTGAAGGTTCCGGTACCGGCTAGAACCCTTGAACGCCCGAAACCTGACGCGATGCGTCAAGTTTCGGGGCGCGCAAGTGAGCTGGCGGGGCGCGGCTTGCCGTGCCCCGCTAGAACTCGCCAACCTGCACGCGGCCCCTCACCTGTTCGAGCGTGACGTGGCCGGCACGAAACGCGTTCAGGTCGCTTCCCTTGATGCGAAGGACGAGCGTCATCGCGTCCTGACCACCCGGCATGAACGGATCGCCCCGGGCATTGTCCCGTGCGGCGACGGTCAGCCACTCGCCGGCGTCAATCACGAGCGCACCGCTGTTCTCGATCATCGCGTCAATCAGGGCCGCCTTGACTTCCTCGGTGTACGTCTCGCTGGGATCCATCAGGGATGCATCGAGCTGCGGAGCCGGAGACGGCTCCAGGGCTGGAGGCGCGGTCGGAATCCCCACTGATTGCGCGGCCACGGTCGGTCCGCCCTGTGCAGCCGCCCGTTCCGACACCGCGGCTGCCGGCCCCATCTGCCGCTGAACGCGCTGCAGGATCCGGTCGAAGTCGGCACGCGCGCGCGGATCCGCAATCGCCTGCACGAACGCCCTCATCGCCGCCAGGTCGCGCGCCAGCGCCGCGCCGCTCTCGTTCATCGTTCGCAGCGACCACGCCAGGCTGCGCCGCAGCGACGGCACCTCGACGTCGAAGAACACGCCATAGCCCTCGAGCCGGAAGCCACGCACCTGCGGTGCGCTTCCTTGCAGCAGCGCGTCGTCCGGCATGACCGTGCGAACCTTGCGGCGCAGGTTCTCGACGCCGAGCTGCACCGCCCGCTCGAACACGCCCTCCATCATGAAGATCTTCTGGCGCACTCTGATCTGCTCCGTATCAGGAGCCTGCGCTGTCTGTGCCGACGTGACACCGCTGGCTCCTGCAACGACGGCGAGACCGACCATCCACGTTCGCACCACAGGTCTACTCCTTCTCAACCACTGACTACCAACTACCAGCTAGCGACTACCAACTCGCTACCAGCTACCGACTACCAAACTATCTTTGCTGCGACACGCGCATCAGGTAATTCAGCATCTGACGCTGTTCGCGCACTTCGGCGCCGGTCAACCCTTCAATCTGGCCGAAGTTGCGCTGAATCTGCGTGAGATCGACGCGTCGCTGCGAATCGAAGTCGCGCACGATTTCCGCCGTGCGAAGCGCGAGCTCCTGCTGCTGCCGCTGCTCGCTCTCCTCGATGAGCGCCCGTACCCGCGTCATCAACTGCGTGTCGGGCGGCAGGGACGCCGTCGTGGCGTCGGGGCTCGCCGTCGTTCGAATCGTGGCGATCTCACCGCGCAGCCGCCGCTCGAGCGCCGTCAGCTCGGCGGACGACACGCCTTCGGAAGGGGTCTGCGGCGCCTCGGCGATCGTCGCCTCCACCGGCGCTGCAGCGGGAACGGCGCCGCGCGCGATCCCCAGCGACAGCCCCGCGGCGAAAATGACGGCCGCTGCGGCCAGTTGCGCCCACGCGGGGAGCGGCTGCGCGAACCAGCGCACAGCGCGCTTGCCGGACTCCAGCCGCGGGTCCGCGGGCTTGGCTGCCGGGCGCGGGCGCATGATGAACCCGAGCTCCGCCTCGGGGGGTATCCACGCGGCAAGCTGCACGCGCGTGGATTCGAGCGCGGCCAGTTCCGCCGCACAGGCCGCACACACCGTGACGTGTGCGGCAATGACCGTCCGCTCGGACGCGTCACACTCGTGGTACAGATAGCCGGTCAGGGCCGCGTTGTCTCCGCACTGAAATGTCTCGCTCATGCGCGTTTCACCCGCTTCACCATCTGCGGCGCCATTCGTCCGCTCTTCTCGAGATTCCGTCTCAGCACAGTGAGACCCTGGTACAGCCGCGTCTTCACCGTGCTGAGCGGGCACCCCTGCAGATCCGCAATCTCCTGGAACGTCATGCCGTGGTACTCCTTGAGGATGATCGCGGTCCGCTGCTCCTCCGGCAGCATCGCCATCGCGTCAGCCACCGCCTCGCTGAGCTCCTTCCGCGCAACCAGTTCCTCCACCGATTCGGCAGGTCCGTGCTCGGTCGCCAGCTCCATCGGGTCGATCCCTTCGGGCATCTCGACGAGCGGCGATCGGCGCCGGCGGCGAATCCAGTCGCGGCACAGGTTCAGCGCAATCCGATAGAGCCAGGACGAAAACTTCGCCTGTCCCCTGAATCCCGGCAGGGCCCGGAACGCTCGAAGGAAGGTTTCCTGGCAGACGTCGCGCGCATCCTCCTCGCGACCGATGACCCGATACGCAAGGGCGTAGATCGGCCGCTCCCATCTGAGGACGAGCTGATTGAAGCTATCCAGGTCGCCCCCCATCGAGCGAGCAACCAGATCCTCGTCGGTCCACGTCATCAAGAGCACATCCGGGCCGGCTGTTTCATAAGACGGTCGCCGCGGCCCCGCGGCTTTCCCTCGATCATACGATTCACGGGCTCGGATGCGAGATCGTGGGACCGGATCTAAGGCGAAAGGCGGTAAAATGACCCCCCAACCCACTTGGCGCTCAACTTGCCTACTGACGAGGTGTTTCTCACGACTGAAGAGGTGCTCGCCTACCTCCAGGTGAACCTCCGGACCGTCTACCGCCTCATCAAGGCAGGAAAGATACCCGCTGTTCGCGTGGGGCGGCAGTGGCGGTTCCGCAAACGCGACATCGACGCGTGGCTCGACAGCCAACGGGCGCAGTCCGGTGGCGCGCCGCCGACCGCGACACCCGTGCGCCACGGTCGTGCGCGCGTCCTCGTGGTCGATGACGAGGCCAGCATCCGCGACCTGCTCGCCAAGACGCTCGCGCTGGCCGAATACGACGTCGACACCGCGGCCGACGCTGCAACCGCGCTCAGCCGGCTGCGCGCGTCGGAGTACGACCTGCTGATTGCCGATCTGCGGATGCCAGGGATGGACGGACTGACCCTCATCCGCCAGGTCAAGCGGATCCGGGCCGAGCTGCCCGTCATCATCATCACAGGCTTTTCGAGCGAGACGAGTGCCATCGAAGCGGTCAATCTCGGGGTGGCCGGCTACTTGCGGAAGCCGTTTCGCGTTCCGGAAGTCCTGGCCGCCGCCGCAAAAGCGCTGGGGGCCTCGGCCGCCTAGACGTCTTTGAACGGCCAGAATCCGCACCAAATGAGTCAAGTTTTTCGCCGGCCGTTCAAGACGTCTCGCCCGCACGGAGTGCGGGCAAGCAGACACTGCCCTAGCGAGGCGGAGCCACATGCTCGGCGGTCTGAGGCGCAGCCTCGCTAGTTCTTTCAAGCAGTTCTATTGATCCAGCTTTCTGAGCTCGCGAAGTCGTTCGGCGATCGCGTTCTGCTCGATCGTGTCACCTGGCAGATCGGGGACGGGGAGCGTGTCGGTCTCTGCGGCCCCAACGGCGCCGGCAAGACCACGCTGCTCAAGATGCTCGCGGGCTTCGAGGAACCAGATGCCGGGGCCATCGTCAGACCGGCAAGTCTCACCATCGGCTATCTCCCGCAGGACGGCCTCACGCATTCGGGACGGACCGTGTTCGAGGAAGCCGCCAGCGCCTTTCAGCCCCTCCTCGACCTGAAGGCCGAAATGCACGACATCGAGGCGCGTCTCGGCGACTCCTCCGTGCCCCAGAACGAGCACGACGCCATGCTCGCGCGGTACAGCGACCTGCAGGACCGGTTCAGGCTGGCAGACGGCTACAGCATGGACCTCCGGATCGCCACGGTGCTGCGGGGGCTCGGCTTCGATCGGGACGACGCGCAGCGGCCGGCGGAGACGTTCTCGGGCGGCTGGCAGATGCGCATTGCGCTCGCCAAACTGCTCCTCGGTCGTCCGAACCTGCTGCTGCTCGACGAGCCCACCAATCACCTCGATCTCGACGCGCGGAACTGGCTCGAGGAATACCTGGCCTCCTATCCATACGCCGTCATCCTCGTGTCGCACGACCGCTACTTTCTCGATGCCGTCGTCACGCGCATCACCGACATCAACCTGCGAACTCTCACCGATTACGTCGGCACCTACAGCCGGTATGTCGAGCAGCGCGACGCCATGCTCGAACGTCTGCGGCAGGCCAAACGCGAGCAGGACGAAGAAGTCGCCCGCATCAAGACGTTCATCGATCGCTTCCGATATCAGGCCACGAAGGCAGCACAGGTCCAGAGCCGGATCAAACTCCTCGAAAAGGTGGTGCCGATCGAGGTGCCCCCTGAGCGAAAACGGATCCACTTCAAGTTCCCCCCGTGTGCGAAGAGCGGACGCACGGTGCTGGAGATCAGGCATGCGCGGAAGGCGTACGACGACCTCGTGGTCTTTCGCGACCTGAGCCTGCACATCGAGCGCGGCGATCGCATTGCGCTCGTGGGCCCGAACGGGGCGGGCAAGTCGACGCTGATGCGCTTGCTGTCGGGCGAAGAGGCACCCACGACGGGAGCGCGCACGGTTGGTCACCAGGTGGTGACCGAGTACTTCGCGCAAGACGAAGCGGCGCGCCTCGATCCGGCGTTGACCGTGTACGAAACGCTCGAGACAGGGTCAGCACACGACATGGTGCCCGCCATTCGAAACATCCTTGGCGGCTTCCTCTTTTCGGGCGACGACATCTACAAGAAGGTCGCCGTACTGTCGGGCGGCGAGCGCACCCGTCTCGCGGTGGCGCGCATGCTGTTGCGGCCGTCCAACACACTGCTGCTCGACGAGCCGACGAACCACCTCGATCTCGATTCCAAGGACGTGCTCCTCGAAGCGCTGGAAGACTACGGCGGGACCCTCATCTTCGTGTCGCACGACCGCTACTTCGTCGAAAAGCTCGCCACGAAGATCATCGAGATCGGCCACGGGGAAGCGGTGGTGTACCCGGGGACGTACGGCGAGTTCCTCTGGCACAAGGATCGGAGATCCGGGACCCGGGAATCGGGATCCGAGGGTTCGAAGGCGCGCGCGCGCACGCCAACGCCTCGACCCGTCGCGAACACGGCGACCACCGGAACCAAGGACCGCGGATCCCGGATCCCGGATCCCGGATCCCGCATCGCGCATCCCGCATCCCGCGAGGCGCGTAAACGCCTCGACGCCGAGCGACGCAGGAAGCAGCGCGCGGCCGACGTGCTGGACAAGCGGATTGCCGACCTGGAGTCGCGCATCGCCGAGCGCGAGGCGCAGGTGAAGGCGATCGAGGCCGCGATGGGCGCCGCCGACTTCTATGAGGATCCCGCAGCGGCGACCGCGATCATCGACCGGCATCAGGCGCTGATGTGGGAAGTCGGGAGCCTGATGGCCCAGTGGGAGGCGCTGCAGACGCACGCGTCCGAATCGTAAGTGCCCGCCTGTGGCTCCCACCCTCCCACCAAAACTGCGTTACACTTACAATCCTGTAATCGAACAGCCCCCTCCCGCACG
>JBOGIR010000129.1:0-5978 GCA_050742335.1 Vicinamibacterales bacterium | reverse complement strand
CGTGGGGCGGGTGCCGCGGAGCGGACCCGCCGGAACCATGTCTTCATGCCGGTTTCCTCAACGCCGCGCCGCAGTGCTTGCAGAACCGCGCGTCCGGATCGTTGGCGGTGCTGCATGAAGAGCAACTGGTCGCGACTGTGACGGGATCCGGGACCCGGGATCCGGGATCCGGGATCCGACGTTCGATCCGCTCGGATCCCGAAACCGACACAGCCCGTCCCGCCCGTCGCGCGACGTCCTTTTCAATCTCCTCGCGGTACACGCTGCCGGCGTCCAGTTGCCGGATCAGGCCCGCCGCGCGCACGCGCAACCGGGTGCTCATGTCGGCAAAATCCTTGTCGGACACCTTGCCCATCGCGCGATCGAACTCGAGCTCCTTGATCGACCGCAGCACCAGCGCCTTCTCGCGCTCGAGCGCGGCGCGCGTGCGTCCACCAATCATCTGAGGGCCGGCGGCGGCCGTATCCTCGCTGCTCGTGAACGGCGTGAAGGTGCGCCACGCGGCAAGGCCGACGACCGCCGCAGTAAAGATGGTCAAGCTCAGAAGAATGACGCCCGCCGGCGTCTGCCCGCGCGACATGAAGACGACGACGGTGGCCCCGATGAGGCCCGCCAGCGTGAACAGCTGCCAGGGCTGCAGGGTGTCAGTCGAGGTTGCTGAGCTCATCGTCGAGACGGGCACTGAGCGCCGGATCGAGACCGGCCTCGCCGGCAGCCGCCGGAACGGCCCGGATCGACCAGCGGCGTGCGGTCACGACGACCCCGACGAGTGCTGCCGCCGCTGCCAGATAGGGAAACAGCCACGCGAGCCGATTGAAGCCCCGATCGACGGGGGCCGCAAGCACGGCTTCGCTACCGAAGTCGCTGATGAACGCCGCGATGACCCCGTCGTGATCCTTGCCTTCGGCGAGAAACTGCCGCAGCTTGGCCGTTTGCGTGGCGTGTCCCTGACAGTTGAACATGCCGCAGTCGTTCAGCGGCCGGCGGCAGCCGCACGTGCAGAGGATTTCCCCCTCGAGCTGCCGCTCGACCCCGCTGCGTTCGGCTGGTGACACCGTCTGGCCGCTCTGAGCCATCACGGCTGCGGGCCAGAGCACGAGCGAGAGGAGCAGGAGCGAAGTGGTAACGGCGTTGGCCGGCACGCGCGCCGCCGCAAAGGCGAAGACCGTCTCGGGCAGCAGCGCGATTAACGTCCCCATGGCCAGAATGCCGAAACCAACCCAGACCCAGTTGACGAGAGGGTTGATGACAATCTGCATGCTGGCGCTCTGCTCTTCCAGATTGAACGCCGGCATCACCAGGTAGATGTCCTCGGCAAACGACCGCCGGATGGCCACTTCGGTCGTCGGCTCGTCCTCGTGCTTCCGAAAGAACCACTTGGCCGGATAAAGCCGCCCGATCTCCTCACCATTGCGGAACACCGTCGTGTGCCCCGTAATCATCTGCTTCTGTCCGTCGTCGGTGACCCTCACCGCGTCGAGGCGAATCGTAAAGTCGCCGACCTGCGTCTGCTGACCCGGCTTGAGGAGCACCTGTTCGTCCTGCTTGAAGCCTTCACCTGCGAAGCCGAGGAACAGCAGCACGATGCCCATGTGGACGATGTAGCCACCATAGCGCCGCTTGTTGCGAGCGACGAGACCGATCAGCGCGGTGAACATGTCCGTTCCGGTTGCGTCCTGACGCACGCGTGCGCCGCGCCAGAACTCCTGTCCCATGGTGCCCGCGACGAACCCGCACAGGGCGAAGCAGATGCCCGACGTCCACACACGGACGCCGAGTACGGCAACAACGGCCCCCACCACGGCTCCGGTCGTGACTGGAATCAGGAACTGATCGCGCAGGTTGACGAGCGTGGACTTGCGCCACGCGAGCAGCGGCCCAATGCCGGTGAGCAGGAGCAGCGTCAAACCGACCGGAAGCATCCACTTGTTGAAGAACGGCGGTCCGACCGTCAGCCGCTCCCCTGTGATCGCTTCGCTCAGCGTGGGAAACATCGTGGCGAAGAGCACGAAGAAGGCCGAAAACAGCAGGATCCAGTTGTTGGCGAGGAACGCCGCCTCACGCGACACCCAGGAATCGAGCTCGTTGCGCGCGCGCAGCAGCGGCAGCCGATAAATCACGAATCCAAAGCTGACCGTGAGGATCGTGATCATGAAAATCGTGAACATCCGGGCCAGCTCGGGATCCTCGCCGAACGCGTGCACCGACTGCACGATGCCCGACCGCGTCATGAACGTGCCGAAGATCGTGAGGAAGAACGTCAGGATGACGAGCGTCACGTTCCAGACGCGCAGCATGCCACGCCGTTCTTGCACCATCACGGAATGGAGGAACGCGGTTGCCGTGAACCACGGAAGCAATCCGGCGTTCTCAACCGGGTCCCAGCCCCAGTACCCGCCCCATCCCAGCTCTTCGTACGCCCAGATCATCCCGAGCCCGAGCCCGACCGACAGAAACAGCCACGAGATCATCGTCCAGCGGCGCACCGCTCGCAGCCAGGAGTCGTCCAGAAAGCCGGTGATGAGCGCCGCCATCCCGAACGCGAACGGAATTGTGAGTCCGACGAATCCCGTGTACATGGTGGGCGGGTGAATCACCATGTAGAAGTTCTGGAGCAGCGGGTTCAGTCCCTCGCCGTCGGCAGGGTTCTCCGTCAGGTACGTCTCGAACGGGTTGTTGTGGATGATCATCAGGAACAGGAAGAACATCTGCACGACGGAGATGACCGCCACCACATACGGGATGAGCTCGCGGTGGCGCTCCCTGTTCACGTAGACCGCCGTGCTGCCAAACACCGACAGCAGGAACACCCAGAACATGATCGAGCCGTCGAGGCCGCCCCAGTACGACGTGATCTTGAAGAACAGCGGCTGAACGGAATCGGAATAGCGCGCAACGTATTTGATCGAGTAATCGCCTGCGACAAAGGCATAGACGATGACGGCCGACGCAGTCGCCATGATGGCGGCAATCAGGTAGAACGCGCCGACGCCGCTTTCAATCAGGCGGGGGGAGCGCCGCCGCGCGCCGGCGACCGACGCCGCGAGCGCATACGCGCAGACGACAAACGCTGTGAGGAGAAGGTAGTACCCGAGGGATGCCATAGGCCCTCGCTCAGTACGTCGGGATGCCTGTGGTCCCTGCCGCGCCGCCTGCCTGCGGCTCGTACTTCGACGGGCACTTCGCCGTCATGCCGGTCGCATGGAAGCCACCGGGCGCCAGCGTTCCCTGCAGGACGACCTCGGACTCGTTCTTGAAGGTGTCGGGCACGATGCCGGTGTAGGTGGCGCGTACCACTTGTCCTTTGCTGTGCATCTCGAAGCTGTATTCGAGCGAGTCGCGTTTCCGCCGGATGTCTCTGGCATAGCCGTGTATCTGCATCGGCTTGCCGTACCAGGCGTCCGGCTGAACCATCACCTCTTCCACGTGCTTGTAGTACTGAGCGCTCTCGCCGAGCGTCGAGTACAGCAGCCCTCCAAACGCCAGGGTGAGCACCACGCTCGTCAGGCCGATCTTTGCGGCTTTGTGGCTCATAAGCAGGAACTTTCGATTCGGTTACGGCGCCCTTCAGGATATCAGCAATCCCGCCCGCGTGCACAAATGGTATACGACGGCAACCGGCAAGCCGACTACGTTCGAATAGGAGCCGTCGATCCGGGTGACAAACCGCGACGCGAGCCCTTGAATGGCGTAGGCACCGGCCTTGTCGGCCGGCTCGCCGCTGGCCACGTACCAGGCGATTTCAGCCTCCGTCAGCGGTGCGAACTCGACCGTGGTGACGGCCACCGCGGTCGCCGTGCCTGTTTCAACCGTGGGTGTGGTCCGGATCCTGTCCCCTTCCCCCTGTTCCTTCCCCCCTGTTCCCTGATCCCTCCCCCCTGTCCCCTGACCCTTTCCCCCTTCCCCCTTCACGCTCGCCCCGTACATGAGACACACCCCCGTCATCACCTCGTGCGACCGTCCCGACAGCATTCGCAACATGCGCCGCGCGTCGGCGTCGCCGGCCGGCTTGCCGAGAATCCGGCCATCAACGACGACCACGGTGTCCGCAGAGAGTACCGGGCGATTGCCCGCCTGCGTCTGAACGGCGCGCGCTTTCGCATCCGCGAGACGCCTCACGTGTTGCTCAGGGGTTTCGTCCGAAAGCGCCGACTCGTCGACCGCCGCAGGCAGCACGTCGAACTCAATCCTCGCCGCGCGAAGGAGCTCTGCCCTGCGAGGCGATGCCGATGCGAGAATCAGCCGCACCTTTCAATGCTATCCTCGCCTGCGTGATCCCCGTTCGCCAGGTGATGCCCGGTGCGCTCGAGGCCATCTTGCAGAAGGCGCCACTGACGCCGGAGAAGGTGGCTTTCGCCTGGCGCGCCATCGTCGGACCGGCGGTCGATCGCGCGACGACCATCGAGCTGCGGGACTCAGTACTGTACGTACGCGCACGGGACGCCGCGTGGCGCCGCGAGATCGAGCGATCGGCTGGCCTCATTCGTAAGCGCCTCGTGACATTCCTCGGGGACCAGGCCGTCCGCTTCATCGACGTCACGACCGGCTGACACCGCGGGCTGCGCTGCCCGCCCGCCGCCCTGCCGTGATTGACACGCTTCCCCCTTGCAATCCATTCCAGACGATGGCATCGTCGTCGTCGTATGGAGAGAAGCGTCATGGCACCTGCCCCGTTGTTGACGACCGATGAATACCTGAGAACGCCGGAGACACTGCAGCCGACGGAGGTCATCTACGGCGCGCTTCGTGTAGCGGAGGCGCCGAGCGTTCGGCATCAGCAAGCGCTCTGCGCGTTTCTGGTCGCTCTTGCGCTCCATGTTCGCGACCGCCGGCTGGGAACAGTCCTGTTGTCTCCACTCGACGTCATCCTGGACTACGAGCGCGCGTTGATCGTGCAGCCCGATCTCGTGTTCATTTCGAACGGGCGGCGCGACATTCTGCGCCAACAGCGAGTGATCGGCGCGCCCGACATGGTGCTCGAGGTGCTGTCGCCGCATCCTCGAATCGGCAAACTGCAGGAGCGCATCGAGTGGTTCGCGGAGTATGGCGTGCGGGAAATCTGGCTTCTGCATCAGCCCCGGGAACGGTTCGAGATGCTGGTCGTGCAGAACCGGCGCATCGTGAGGCGGGAGATGTCCGATTATCTGGAACCGATCCGATCGGACGTGCTCCCGGGCTTCACGATGACGATGGAAGATATCCTGCGGGAATAGGCCGTCCATCCACCGCTTCCCCGTGGCGATTCGGTGTACTCGGCGCCTTCGCGGTTGAAGCTGCGGCAGAGCGAGACTGCGGTCGGCTACGCCGGGCGGGCGGCGCGTCCTGATACTGTGCTTGTGTTGTGAAGCGCACGCTGCTCGAACGGATCGTCGAGGAACGCGTCGGGCGCATGCCTCCGGCGCGCCGCAGTGCCGGCCCGTGCTCGTCCTGACCGAGCGCGGCTTCCTCGAGCCTTTCGAAGCGACCCACTCTCTGGGAATGTGCGTTATCTGCCCCGCCCCGTCCAATTGAGCACGACGCTTATGGGAGACGGAGCGGCCTCTCCCCGTTCCACATTCATCAGGAACCGCTGGCCGTCGGGAGTCACGCTGTATTGGTGCCGCGGAAATTCTTGCAGCGCGCCCCCCACGACTCGGGCAACGAAAAGCAGCACCGGTGCGCCGAGCTCGAGGGCTTGCCCGTTCGACGGCCCGATCGGCACCGTCATCAACCGGTCATCCAGTGCCAGGTAGAACAACGCTTTGCCGTCTGGCCGCCAGCGCACCTGCGCGCCACCGTTGGCAGAAACGGGCACGCTGCCGCGGATCTTCTCGTTGGGACCCCCAAACGCCTGAACATAGATCTCGTAACGCCCTGATTCGTTCGACTCGTAGGCAATCCATCTTCCGTCTGGGGAAAATTGCGCGAGGCGTTCGTTGAACGGTGTCTGGACGATCGGAACGGGATTTCGATCTCCGTCAAGTGGCACTGTCCAGATG
>JBOGIR010000128.1:0-4025 GCA_050742335.1 Vicinamibacterales bacterium | reverse complement strand
CGTTCGGCGTGCTGTCGGAGCCCCAGGGGTTCGGGCAGGGGCCGGTCGCCGCGGGTCCAGGGGGAGAGGTGGCGGGGCCTCGCGTAGCGAAATACCTGCCGAATCCGCGCCCGCCGCAGGGGATCATCGATCCGGCGGACAGACTGCTGCCGTACACGCCGGAGGGACGCGCCCGGCGGCTGGATTACGCCAAGAACATGTGTTGCCCAGCGAAGTCGCTCGCCTATCTCGAGCTGAGCGTGCGCTGTGCTCCTCCCCAGCCATGGGCCGGCGGCGGCGTCCACATCATGCAGCGGCCCGGGCAAGTGGCCCTGTTGTTCGAGGCCAACCACCACACCCGCGTGTTCTACACCGACGGCCGTCCCCACCCCGGTTCCAACATGCGCTTCTTCGGTGGTCATTCAACCGGACGCTGGGAGGGGAATGCCCTTGTCGTCGACACGACGAACCTCGACGGCAGGGCGTACTTCGGGGTAGGAAACACCTTCCCGCCGTTCAGCCAGGAGCTGCACCTCACGGAGCAGTTCACCGTCGTGTCGGACAGACTGATTACGTTCGTCCTCACCTACGACGACCCGAAGACGTTCACCCGTCCCGTCAAATCGGCCGGGTTCTTCTATCCTGCCAATGAAGAGGAGGAACTGGCGCCGGAGTTTTCGTGCCACGAGGGCAGCTATTCGATGCAGAACATCTTCGGGTTCTGAATGATTTGCCTCGGTGTCTCAGTGCCTCGGTGGTTCGTGATCATCAAGTCAAGTGAACGTTTGGGATTTGGGTAGGGGACGCGTCACGATGACACGCAGGCTCACTCTCGTCACAGCCGTTGGCATTGTTGTCTCTTCTGTTGTCACATTGGCGGGGGGGCAGACGACGCCGCCCGCGGCACGTACGGCAGCGCAGGCGCGGCCGGCGACGGGCGCGAATCAGCTGCCGCGGACCGCTGACGGCAAGCCGGATCTCAGCGGGATCTGGCAGGCCCTGAACACCGCGGCTTGGGACATCCAGGACCATTCCTCATCGTTCGCCTCTTTTGTGGGCATGCCGCCCGGCCGGGGCGTTGTGGAGGGGAACGAGATTCCGTACAAACCAGAGGCGCTCGAGCAGAAAAAAAAGAACTTTGCGCAACGGGCAACCGAAGACCCCGCCTTCGCGAAGTGCCTGCTGCCCGGCGTCCCGCGGGCCACGTACATGCCCTACCCGTTCGAGATTATCCAGAACCCGCAGAGGATCGGCATCCGCTACGCGTTCGCGCGGGCGGTCCGGACGGTCGATCTCGCCGGCAGGTCAAGGGACTGGCTGGCAGGCTGGCCGGACTTCTGGATGGGCGATTCCCGTGGCACGTGGGAGGGAGACACGCTGGTGGTGGACGTTCGCAAGCTGGACGAGAGAACCTGGTTCGACCATGCGGGCAATTTCCACAGCGAGGCCCTGCACGTGGTGGAACGCTATTCGCCTATCGACCGCGATCACATTCAGTACGAAGCGACCATCGAGGACCCGCGCGTGTTCACGCGGCCCTGGAAGATGAGCATGCCGCTCTACCGCATCATCGACAGGAACGCCGAAGTCTTCGAGTGGGACTGTCGGTTCGATCAGGACAGCGACAAGTACAAGGACGCCGTTCCCAAGTAGGGGCCGACCTTTCGCCTTCGCGTGAAGCTTCGGCGGACCACCGGGACGGTCCGCAGCCGCGGACCGTCAGCTAGACTAGCACTGGCCTGTCGCGTCGCGGAGCGACTCGACCTGGCGGAGGTGGTCAGGTCGGCCCGACAGGCGGTTTGCTATCGCGTGCGTGTCCACGCTCAAGGAGGTAGAGAGATGCCCACGAGACATTTCGGCTTGCTCGCCGCCATTGCCGCGTTGACCGTACCTGCGATGCTCGCGTCCGACGCGGGCGCCCAACCCGCGCCTGCTCCCGCCGTCGCGCCCGCGCCACCGCCGCCGGTGATGCCGCCGTCGCTGCCCCCGAGCTTTGTCGCCGACATCATGGTGGCAAGGGATGCCGGCGCGCTGGGCGTGCAGTGGAAGACGCTGGACGCGAAGATCGTCGAGGCGCAGCCGGTGCAAGGCGCGCTTCCCATGCACAAGACGACCTACGACATCTCGCCCCATGCCGGCGAAAGCGGGTTCGACGATTCCACATGGCCGAGCATCAAGCCCGAGGATCTCGCGGTCAGGCGCAGCGGCGGCCGCGTCGGCTTCGTCTGGTACCGCACGGGTATCACGATTCCTGCGAAGATCGGCGATTTCGACACCACGGGAGCCAAGGTGGTGCTTCGGGTGCTCGTCGACGATTACGCGGAAGTCTGGGTGAACGGGCAGATGCCGCGCCAAAGCGGCTATCCGAGCCCAGCCACGATTCAGGGCCTCAACCTGCCCAATCGCGTGGTGCTGGCGGATTCGGTGAAGGCCGGCGACAAGTTCCAGATCGCGGTGTTCGGGATCAACGGGCCGATCTCGGTTGCTCCCCTGAACATGGTCTGGTTCCGCGAGGCGAGGATCGAGTTCTATAAATAGAGCCGGGCATCTGCCTTCTGTTGCGGCCCCGCAATTGTGTCGAATCGAAATCCAACGGGCAGGTCTTCCGCAACAGCGCGCCGTGCGCCACGGCGGTGTGTCGCTTCCGCACGGGGGAAGCTGGCAGGCGGTACGCGTGAACGGCGCGCGTTACCACGACCGGCCTGCCAGCGATCGCGCACGCTGAAGCGTGCGCTCTACACGAATCCGCTCGTCAGCGACTGCTCGTCGTCGTCGATCGGTTGATCGTCACCAGTCCGATGCGGTTGACGCTCGTCTGGTGGACCAGGAGGTTGCCGTCCGATGTCGCGCGCAGGTTGCGCAGCGTCCCGACACCAGACGGAAACGCCCAGCTCTGGAATCGCTCCGTCTTCGGATCGAACCGCACCAGGGCATCGGGCCGCCGGCGCGATTCGTTGTACCAGATGATGTCGTTGACGGCGACGATCGCGTACGGCTGCGTGTCCTCGCCGCTCGGCGATTGCCATTCCTTGACCTCGCCCGTCGCGGGGTTCAGGCGGCCCAGCCGGCCGAGCGAGTAGTTGACGTACCAAATCATGTCATCGCTGGTGACGGCAGTTCGACGGATGCGCGATTTCTGGTCGGGAACGGGGTACTCGCGCACGGCCATCGTCACCGGATCGACACGCGCGATCTTGTACGTACCGGTGAGCGCTACCCACGGGACGCCTTTCGAATCGATGGCAAGCCCGTACGGATCGGCGTCGGGTGTGGGGATCGTGACGAGCCTGATCTCGCCGGTCGCCGGGTTCAGCCGGCCCACCATGTTGCCGTTCTGGACCGTGAACCAGAGATTGCCGTTTCGATCGAATTCGGGGGTATGCGGGTCGCGCGCTGCGGGATCCGGCAGGATGTAGACGGTCGCTTCACCGGTCTTGGGGTCGAGCTTCCCGACGGTACCGTTGCTGTTTCCCATGTACCAGATATTGCCGGCGCGATCGGCGGTGATGCTGTGCGGGCGCGCGCCCTGCGGCAGCGTCCATTCGCGCATCTCCCCGTTCCGCGGATTCAAGCGGCCGACGATGTTGCCCCAGTGCCCGGCCCACCAGATCATCCCGTCGGGCGACTGCACGGGATCGCGAGACCGCTGGCCGAGCGTCGGCACCTGCCACTCGCGGAACGAGATCTGAACCGGACCCGACACGAGCTTCGGCTCACGGCCCGGCTTCGGCGGGAAGTTCATGGCCAGATACTGCGCGAGCATGTCTGCCTGCGGGTCGGGCAGTTTGATCATGGTGGAGAACAGCCCATGCCACCGCTCCTTGGTATAGCCGGCGGAGTTGATGACCTGGTTGATCCCGTGGCAAGTCGTGCAGGCCCGCGCGACCAGCTGCTTGGCGGCGCCATCCGGAAGCGCCGCCGCTGCCTGCTGGGCCGGGCTGGCCTGTGGTGCCTGTGCGTGGAGTCCGTTGGATAGGAGCGCCGCGGCGAGCGCCGCCGTCAGCACGAGGGTCGAAAGTCGCGACATGTTTCGTCTCCTTTTGAGC
>JBOGIR010000127.1:0-22639 GCA_050742335.1 Vicinamibacterales bacterium | reverse complement strand
GCTTCCGGGGGCAGCCGCAGCGCCGCGGCCACCGCGGCCGCGGCCGCGAGCGCGCCGAAGACCGCCGTCGGATGAAAGCCGGCGTTGTGCGTCGCCATCGGGGCAACGAGGCTCATGCGGCACATCAGCTCGACGCCGGTGGCGATGCCGATGAGCAGACGGTCGCCACCGAGCCGATCCTGTTCGCAGGCGGCGAGCACCGCCGGAATGACGACCGCGCCAGAATGGACCGGCCCGCCTTCGAAGGTGTCGTCGTAATCTTCGCCGTGCGCCGCCGTGCCGTTGACGAGCGCCGCACCGAACGCATCGAACGATCCAGTGTGGCCCAACACCGTGCATGTGCCGCGTCCGACCGCGCCGAGCGTGGCATCGACGTACGGCTCGCGGCGCGCCGCGACGCACAATCCGGCCACGTCGATGAACAACCTGCGCACCGTTTGGATCGTGTCGTCGGGCAGGTCGCGTGCCTGCACGGACGCAAGCCACGCGGCAATCGTTTCGGCGGCGATCATGCGCTGGCCGTTGCCGCCCGGCTGTCCCGACGGCCGACGAGGTGGCGCAGCAACGAGCCGATCAGGAACACCGCCGCAAAGCCGAGGAGACCGGCGGAAATGGGATCGCGAAGGAACGTCGTGTGGTCGCCGCCGGACAGCACGAGCGCGCGGCGGTAGTTCGACTCGACCATGAACCCGAGCACCACGCCGAGCACCATCGGCAGAAACGGCACCTTGAAGTGGCGCATTGCATATCCGATGGCGCCGAAGAGCAGCGCCACGCCAACGTGGAAGAGGCTCCCCTCGATGGCATACACGCCCGAGACGACGAAGGCGTAGATGAACCCCATGAGATACGGCTTCGGGCGGTTCACCAGCCAGAGGCAGGGCGCCATGATCAGATACCCGAGGATCAGCATCGCGATGTTCGCGATCAGGAGGCCGGTGAAGAGGCCGGAAATCACGTCGGGGTTTTTCACGAACAGCATCGGGCCGGGAATCAGCCCGTGAATCAGGAAGCCGCCGAGGAGCACGGCCGAGGAGTTCGAGCTCGGGATCCCAAGGCTCAACATCGGCACGAGCGCCGTGCAGGCCACCGTATTGTTCGCCGCCTCCGGCGCGGCAATCCCTTCGGGCGATCCTTTGCCGAACTCGTCCTTGTTGGGTGACCACCGCCGGGCCTCGTTGTACGCGAGAAACGCCGAGATCGTGCCGCCTCCGCCGGGCATGATGCCCTCGAAGGTGCCCATCACCGAGCCGATCGCCTGGGGACGCGCGATGCGCCGCCACATCGCGGGGCGGGGAAACCGGATGCGCGCCGCCTCGCTCGATGCCTTGTCCCAGCCGGGCTCGCCGCTCTGCGCCAGCAGCTCGCCGATGGCAAAGAGGCCGACCATCACGAGGATCGGTGGTATCCCGGAAAGGAGATCGGGACTGCCGAACGTGAACCGGCTCACCCCCGTCACGGGGTCAGTGCCGATGCTCGAAATCATCAGCCCGAGAAGAGCGGCCATCAGCCCCTTCACCAGCGAATCGCCCGACACCGAGCCGATGACGCTCAGGCCGAGCACCCCGAGCGCGAAATAGGACGTGGGCGTGAACGCGAGCGCAACCGACGACAGCGGCTCGGTCAGCAGCACGAGCACGGCGAGGCCGAACATCCCGCCGACGAAGCCGGAATACAGCGAAATGCCCAGCGCCTCGCCCGCCTTCCCCTGCTCCTTCATGGCGTAGCCGTCGATCACCGTGGCCGCGGCGGCGTTGGTGCCCGGGGTGCGAATCAGAATGGCCGGAATCGATCCGCCGTACTCCGCGCCCACGTACGTCGCCGCCAGCAGCACGACGGCGTTGGTGGGATCCATGCCGTAGGTGAACGGCAGGAGCAGGGCCATCGTGATCGAGGGCGAGATGCCCGGGAGCGCGCCGCCGAGAATCCCCCACGCCACGCCCGCGAATGCGCTGAGGAAGATGCCCGGAGTCAGCATGTGCGCAGCGCGAGGACTAGACCGGAGATCAGTTGTGTCGGTGGTGATGAATCCCGATTCCGGTGGCCGGACCGCGCTGCGAGGGCTTGAGCGACCGCAGCACGCCAGCTCCCTGAGCTGGCGGATTCCCTCAGCCTTCTCGCGCGGTCAGGCGTCGCGTGTCGGCCTGACCTCCATAGGGCTTCATCATCACCGACACAACTGAGCTCCGGGATTAGCCAAGGGCGCATGACAGTCACGCGAATGATTGGCCTCGGTGCCTCTGTGCCTCGGTGTTTCGTGATCATCGAGTGAAGTGAGCTTCGGGATTAGGGCTGCGGCGGAAAGAACCCGGGCGGCTGCGCGATGCCCATCAGCACGACGAACAGCAGCCAGAAGAACAGTCCCCCGCACGCCGCGACGAGCGCGGCCTGCCGTCCAACCGTTCCGCCCTGGTAATAGGTCGTCGCGAGAATCAACCCGGCGATCGCCAGCAGATAGCCGAGCCACGGCGCCAGCAGGATGTAGGCGATGCCGATCAGGAGCATGCCTGTGGCGCGAAAGAGCCTGGGTACGCGGGATCCGGATCCCGCCGGATCCCGCATCCCGGATCCCGGATCCCGAAGCGCTCTGGCCACCAGCATCAGCGATAGCCCTGCGAGGATCACCGCATATGTCTTCGGGAGCCCCTGAGGGCCAATCGCGTCGGCAAGCTGACTGGGGGGAATGGCCTCGGCCATCCAGTAGTAGACACCGCTGACGATGAGCGTGGCGCCGCCGAACGCCAGGTCCCGGTGCATCACTCGATGACGCCGGCGTTCTGAAGGAAGCTTTCCGTCTCTTTGCCGAACGCGTTCATGAACGCGACGTACTCGTCGTGCGGCATGAAACCTGGCTGCAGGCTGTTGTCCGTGTACAACTGCCGGTAGGCGGGGTCGTCGAGGAGTCTTGGAATGGCCGCTTCCCATGCCGCGATCACGCCTGGCGCCAGGCCCCTCGGCCCCGCCAGCCCCCGAAACTTGCGCACGGCGAGGTCGATGCCCTGCTCCCTCGCGGTCGCAACATCCGGAAATTGCGGCAGCCGTGCGTCCCCAACGACGGCGAGAAGCCGCAGGCGCCCCGCGTCGAGCTGCGGCCGGATCTCCTGCAGTTCGCCGACGCCCATGTCCAGCGTATGGTTCAGGACGTTGAGCAGCATGTCGCCCCCGCCCTCGAAGGTCGTGATGGCGGGCGTCACCCCGGCCTTCTGTTTCAACTGCTCCATCACTTGCCGCTCGAGCGACGCGGGATTGGCGGCGCCCCACTTGCCGGTGCTCGTTCGTGCGTGATCCAGGACATCGCGGAGCGACGTGAACCTGGAGTCCGCGGCCGTATAGAGCACCTCCGGGTCGAAAAAGAGGTTCACGAGCGGCTCGAGATCCGTGTAGCGCGCGGCGGGACGACTGAGCAGCGACGTATAGATGAACGTCGGGGTCGTCGCGTACAGCAGCCGGCCATCCGGTCTGGCCTGCGCGATGGCGGCCATGGCCCTCGCACCGCTGCCGCCCTGGAGGTTGTCGACCACGAAGGTGCGGCCCATGATCCGGGACAGGTGCGGAATCATTTCGCGCAGGAAGACGTCGCTGCCCCCGCCGGGACTGGAGTGGGTCACGAGCGTGACGACACGCCCACGATCGTTCGCGGCCGTGCAGGCCGCAGCGAGGATGCCCGTCGTGACGATCAGAGTTGCGACGAAACTGGTCCGGCGTGTGTTCCGTGGCACCACGAGGATTCTATCCGGGAAAGGCGTGTCACCTCCCCTCTCGACGATGCTCGTGGATGCCTGTGAGACCGGCGGCTTTGCCGCGCTGGCCTCCCCGGATGATCTCTTCCACGTCGCGCTCACCCTCGAGACGGGAGTCTTCGAACGTCTCGTACCCTGGTTGTTTGTTGCGGTTGATTCGAAACGCGATCTTCCAGGGCCTGGTCCAGACCTTCGGGTCCTCGAGCGTCGCCTCGTAGTCGATGCGATCGGGGCCGGCCACCGTCCAGCGCTCCACGACGTGCAGCGCGTCGCTGTGGAAGGTGCCATGAGAGTCGATCCAGGTCTTGTCGGTGAAGTTCGTCACGTCGATGACCAGGGTGTTGCCCTCCCAGCGTCCGCGCGAGTCCCCCATCCACAGCTTGACCTGCGGGCCGACGTGCGGGCTGCCGTCCAGGAGGACGACGCGATACGCGTGGTTCGACTCGTAGAGAATCGCCACCGCCCCCGGACGCTGCATGAACCGGATCCCGCCCGGAACGTAATTGTTGCGCGGCACCCCGTCCAGAAACGTGCGGACATGGGGATCGACATGCTCCGGCTGCGTCGGCGTGAAGATGTCCCTCAGGAGCTGCGTCCTCCTGGCCGCCGCGGCCGGCTGATAGGGAATCCGCCGATCGGGAGGGTCAACCAGGATGATCGGATTCCGTTCGCCGACTCTGCCCTGAAGGACGTCGTCGTCCGGATCCCGTCCATCCTCGACGCTGTGCGCCGCCCCGACTGCCTCGCTGATCCAGTGCCCCTGGATGTCCGGCTGGCCGTCGGCGAGACGAGGGGGGGTCCCGCGGGCTGGCGCGGATGCCTGTCCGGCCGCGAAAACGGGCACCAGCGACACCATGGCCACAACGGCTGCGATGACTGAACCAGCCAGGGGGCTAACTCGAAGGTTCATGTGAGCCTCCTCTCGAGGGCGAGCACCGACTGACGCCGAGCTTCCGTACGGTCGGCGCGAGCATAGCACCATTCGGCCACAAGGATGTCCCGAACACAAGGATGTCCCACGAACAGTTGCCTGGGGAAGGCCACCGCGCATACACTTCGCAGCCGGACTACCCATCGACGATCGATGATTTGTCAATCGATTGCGTCATCTGCTCAATGGATGCATCGCTGCATCAATTGGTCGACTGGCCAATCGATTGCGCAATGTGCTCGATGAATGCATCGATGCATTGGTCTTATTGGAGGCACAACATGTCCCCACGCATGTGGAAGCTCTCGCGGCGGATCACCCTGTGGACCCTGACGGCGGTTTTCGGCCTGGTCCCACTCTCGGCGACGGATGCGCTCGCCAGGCAGACCGGCACGTCGGCCACCATCATCGGTCAGGTGACGGACGCCAGTGGCGCCGTCCTCCCGGGCGTGTCGGTCACCCTCACGAGTCCGGCCCTGCAGGTGCCCGAGCTCACGGCGGTGACCGACGACAGAGGCGAGTATCGTCTGACACCGCTCCCGATTGGTACGTATACAGCCACGTATGAACTGAACGGCTTCCAGACCATCCGCCGCGAAAGCATTCGACTCACGGTCGGGTTCACGGCACGGCTGGACGTGACGCTCGGCGTGGGCAACCTTCAGGAAACGGTCACCGTGTCCGGCGCGGCACCGCTCGTCGATGTCGCATCCACGACGACGACCACGCAGCTGACGCGGGAGACGCTCGAACTGCTGCCGACGAGCCGGAACAGCTTCAACGCGATGATGATTCAAACACCGAGCGCGCGCACGAGCGTCCGTCTCGACGTCGGCGGCAGCGGATTCAACGAATCGGCGCGGTTCCACACCATGGGCCAGCTTGGCGAGTCGTGGCAGGGGGTGGAAGACGTCATCATGCAGGGGCCCGCGTCGAATCCGAGCGGCAGCTATGTCGACTATGCGACGCTCGAGGAGGCGACGGTGCAGGTGATGGGCCACAGCGCCGCGACGCCGACACGCGGACTGGCGATCAACGGCGTCATCAAGAGCGGCGGCAACGATTTCCACGGCCAGGGGTACTACGCCCGCACGAGCGACAATCTGAAGTCGGACAACATCACGCCGGCGCTGCTGCAGCAGGGCATCTCGGAGGGCGACCGCCTGCGTCTCCGAGACGACTTCAGCGGCGAGCTGGGCGGACGGCTGGTGCGCGACAAGTTGTGGTTCTTCGTCGCGTCGCGGCAGCGGCGCCAGCACGATGACATTCTGGACTGCTTCGTGCCGGTCGACGAACGGAACCCCGATGGCCCCCTCTCGAGCGACCCGTGCGTGGGCACCGAGCGGACACGATTTGTCACGGCGAAGGTCACACTGCAACTCAATCAGTCGAACAAGATCGTCGGGTTCGCGCAGCCGAACTGGCGGTTCGGCGAGCGCGGCGGCAGCGCCGTGGCGCTGTGGGAAACCCGAACCTATCGGACACCGGGGAGCGACGGGGTCTGGAAGGGTGAGTACCAGAGCGTGGTGAGCGACAGGTTGGTGGTGTCGGCGCTCGCTGGGAGTTTCTACGTGCGATCCGGCGATTCCGACCTCGGACAGACGCGAAGGACCGGTGCGAGAGACCGTACGACGCTCCAGCAGTGGGGCGCCGCGCCCGAGACCGGCGGGCGCAACAACATCGATCGGTGGCAGGGCCGGGGCACCGCGACGTGGTTCAATCCGGATGGCCCCGCCGGGCGACATGAGGTGAAGGCCGGGTTCGATCTGCACTGGGCGCGTGCCGAGCGCAGCCAGCTGCCGCGCGGGCCGATCGGCAATTACACGCTCGAGTTCAACCGCGGCGTCGCCGACCGCATCATCCTGCTGAATTCGCCCGTCTACCCGGACACGCCGATGCAGTTCACGCATCTGTACGTCCAGGACAGCTGGACGCTCGGGCGCCGGCTGACGCTGAACCTGGGCGCCCGCGTCGCGCACGAGACGGCCGTGATTCCCGAGCAGTGCCGCGAAGCCGCCGAAGCCCCGTCCCACATTACGTTTCCCGGCGAATGCTACGCGCGGCAGGAGATGCCGGCGTTCAACAGCCTGGCGCCGCGGCTGCACGCCGCCTACGACGTGTTCGGCAACGTCCAAACGGTGATCAAGGGCGGGTGGGCGCGCTACTACCACATGCGCAGCTCGGACGACCTGCAGGTTGCCAACAAGAACACCATCTCGCAGGCGCGCTACCGCTGGCGCGACCTGAACGGCAACCGCGACTACGACCCGGGCGAAGTCAATCTCGATCCGAACGGCGCCGACTTCATCGACCGCACGCTGCGGGGCATCGGGGCCGCGTTCGGCGGAGGGCTCATCAACGAGGACACGACGCAGCGGTATCAGGACGAACTCATGCTCTCGATCGAACAGCAACTGATGGCCGACTGGGCCGTGCGCGTCACCGGGGTACACGCGGACGCCAAAAACCAGTGGCGCCTCGCGAACTCATTGCGACCGTACGGCGCGCACAACATTCCAGTCACGAACCGCGATCCCGGTCCGGATGGCCTGCTGGGGACGCCGGATGACACCGGCAATCTCATCACCTTCTACGACTATCCCGCGTCGCTCGCCGGCCTGGCCTTCCAGAAGCCCTGGCTGGTCAACGACGACAAGGCGAACTCGTCGTTCAACACGATCGAGTTCCAGGTGGCCCGGCGCTACGCGCAGAACTGGCAGTTCCGCGCCTCGTACAGCGCCACGAAGAAGAACATTCCGCTCGTGACAAACCAGGGCAACAACCAGACGGGGTTCTTCAACACGCAGGATCCGAACGCGGAAATCTTTGCCAGCGACAACACGTGGGAGTGGATTTTCCGGACGGGCGGATCGTACCTGTTCCGCTACGGCATCCTCGGCTCGGTGAACTTCAGTCATGAAAGCGGCATCGCCTGGGCGCGCCGCGTGGAGTTCGGCGGAGGGCGCCAGATCCCGACGCTCGTCGTGAACGTCGAGCCGATCGGAACCCGCCGGCTCGACAATCTGAACCTGCTCGACCTGCGTGGCGAAAAGCGCTTCGCTGTTGGAGGCGGGCAGGAAGTCGTGGTGCGGCTGAATCTGTACAACGCCTTGAACAAACCGACGGTCCTGGACGTGCAGAGGCTCTCCGGCCCGCGGTTCAACACCGTGACGTCGATCGTGTCGCCCCGCATTCTCGAATGGGGCCTCTCGTACGTGTTTTAGACGTTTGTAACCACGAAGGGCACGAAGATCGCGAAGGGCACGAATTTCTCTATCGGTTCGTATCCTTCGTGAGCTTCGTGGTCTCTTACCAAAGCCCCAGCGCCCGCCACCACGCCGCCCCGATGCCCGCCCAGATGGCGATGTTGACGAGGCTGACGATGAAGCCCACCCTCCACCACGTGCCGAGCGGGACATGCCCGCTGCTGAACAGGATCGGCGCCGGCGCCGTGCCGTAGTGCGTCAGGCTCGCGAACAGGTTGCTCGAGAAGCCAAGTGCCAGCGCCGCCAGGAGCGGTGGCGTCCCGAGCGCCAGCGCGACGGCCAGAAACGGGGCGTACATCGCGGTGACGTGCGCGGTGTTGCTCGCGAAGAAGTAATGACTGTAGAAGTAGACGAAGACGACGCCAAGCAGTCCAGGGACCCAGCCGACACCGCCCAACACCGATCGGACCTCGCCGGTGAACCATGCGGTCAGGCCGAACTGACCCAGATAGGTCGCCATGGTCACCAGCGACGCAAACCAGACATACGTGTTCCACGCGTCGCGATCGCGTGCGAGATCGTCCCAGTGCAGTACTCCGGTGACGAGCAGCGCGGCGACCGCAATCAACGCGGCAGCCGTCGTGTCGATGCCGACCGACGATCCAAGAATCCAGACGCCGAGCAGCACCACTGAGACTGCGCCCATCAGACGTTCGCTGGGTGTGACAGGCCCAAGCCGGGCGAGCGCGGCGGCCGCGGCCCGCGGGGCAGCATCCGTGGCGGCCGATCCTTGCGCACACAGCCAGTAGATGAGGAGGGGGACGACGATCAGGCTGATTGTTCCGGGCACCACCGCGGCAAGCGCCCACAATCTCCACGTGATGGGAACGCCTTGATCCGCGGCGAGCTGCACGACGAGTGGGTTGGCGACCATGGCCGTGACGAACATGCCGCTGGTGATCACCGTTCCGTTGTACGCCGTGAGCGTCAGAAACGTGCGCGTCCGGGCGGACGCCGGAGATTCCGTGCCAAAGACCGTCCCGGTGAGCGACTGCAGGATGGGAAAGATCACGCCGCCGGCGCGTGCGGTGTTGCTCGGCACGAGCGGCGCCAGCACCAGATCGGCCGCCACGAGGCTGTACCCGAGACCGACGGTGGTGCGTCCGAACGCCGCAACCAGGACATAGGCGATGCGCGCGCCCAGGCCGGTCTTGATGAAGCCCGCCGCCAGGAAGAACGCCGCCACGACGAGCCAGACGGTGGCGTTGGCAAAGCCGCTGAGCGCCTCACCGATGGTCAGCGTGCGCGTGGCCAGCGCGGCGGCCATGCCAACCACCGCCATCGCGCCCATCGGGAGCGGCTTCGCAATGATGCCAGCGACCGTGGCGACGAAGATGGCGAGCAGCCGCCACGCGCGCGGATCGACGGCGTCGGGCCGCGGCAGCGCCCAGATAGCAATGCCGACGCAGACGACGAACGCCAGCCCAGAGCGTCCCTGGGACATCACCCACAGTGCCCCCAACGAAGGGCACGAGGGTCACGGCTCTTCGTGACCGTCGTGCCCTTCGTGGTTACCTTGTGTGACCGTTACTGCCAGACGGCTGTGACGGGCTTGCTGATCAGATACGCCGGGTTGGCGCCCGGCCGTGGCGTGAACTTCTGGAAGCGCCCGGAGTCGACTTCCGCCACGTACAGGTTGCCGTCCTGATCCGTGCTGATGCCGTGCACGCCCCAGACGGTGCCCGGGAAATCGCCAATCGTGCCCCATGAGTAAATCAGGCGGCCGTCGAGCGCATACTTCAGCATCTTGTGCGTGTTGCGATCGAAGGTGGCGAGCGTCCGGTCCGCGCCGATCTCGACCATGTGCAGGCTCGACGGGCTGACGCCAATCTTCCACTCCGACAGGTACTTGCCGTTCTCGTCGAAGACCTGGATGCGGTGATTGTCGCGATCGTTGACGAAGACGCGCCGCGTCTCGACGTCCACTGCGACGCCGTGGACGTTGTTCATGTAGCCCGGCCGCGTTTCCTTGCCCGATTCGCCGCGCATGCCGAAGTCCATCAGGAACTTCCCGCTCGCATCGAACTTGGCGACGCGCGTGCCGTTGTAGCCGTCCGACACGTAGAAGGTGCCGTCGGGCAGCCACGCCATGAACGTGGGCCGGTTGAAGTGCGTGCCGTCGGCGCCGGAGACGTTCGGCGTGCCGATCGTCTGTACGAGCTGCTTGCCGTCGTTGGTGAACTTGTAGATGGCGTGCGTGTGGTCGTCCACGACCCACACGTGCTTGTCTGCATCGTACGGGCTGACGTAGACGGCATGCGGGCGCTTGAACATCTTGTCCCACTGCGTCCACTCTTCAATGATGTCGCCCTGCGCATTGACGACAATCAGGGTGTGTTCCCAGCGCGCGTCGACGCCGAGCTCGCGATAGGGAGGCGCATTGCCGCGCCAGATATCCATCCCCTTTGCAGGATCCTGCCCCGACCCGCCGGCGCCTGGTGGCGTCGCCTGGTTGGCGTTGCGCCACGGGACCCCTCCCACTGGAAACTGCACGTTCGGCCCGACGTCGGGATACCGTTTGCCCTGCGGACGCTTCAGGTTCGGCAGCTCGCCGCCGCCGAGCAGATAGACGCGATTGGGGCTCTCGGCAAAAATGCCGCGCGCGCCCCCGTACGTCCATTGCTCATGGTTGGGGAGCGAGGCGAGGTCCTTGGGCCATCCTTCCTGCACATCGTAGGGGCCGGAGATGTCTTGCGCACCGATCGCGTCCGCCACCGCGGCAGCGGAACTGGAACTTGCCGTCGTGGACTCGGCTTCCGCGCTCGGCGACATCAGTCGTCCACCGAGAGGAATCCCGGCGGCCAGGCCCACCGCCAGGGTCAATAGCAACGTCACTGTCTTGTTCATGGCACTCCTCCGCGCGGGACGACTATACAAGTCACAGGGCACACGTCACAAGGGCACAAAGCACACGGAACAAGTCGGGATCGGGGATCCGGGATCCGGGATCCGCGTTCTGGGATCTGCGTTCCAGGGTTCGTGGTTCGGGCACAGAGCGGCAGAAACGGCGCTGGCGCTGCGGCGAGGATGTGGCAATTTCTGCGATCTCGTCAGCGGATCTGCCGTGTTTTCCTGGGAAATTCTGATGGCAAGCCCCATGCTCCGCGTTCAGGCCTCTGCATCGCTCACCCGCGCGATGTGGGTGTCAGTGACGATGTAGAATCGGGCCGGAGCCCGGGAAAGTGCGGTTGCCAACGTGCCGACGGTTGAAGAACGCCTGGCTTCCCTCGAGGCGAGAGTGGACGGTATCAACGACCTGCGAACGCTGATCACGGAACAGCGCGGGGACATGAACCGCCAGTTCGCGGAACTGCGGGAGGACATGAACCGCCAGTTCGCGGAAGCGCGGGAGGACATGAAGGGATTGCGCGAAGACATGAACCGGCAGTTCGCGGAAGGTCGGGAGGACATGAACCGCCAGTTCACGGAAGCGCGGGAGGACATGAAGGGGCTGCGCGAGGACATGAACCGCCAATTCACGGAAGCGCGGGAGGATATGAAGGAGCTGCGCGGGGACATGAAGGGGATCGATCAAAAGGTCGATCATCTTTTCCTGTACCTCGATCAGAAGACCGATCGACAGTTCACGTGGCTCGTCGGCACCCAGTTGACGGTGCTGCTCGCGGTCATTGGCGCGCTCGCGACCGCGTACTTGCGCTGACCGGCCTATTCAAGGCATAGGGCACAAGGCTCAAGGCACAACGATAGGAACCACGAAGCACACGAAAATCACGAAGGCCACGAGTAATAAACCACGTCGGTGACCTTCGCGATCTTCGTGGCCTTCGTGGTTTGGCGTTGGTGCGCTCACCGCTCCGGCTGCCATCCGATCGCTGCGTCAGCGACGCTGGTACCAGTCGATGCGGTCGCCTCTGTCGCCGATTCCCGGCGCCATCAGGTAAATCGCGCTGGTCTGGCCCACCGGCGCCAGCGCACTGCCCGGCAGTTCGACGACGCGGTCGTTCGTCAGAAACACGCCGCCCGGGCGCAGCATTTTCGCGACGTTGGTCACCGCGAGCGACTGCTCGAACACGTCGTAGTAGATCAAGAGATTGCTGGCCAGCACGAGGTCGAACTGGTCGTCGGCCGGGAGCGGCTCGACCCGCTGGAGCACGATGTTCAGGTCCTGCGGCACGACCGAGAGCACGACGGAGGGACGGATCGAGACGCCGCGTACATCGAGGCGGCCCGCCGTCGGCGGCGGCGCCGCCGCCCTCGCCGTCTCTCCGATGCGGTCGCCAACGCGTTCCCAATATCCGATGAGATTCGGCGTCCAGGGATGATCGAGATTGCGCGGCAGGACCACCGTATACGGACGGCCCGCACGTGCCCGGCGCCGCGCCTCGTCGAGGTGCCCGAGCACTCGCGGGCTGAGGTCGAAGGCGGTGAGCCGCAGCTCGCGCGCGTCGCCAAGCCCGAGCCGAAGCAACGAATCGATCAGCGCAAACGGCTGGATGGTCTGCTCAGGGTAGAAGTCGTGCCCTTCCTGCTTGTCCGTGAAGTCAAGTCCGGGTCCGACGATCGCGACGCGGCGCACCGCGCCCTGCTGGAGCAGGCCCGCTGCCTTCACGGCGGTGAGTGCCTCCTCGATGCCAAAGTCCACCAGGATGGAGGTATCGGACGCGAGACCGCGGTCGCGGAACAGCGTCATCTGATCGACGGAGTCGCCCGTTGGGTTCATCAGTCGCGACAGACGCTCGGCCTGACCGACGACCTCGACCCGGTCCCGGAGATACCGCCGCAACTCGTTGCTGCCGCTCTCGGTCGCCGGGTCGATCCCGCGACGCGCGACAACCTGCCGCGCGAACTGCATCCGTTCGCTCGCGCCGGGCGACGCCACGGCGGCGACAAAATCGTCGATCCGCGCCAGCAGGACCGGCGACGGCACAAATCGGCTGGCGCTTCCCCCGGCCTGGCGCACGACGACCCCGGCCAGCTCCCGCTCGCTGATCCGCGGCTGCCTGGTAAACGTCGTGCCGAACTGCAGGAGGTAGATGATGGAATCGGCGTCGCCCTCGTCTACCCGTGCGCGGATGGCCGCATCGCGTCGCGCCACCCACTCGGACCACGCGGCTTCGAGGTCAACCGGCGTTCTTCCGCGCAACTCCGGCGGCAGGAGGTCGTCGCGAAGCGCCCGCAGAATCGGGACCGCGTCCGCGTACGGCACGTACGTCGCCGCCGTCTGGGGCACGGCGCGCTGAGCGGCAAGGACAAGTGGAAAAAGTAGAGAAGTGGAAAAGTAGAAGAAGTAAGTTCGAAAGTTGTCTCTTACGGGCCACAGAGGCACAGAGGCACGGAGAAACCATCTGGAGAAAACTCTGTGTCTCTGTGTCTCTGTGGCCACGTTACGCCACCGCAATTCTGAAACAAGGCACTTAGAACAGTACCCGGAATCCCGCCTGCATGGTGCGAAACAGACCGGACGTCCGCCTCCCATAGAGCGCGTTGTTCTCCTGCGTGCTGATGACCCAGTTCGGGCTGTTGAACAGGTTGAACGCCTCGGCGATGAGGTCGAGCGACGCCTGGCGAGGCAGCGGGATCCGCTGTTGAAGGCGAACGTTGGTCCGGTTGCGCACAGGCTGCGTGAAGGAGTTTCGCGGGACGATGGTACCGTCCGGCCGCAGCCGCTGAATAAACGTACTGCTCGAGCCCAGATTGCGGAGGTCGCCGCCGTAGATCGTTTCGGCGCGCTCGCCGAGCGCCGTGTAGTGAGTGCCGCTCACCTGAAAGCCGCGGCCCACTTCCCAGATCCCACTCAGGACGGCCCGGTGACGCAGATCGGTCGACGACAGCCCGTACTCACCGTCGAGATCGGGCGCCAGCACGAAATCCACCGGGACCGGCGTGTGTCGCGGCGCGCCCTGCAGCGGTCTGCCGAGCGCGTCCCAGAGGCCGCCCAGCGTATACGTCGCTGATGCCTGCCAGCGGTTGCTCATCCGCTTCGTGAAGGCTGTCTGCAGCGCATGGTACGTGGACCGGCCGTTCTGCACCGTCATCGCCACGACGCCGAATTCCGGGTACGGCAGGAGGCTGCGGTTGCTGAACGGATAGTTGACGCCCGTGGCGGGGTTGAACAGGATGTTGACGTTCTGCTGCTGCCATCCTTCGTCGCGGCTCTTCGTGAAGACGTAGTCCACCTCCACGGCCGACATGCTGCCCACCTGCCGCTGGAAGCCGATCGAGCTCTGCCAACTGCTGTTGATGTTGTACGGAGGGGGCTGCTTCAACTCACCGTTGCCCCGCAGCAAACACGGTGCGTTGCCGGTGAACCCTCGCGTTCGCCACGCGGCGAAGCTCGCGGCCTGCTCGGGCGCGGCGCAATACCGCTGCAGGGCCTGTTCGTAGGTCGGGGCCGGTCCATTGAAGGGGTTCGCTGCAAAATCCGGCCGGCCATCGTTCAACACCTCGACAACGGCAACTGTCTTCGCTTCAGACGGGTACGTCGTCTGGACCATCTCTCCGTAGTACTTGCCGGATCCGCCGCGCACCACCGTCCGATCGTTCCACTGATAGATGAACCCGAGCCGCGGCTGGATGTTGGTGGCATTCTGCGGCCGTCCGGCTTCCATGAACGGCAGGAATTCCTCCTGGTTCTGAAACATGTTCCAGAGCAGGTCGTAGCGGACCCCGAGATTCAGCGTCAGCCGGTTGGTCATGTGCCAGTCGTCCTGGATCCAGGCGGCGTACCCCGGGATGCGGATGAGATCGCGACGGCTCTTGAGGATGCCGAGCGTGTAGCGCCGCACCAGCGGCGAAATCGCCGCCAGGTTCCACGTATCGGCATTCCACGCGTCGGCGAGAATGCTCTCGATGTTGGCCGGCGCCGGACCGCCTCGCGCGTCGATGATCCCCATGCACTGCGTGCAGTTGTTCGTGTAGTGCTGATGGAGGAACAGTTCGCCGCCGATCTTCACGTCGTGGCGGCCACGCGCGTCGTACGAGGTGGTCAAACTGTTCCTCACCTGGTACAGGTCCTGTACTCGATACCGCGGAGCGCCGGCATTGCCGCCGATGGTGAAGTCGGTGAAGGTGATGCGAGGCGAACCGGTGGTGATGGAACCAAACGGGCTGCCGGCCGCCAGCCAGTGATTGGACCACTGGGTCAGGTTCTCTTCGCCGAACAGGAAGCCGGCGTGCCCGACCATCAGCTCGTTCAGCGTCCGGTTGCTCATCACGTTGGTGAGCTGCACGGCCGCCTGATCCGCGTTTTCCCATCCCCGTGAGGTGGCCGCGGGGTGGGCGGTGTTGCCGGGACCGAACGGCGTGGCGGTCTTCGCCACGTTCAATCTGAACATCAACCGGGTCTGGGGCGAGACCTGGTAATCGATGCGCGTCCCGCCGATCTTCTTTCTGGACGTGCCCTCCAGTGAGACGTTGAACCGGGGGTACTGCGTTCTCCACGTCTCCTCTTTCGGCTCACGCTCGTACTCGTGGTACGCGAAGAAATGCAGCCGGTCCCGAAAGATGGGGCCGCCGAACGTCGATGCATACTGCTGATTCTGAAAGGGCGTGACGCGGTTGAGGACGGGATCCGGCGCGTTGAAGCGATCGTCGCGGAAATTGCTCCTGAACGAGCCGGTGTAGCGGTTGGTCCCGGACTTGGTGACCAGGTTCACCTGCAGCCCCGAGGACCGGCCCTGCGTGGCATCGAACCGGTTGGAGATGAACTGGAATTCCGCGATCATCTCCTGGCTGAAGGTGGGCTGACCGCCGCCGCCCATCGTGTTCTGAAACTGTTGCCCGTCGATGTTGGCCTGAAACTCCCGAATCCTGTCGCTGTTCCTCGAATTGATCCGATTGGGATTGTCGCTCGTCGTCCGGCTTCCCGGCGCGAGCAGCAAGAGCGCGCCCCAGTCGCGCCCCTGAACGGGCATCTCCTGCACCTGCCTCGGATCGATATTGCCGCCCAGGCTCGACGAATCGACCGTCAGCAGGGGCGTTTCCGCCGTGACGGTAATCGTCTCTTCAATCGTGGAAGGCGCCATCTGGAGGTTCACGACCACCGTCTGGCCAACGAGCAACTGGATGCCCTGGCGCACGATGGTCGTGAAGCCCTGGAGTTCCGCTGTGATCCTGTACGCGCCAACTCGCAGCGGCACACGATAGGCGCCGCGTTCATCGGTCACCGCCACAAACGTGTTCCCCGTCGCTTCGAGGAGCGCCGTGACCGTGACGCCCGGCAACACGCCGCCCGTGGAATCAGCGACCGTTCCCGTCAACGTCGCTTCCTGCGCGTACCCAACCCCCGGCACAACCAGGATTGCGGCCGCCAGCAGGAGCCGTGTTACGACTCTCGGAATCATGAGGCCTCCTGATCTTCGGTTCTTGCCATCGAGCTACCGCCGTTCGGGGCCGCCAATGCCATGAGGAGAATCCAGCGGGATTATACGGCCGGAACGCACACCCGAACGATCCGAACGCCCGAACGATCCGAACGACTCGAACGACCCATCGTTGACGACGGTAGAATTGACCTGATGGACCCCGAGCTGGAACGGGCGCTTCGCGGGCTCGAAGAAGCGGCGGAGTTCGCCAGGACCTACCGCTTCGAGCTGACCGAGGACTACCTTGCGCTGATCGCCCGCGTGGAGGCGATGCCGCAGAACCAGTCGGGCGCCGACAAGAGCGCCGTCTGGCGCGGTCTGCAGGCCTACCGGGATTCCTTCAAGAACGTCGAATACGTCCGGCGGTAACCGTGACCGACCCGTTCGCGCCACTCGCCCGTGCGCTGGCCGATCGCTCGGTGCGGTACCTGCTCATCGGTGTCTCCGGTGCGAACTACTATGCGGTTCCACCGGCCAGTAGATTCGTCACCGACGATTACGATCTCTTTCTTCCTCAACATCCCGACAACCTGGTTCAGGCGTGGGCGGCCTGCGAGGACGTCGATGCCGAATTCTGGCTGAGCGACGAGCCGCTCGATCGTCCGCGCGACCGCTGGTTGGCGGAGCGCATCATCGAACGCCGTGCCGTGACGCGCGTGACCGGCGCACACGATCTGAAAGTCGATTTGACGCTCGTCATGAAGGGCTTCGAGTTCGAAACGGTATGGAATGAACGCCGCGTGTTCCGCAACGAAGGCATCGAGATCCCCACGGCGCGCCTCCTGCACATCGTCACCTCGAAGCAGGCGGCCGGCCGGGCAAAAGATCAGTTGTTCCTCGCCACACACCAGGACGCCCTTGAGCAGTTGCTGAAGAAACAGGCACTGGACTGATCGGCTTTAGGCTTTGGGCTTTAGGCTTTGGGCTTTCGGCTCTGAGATCCGCCTGTGATCTCTGGGACGGCACACCAAACGATCCGGGAACGATCCGAACGCTCGACCGATCCGGGAGACGCAGTCTCGCGTTCCAGCGGACAACGCTAGCATCGTCTCGGCGAGCACGCAATTGGAAGTCGGGAGGCGATGCGTTAGCGCGTCGCCGACGGTGCGACGTTGACGCCCACCAGGTTGGCGCGATCGATCGAGGCTTTCACGAACCCGGAGCCGCGCACGTCAGCGAGGAAGCGATTGAGATACGCGAGCTCCGCACCCTTCCCCTTTGCGACGACGATCGCCTGCAGTGTCGCGGTGAAATCATCTGGCAGCACTCTGAGCGTCGGAAACTCACGTACGAGCTCATCCATGCGCGTGCGGTTGGCTGCGAAGGCGTCGACCTTGCCGTCGAGCAGCAGCTTGCCCATCTCCGCGTTGGACGGCGCGGTCGGCAGCGAAACGACGCGCGCGTTCTTCAAGTGCTCGCGAACGTACACCTCCGGGCTCTGCCCCGCCACGCCGCCCACGGTGACACCGGCGCGATCGATCTCGGCGGAGCGCGTGAAGCTGGAGTTCCCGCGCACCGCATAGGCGCTTCCCGACGCCGAGTACGGATCGGAAAAATCCACCTGCGTGGCGCGCGCGGCTTCGTACGCAAGGAAGCCGACGTCGACCTTGCCGTCCCTGACGCTCTCCAGCACGGCGCCGGCGCTCGGCAGGGGCGTGATCACGGATGGCACACCCAGCCGTCGGGCCAGCTCTCGGACGAGATCGGCCGCCGGACCGGTGACGGTTCCCGAGGGGCCCACCCGACCCTGCACCGGGTTGTTTTCGATAAATGACGCGCGCAGCGTTCCGGTTGGCGCCAGGTCGGCGCGGCCTCCGCCCCCCTGTCGGCCCTCGGCCGGAGCCGCCTGCTGCGCCGAGAGGCCCCCGAGCAGCCCGAGCGCCGCGATGAAACCCGCGGTAGTCGACACATGACGACGCATGGAGCCCTCCTTGGAGGCAGATCCCGAAAAAAGGCCAGGAAAACGACGCGGTGAGTCTACCACCGGCCAGCCCAAGTCCGTGCTATCGTCTTGCCTGCCACGCCGAAGCCGCGTGCCGGCGAAGGTGGGACCGGCCACGCCGAAGCCGCATAGCGGCGAATGGAGACCTACTCCGAAGCCCTATGACGGCGAAGGCGGGCCGGCGGAGGGTCCAGGATATGCGCAGCCCGATACTGGCTTTGCTGCTTGCGATCGCGTCGATGCTCGGTCTGCTCACCTCGACGTCGAGTGCGCATCACTCCATCAGCGGCTACTACGACACCTCGCGCGACGTGACGATCGAAGGAACCGTCTCGCAGTTCCGGTTCGTCCAGCCGCACCCGTTCGTCGTCGTCGACGTGCGGCGCGGCAGCGCGACGGAGCAGTGGGAACTGGAGCTCGACAATCGCTGGGAGCTCGCTGAGGTCGGGATTACCGAGACGACGCTGAAACCGGGCGATCGCGTCATCGTCTCCGGCAGCCCGGCGCGCCGCGAGCCACAGCACATGTACGTGCAGCGGCTCAATCGTCCCGCCGACGGGTTCGGCTTCGAGCAGGTGGGCAACCGGCCGCGCCTGCGAAAGTCCGCGCGGTGACCCCGCGCGATTTAATGCAGATTTCAGATTGATCGATTGAAGATTGTTGACGATTTCCGAATGATGATTGTCGAACTGATTGGCGATTCGGCGGAGATTCGCGGTCAATCGAACAGCGGTCGACACTCGAAACTCGTCATTCGACAACAATCTGCATTCGACCGATCTGAAATCTTCAATGAGTTGGAGGATGGCCATGTGTAACAGAAACCGGATCAGGCTGGTGGTGGCAGGTGCGGCAGTGGTTGCGCTGTCGGTGGCGGTCCATGCCCAGAACAGCTCGTATCGAACCGAAGAGAACTTCTTCAAGATGCCCGACGGCAGGAAGGTGGGCTCGACGGCCAGCATCACGATCGATCCTGACGGCAGCAGCATCTGGGTATTCGAGCGTTGCGGCGGGCAGTATTGCACCGGCTCGAACGCGGCGCCCATCCTGAAGTTCGACGCGTCCGGACGGGTCGTCAAGAGCCTCGGCGCGGGGATGTTCGTGCGTCCACACGGCATCCACATCGATCGCGAAAACAACATCTGGGTCACCGACGGGGAAGGGCCCGACGGGAAGGATCCCTTGAGAAACGGCAAGGGCCACCAGGTGTTCAAGTTCAGTCCCGACGGCAAGGTCGTGATGACGCTCGGCAAGGCCGGCGTCGCCGGAGACGGCCCGGACATATTCAACCAGCCGTCGGCCGTTCTGATCGCGCCAAACGGCGACATCTTCATCGGCGACGGCCATGGCGGAAATTCGAACGCCCGGATGCTGAAGTTCTCGAAGGACGGTAAGTTGATCAAGACGTGGGGCAAGAAGGGGACCGCTCCCGGCGACTTCGAGACGCCTCATACGCTGGCCATGGACTCGCGCGGCCGGCTGTTTGTCGGCGATCGGGGAAACAACCGCATTCAGATCTTCGACCAGGACGGAAAGTTCCTCGAAGAGTGGAAGCAGTTCGGCCGGCCGAGCGGAATCTACATCGATCGAAACGACACACTCTATGTCGCCGACCATCAGTCGGACGCGAAGACGAACCCGGGCTTCAGCAAGGGCATTACGATCGGGAGCGCCAGGGATGGCAAGGTCACGGGACGCATTCCCGACCCCGACCCCGCCGGATCGCAGGAAGGCGTGGCCGCCGACGCGAAGGGCAACATCTACGGTTCGCTCACCGGCGGGATGGCGCTGAAGAGGTACGTCAGGAGCGGGACCTAAACTGATCGGATCAGTTCGCCGGGTCCGCGGCAGGTAAATGCCGCCGCGGCACCCGGCCCACCATACGTGGGGGCGGGTTCCGCGAAGCGGACCCGCCGCTGCAAGTCAGAACTCGTGCGCGGCCACGGCGGCGGCCGCCGCCCGGTGCCTCAGCCCGACATAGATTCCCGTCCCGACCAGCGCGGTCAGCGTCACCGTGATCACAGCGGACAACCAGATGCCCTGATATTCGGCGAGCGGGTCGGTGCTGCCTCCGCCCATGAAGACGCCGAGATAGCCGCTCACGGCCAGTGAGGTGGCGCCGACGAGCTGTCCGCACATGTTGATGAAGCCGGTGATCGACGCGGTCCGCTCCGGACCGTACGTCTCGGACACAGACGCCGTGATCAGCGTGAAGCAGTTCACCGCCGTGCCCGCGAGTACTGAGGCGATGGCCAGAAGCCACAGCGCCGTCACGCGCATCGAGAGCACCTGAAACAGCAGGATCGACAGCACCAGCCAGCCGATCACTATTGAAGTACGAGAAACGCCCCGCGCCACCAGCACGTCGGACAGCTTGCCCGCGCCTGGAACCCCGATCCCCCGCCCGAGCAGCGAGAACGCCACAGTGGCAAAGACGCCTCCGGCCACAACGGCCGCATTGGTCTCGAACCCATAGGTCGCGGCGTAGACATCGGCCAGGTATATGGAAATCCACGCCTGTGCGGTGCGCGTGCCGGCCATGAAGCCGGCAAAGAGCGCCGTGTAGCACCACAGCTGTGGATCCGCGAGCAACCGCCACGCGAACGGCTTTCTCGTCGCCACTGTCTGTCCCGGCGGAGCCGACCGCAGAAACATCAGGCAGAGTACCGCCATCGCGGCAATCCCGACAGCAACCGTATTGGTCGCTTCGCGCCAGCCCGACGCGAAATAGATCACGATGACCGGCAGCAGGAAGTAGGCGGCGCCTTCACCCAGCGCGCCGCCCATGCCGCCGAACGCCGCCTGGCTGAACCCGCGTTCCTGTGGAGGAAACCAGCGTGCCACGCCCCCGGCAATCGACACGTACGCCACGGCGCTGGCGATGCCGGCCGCGACGCGCCAGAACAGCAGCGCCTGCTCTGACTGGCTCGTGGCAAACCCCACCATGGTCGCCGCGATGAGCAGAATCCCGAACGAGGAGACCACCCGGCTGCCGAACCTGTCGGCGGCGACACCCCAGGGCATCTGGGCCAGCGCGTACGCATAGAAGAACGCTGCTCCCAGCAGTCCCAGTGCGCCACGGTCGAGCGCGAAGTCGGCCTGCATGAACTTCTGGATGCCCGTGTAGTTCTGGCGTGCGAAATGGCTCGTGGCATACGCCAGCGTGCCGACGATGAGAATGACCCATCGGTATGAATGGCCGTTCGTCACGACGCGCTCCCCTGCAGTGCCGGCGCAAACCACTCGCCGAGCGATGCCATGTCGTCGATCGCTTCGATGCCGGTGAGCGTCTCCCACGCTCGCTCCGCGTCGGTCCGGGGCAGCACCCGCTGCGCACATTCCAGGAACTTGGCGCGAAGCTGATCCTCGGACGGCGGGCGCGCGGGGTACCCGCGGGCACCGTCGGCCGACTGCGTCAGCGCACGCCCGTCGCGCAGCCGGATGGTCACGCACGCATGTGAGAGCGGTGCGGTGGCATCGAACGCAGGATTCGAGCGCATCGATACTTTCGTCATCAGCGCCTGGATCGCGGGCGCCTGCATGCGAGGGACCTCGAACGTGTCGAGCCCGACGCGTCCGTCGACGATGGCGGCCGCGGCGCAGAACGGCATGCTGAACTTCCCTTCGAGGCTCGCGGCGGGCCGATCGTAGATCAGCAGGCGCGGCGTCATGGAATCAACTTCCACGTCGATCGACTCCACATCTGCCGCGGCAAACTGCTCTCGCTGCCTGAGGTCGAGCAGCACATCGAGCGTCGGATGCGTCGCGGCGCAGGAAGGATACAGCTTCACCGTGATCCCGGTCGTCAGAATTTCCCAGTGGCTGTCCAGGTCAACGACAGCGTTGTCGAGATCGGAGTGCTGCGCGTCCATCGCCGCCAGAAATCCCTGCGGCCCGTCCAGCGAACGCTCGCCGGCACGAAAGCCGCGCTGTGCGAGAAGTGCCGCCAGGATGCCGTTGCGCGCCGCCATTCCCGCGTGGAGCGGCTTCACCATGCTCCCGAGGTTCTCCTTCAGTCCGCAGGCGGACGACGCGGCGATGCCAAGCGCGTGCGCCGCCTCGACGGGTTCCAGGCCGAGAACGCGCGCGGCGGCCGCCGCCGCGCCGATCGTGCCGATCGTCGAGGTGCAGTGCCACCCGCGCTCGTGATAGTGGCGGGGATTCATGACCGTGCCGAGCCGGCACTCGAGCTCGAAGCCCACCACGTACGCGTCGAGCAGCGCGCGGCCCGACGCATGCGTCAGCTCGCACGCCGCCAGAGCTGCGGGAAACAACGCACAGCTGGGATGGGCGAGCGACACGAAGCACATGTCGTCGTAATCGAGCGCGTGCGCCGCCACGCCGTTGGCGAGCGCGGCCCAGCTCGCACCCGTCCTGGCGCCGGTTCCAAGCACCACGCACGGGCCGCGTCCCTCGTCCAGCGCGATCGACTGCAC
>JBOGIR010000126.1:0-3626 GCA_050742335.1 Vicinamibacterales bacterium | reverse complement strand
CCTACTGGCTCGGTCTGGCGGTACTGCTGTTCGAGTACACCCGCCGTTTCGCGCCCGAGCTCCACGGGCTCGCGCTGCTCGTGCTGCAGGTGGATTTCGCGTTCATCATGCTCTCGGCCGGCACGTACAAGTTCAAGAGCGGCTATCGGCAGAACGACGGCATGGAGCTCGGCATGGTGAACCCGGAGTGGGGGTACTGGTGGAGCTTCTGGAGCCGGATACCACCCACGAGCATGGTGTTCCGGCTCTTCAACGAGCTGGCGTGGGGCCTTGAAGTCGTCGGGGCGCTGCTCATGCTGTTCCCGCCGACGCGGTTCGTGGGCGGGGTCGCCATCCTGCTGAGTTTCATCTTCATCGCCACGCAGATTCGGCTCGGCTTCCTCTGTGAAATGGTGATGGTGTGCTGCCTCTTGTACGCACACCCGGGCAGTTTCGTCGACCTCTGGCTGACCGCTGCCCTGCCGGCCGCCGGCGTCGCGCAGGCCGCGGCTCCGGCCGCGATGAACGTGCTGGTCGGGCTCAGCCTGTGGGGATACCTCTTGTTGCTCCCCTTCGCCCGAGCGGGGCTCGCGTACAACCTGTACGCCAGGAAGACGCTCCCGACGATGCTCCAGCGTGCGATGGAAGCCTCCACGAACGTATTCGGCCTGATCGTCTGGCGCGTCTTCTCGGTCGATCTCATCAACTTTTCCATACAGATTTACGAACAGCGGCCCGACGGCGAAAGGCGACTCGTTTCCCGATGGGGGAAGTCGCTGCGCTATCGACAGGTCGCCGAATCGATCGCCGTCACGAGCGTCTTCACGACACTCAAGTACTACCCGAGCAACCGCGAGTTGTTCGTCAGACGACTAGTGCGGTACGCGCGGACGGTTCCGCGCGATCCAGGCAGTACACTCGTTTTTCGGTACCTCAGCGTGTTGAAGCGGCCAGATCGATTCGACGTCCAACCTGTGGCCGAGTACGTCGTTGACGCTGCCCGCGGTGCTGTTTCGGAACGCATCCTCGACGAATCGGTTTCCGTTCACGCACCGGCGGTCAGTTCGCCGATTCACGAAGGGGCGCGTCCGGGAAGTTATGCTCCCCTGAGATCCTAGTCGGGCATGTGCGGCATTTGTGGTGTGTTCGGCGTTGGCGATCGCGCAGTTGTCGAGACGATGCTCGAAACGCTGCGGCACCGGGGACCGGATGACAGCCACATCGTCGCCGGAGACGACTTCGCGATCGGCGCGCGCCGCCTGAGCATCGTCGACGTGGCCGGAGGGCGCCAGCCGCTCACCAACGAGGACGGTAGCGTGACGGCGGCGCAGAACGGGGAGCTGTACAACTTTCCGGACGCACGTCTCGAGCTGGTCAGGCGTGGCCATCACCTCGCAACACGGACCGACACCGAGATCCTGCCGCATCTGTGGGAGGAGTACGGCGAGGCTCTTCCGCAACAGATCGACGGCATGTTCGCCGTGGCCGTCTGGGACAGCCGCCGGCACATCGGACTGCTGGCGCGCGACCGGATGGGCAAGAAGCCGCTGTACTACTGGCAGCGGGACGGCACGCTGTATTTCGCATCGGAACTCAAAGCCATCCTCGCGATCCCCGGCTTTTCGCGCCGGCTGAACCTCGAGGCGCTCCATCACTTTCTCAGCTACAAGCACGTGCCGCACCCGTTCACAATCTTCGACGGAGTACGGATCCTCCCGCCCGCACATCAACTCGTCTACCGTCCGGGATTCGAGCCGATGGTCTCTCGATATTGGAACCTGTCGTTCGCACCGGCGAATGGCTCCGTTCCAGACGAGCGCGACGCCGTCGAGGAGCTGCTGGCGCGGATGCGCCGTGCCGTCCGTCGCCGGTTGATGTCGGACGTCCCCGTCGGGTTCTTCCTCAGCGGAGGGATCGACTCGTCACTCACCACCGCGCTGGCCGCCGAAGCCGCCTCGTCGCCCGTGAAGACTTTCACCCTGACGTACGGAGGTCGAGCGACGACAGTCGGCAAGGAAGAGGACTGTCGCTGGGCCCGGTGGGTGGCTGCCCGCTTCGGCACCGAGCATCACGAGGAAACGATTGACGTCGCGAACTATCCGGCGAGCATCCGGAAGATCCTGCGCGCCTTCGATGAGCCGTTCGCGGGTGTCGTGTCCACGTATTTCCTGTCGCAGCGCATCGCGCAACACGTCAAGGTGGCCGTCGCCGGCGATGGAGCCGACGAACTGTTCGGCAGCTACCGCTCGCATCGCATTGCCGCTGGAGCGCAGGCAATGCCGGCGGGGGGCGACAGACCGGACTGGGATTGGCGCGCCGGGCTGCTGGTCATGAGCGACGAGGAAAAGGCCGCACTGTACTCCCCGGACGTGCGATCAGCCCTGAAGGGAGTGTCCACGCGCGAGCATCTTCGGCAGGCATTTGCAGGCGCGACGGCGCGCGATCCGCTGAATCGGATGCTCGAGGCCGAGTTCCGTGGCATCTTCCCGGATCAAGTGCTGACGTTCGTCGATCGTCTGTCGATGGCGCATTCGCTCGAAGTGCGCAGCGCGTTCCTGGATACCGACGTCGTCGAGTACGTCGCGAGCCTTCCAGGCTCGCTGAAGATCCACAATGGGGAAACGAAGTACCTCCTGAAGCGCGCTGCAGCACGGTACTTTCCGGAAGAGATGATTTGTCGACCCAAGGAAGGATTCCTGATGCCCGTGACCGAGTGGGTGCTCGGCGATCTCCAGCCGTGGGTCCGAAGCACGTTGTCGGCGGAGCGGCTCGCGCTTCACGGCATGTTCGATACGGCGCGCGTCGATGACCTGATCGAGCGGCTGTACCAACCTGGCGCCGACTACACCATGGTCAACAAAGTCCTCGCGCTCGTGATCTTCCAGGAATGGTACGAGATGTACCTGGCCTGATGACGGTCTCCGCGGATATTCTGCCTGGCACCCAGCGTGTGCCGTTCAGCCTGTCGATGCTGGGATGGGCGCTGAACGAGGAGGCGGGCGTTGCTGAATACATCGACCGCGCAGGCGCGTATCTGGCTGCGCTCACGGACGACTTCGAGCTCGTTCTCATCGACGACGGCAGCACTGACAGAACATGGGAGATTGCGACGGGATGCCAGCGGGCGCGTCCGTGGTTGAGGGTGCACAGGAACGATCGGAATCGTGGGTCGGGCTACAACACGAAACGAGCGATCTCGCTGGCGACGAAAGACTACGTGTTCTGGCAGACGGTCGACTGGGCCTACGACATTCGCTATCTCGCGCAATCGCTTCGCGACCTGGGGTCTGTCGACGTGCTTCAAGGCGTGCGGGTCGCCACCACGTCTGCCCGCGGCATGCTGGTTCACCGCTCCGACAACCCCTATAAGGGCCTCGTGTCGGTCGTCAACTATGTGCTGGTCAGGACGCTGTTTCGTCTGCCCTTGTCGGACTATCAGAACGTGACCGTATATCCCCGTACGCTGATCCAGTCGGTGACGCTGGAGACAGAGAGCGCGTTCACCAACCCGGAGTGCCTCTTGAAGACGTGGTGGCGCAAAGCCACGTTCAAGGAAGTACACGTGCCCTTCGTGAAGCGCCGGCTGGGCCACGGAAAAGGGACACGGCCGCGGGCGATTCTGGCGGCCATCCATGACATCCTGTACT
>JBOGIR010000125.1:0-1786 GCA_050742335.1 Vicinamibacterales bacterium | reverse complement strand
ACTGCATCCACTTGATGGAATTTCGGACCGCGTTGTCGGGATCCATCGGAATGAGACGTTCGAACTGCTCGGACTTCGGGTTGAAGCCGAGCAGCCGCTTCGGCATCGACGGCTGGACGCCGCTGTGCTCGGGGAGCCAGATCATGCCGTCCTGATCGATGAGCACTTCGTGGATGCCGTTCTTCGGGTCGGGCAGCAGGTAATCCTTCTGGACGCCGGTGCGCGGATCCAGCCTGACCAGCCGATGGGGATAGCCGCGGTCCGCGAGCCACACGTTGCCGTCGTGGTCGAAGCGCACGTCCTGACCCACCCGCCTGCCGCGATACCCGATGCCGATGTATTCCGGAGCTTGGCTCCCCTGGCCCGGTGGGTCGGGCGGCAGGTAATACTCGATGTACATCGCCTTGCCGAGCGCCGCTTCGTCGATCGGCGCGTCGCGCTCCGACTTGACCGCGCGCGGCCTGGCGCCTGGCCCGAAATTCTTCACCATGTAGGCCAGCAGGTCCGCGCGATCCTGCCGTGAGAAAGGCAGCACCGAGTTGCGAGCCGAGAGGAGTCCCTCGGCGTACGTGGCGGCATCGCGGTCTCGCAGCAACCCGCCGGCCATGTGGTCGATCCTCGCGCTCCACACCGCCTCGGTCGCCGGCCTTCCGGGCAGGAAGTTCTCGCCATGACAGATCATGCACACCTGCTCGGCCACCGCCTTGCCAGGTCCGGGCGTGTAGATCACGTCGTAGCTCTCGAGCGTGACCGGCGCGCCAGGACCGGTGACCTCGCGCTCGAGCGACACGTCCGCCACGGCGGCGCCACCCTGACCGTTTGCGCCGCGGAGGGACAGGTTCACGCGCGGGTTGTCACCGGCTCTCAGCGTCAGTTTCTGCACCTCCGACTGGAGTCCCTTGGCCGTGACGCTCACCTCATAGTTGCCGGGAAACAGCGACACCGCTCGAAACTGGCCCGCATTCGTGAAGACCATGTACATGATCTGTTTGTCCACGTTGCGGAGGTAGACCTGTGCGGCCCTGAAGGGCGCCGGCGCGTTCACCGTGCCTGACAGCCGCGCCATGTTCGCGGGCGTCACGGCTCTTCCCGCGGTGGACTGAGGGGCGGCAGCCTCGCCGATCACGCTGAAGACGGCGCAGCCGATCGCCAGGCTCACGCCCAATACTGCCAGCGGGAACACTCGCTTCATATCGTCCTCCTTCACGCGCGCGCCGTTATTCATTTACGGCGTGCGAAGGTCCATCCTGTTTGATCGTCTCACTCCGCCGTTGGTGGCAATCCAGACGAACCACCCAAGGAAACCCAGGGCACCGGCGACAGCGCTGGCCACAAGGAGCCCGCTCCCCACGTGCGGTATGGAGGCTGAGCCGCTGGCAAGACGGTACGTCCACTCTGAAACGATCATGTAGTTGCCGCTGATCAACAGCATGCCGAAACCCGCCATCAGGATGGCGCTGACCAGTCCCATGACCGGGACGGCTCTCTCGAGCTTCATCAGCAACGGGAGCGCCCTGGCCATCACCACGGCCGCAATCACGAGAGGAACGCCCATCCCCAGCGAAAACAGGAAGAGCACCAGCGCGCCGTACAGCGCCGACTGCGCCAACCCGACGTACACGACCATCCCGACGACAAGCGCGGAGCCGAAGCAGGTCATGCAGCCGGTGGCGAACGCCAGACCGGCCACCATCATCTCGGTGCGAGTCGCCGGCGCGTTCGAGTGCGCCATCCGCGACAGCACGGGCATCCGGCAGACCAGCGGCGCGCGGACCTTGGCCGCCAC
>JBOGIR010000124.1:0-13210 GCA_050742335.1 Vicinamibacterales bacterium | reverse complement strand
GCACGGCGGCCCGGCGCTGCTGCCGATGGATCAGTGGTACCTCGGGACGTACGCCCAGGACACCTGGCGTCTGAGTCCGCGGGTGACGCTGAATGCGGGTCTGCGCTGGGAGCCGTACTTCGGCCAGAGCGTCACGAGCGGCGCCATCTACAACTTCAGCCGCGAGAACTTCCGGAACAACGTCAGAAGCCAGCAGTACGTGAACGCACCCGCTGGGTTGATCTACCCCGGCGATGCGGGGTTCCCGGGCGGACAACGAGGCATCAACACGCAGTGGGTGAACTTCTCCCCGCGTGTGGGCTTCGGCTGGGACGTCGCCGGCGACGGCCGCACCGCGGTGCGCGCGTCGTACGGGCTCACCTACGACTTCCCGAACGCGGAGTACCAGCTCATCAACGCGAACTCGCCGCCGTTCGGCAACCGGACAATCACCGAGGACCCGCCGGGCCGGTTCGATCGCCCGTACGCGCACCTCGGCGGGGATCCGCACCCGATTCTCACGAACCGTGACACCGTGTTCATTCCGTACGGCGCATTTGGCACCGTCGATCCGAACCTCAACTCGCCGCGCGTGCAGCAGTGGAACGTGACGATCGAGCGGCAGCTCGGGAGCATCTGGCAGGTGGCGGCGAGCTACATCGGCAGCTACACGGATCGGTTGTGGAATCAGCTGGCGATCAATCCCGGCGTATTCCTGGGTACCGGTCCCTGCACGCTCCAAGGCGTCTTTTACGCCACGTGCACGAACAACGGGAACCTGAACCAGCGGCGCGTGTTCTCGTTGTCAACCGAGAACCCGGCTGCATCGCGGCTCATCGGCAACCTGGACATCCACGACGACGTCGGGACGCAGGCGTATCGCGGGCTGAAGCTGTCGTTCCAGCGCCGCGGCACGGGCATCAATCTGAACGGCAACTACACGCTGTCGCGCTGTTTCGGCGATCCGGCGTTCCAGACAGGGGGATTCCCGCAGATCGGCAACGGTTACACAAACCCGGACGATCCGTCGTTCGATCGCGGTCTCTGTGATCAAGACCGGACGCACATCGGGGCGCTGAGCGTGGGCGTTCGCACGCCGGATCTCGCGAGTCCGGCGCTCCGCGCCGCGCTGTCCGACTGGAGGGTGGCGGGGATCCTCAGCGCCCGTTCGGGCCAGCCAATCAATGTGGTCGCGGGACAGGACCGCGCGTTCACCGGCATACAGAACCAGCGGGTCAACCAGGTGCTCGACGACCCGTACGGCGATAAGAAGACGCCGAACACGTGGCTGAACCCGGCGGCATTCGCACAGCCGGCGGTGGGGACGCTCGGCAACTTCAAGCGCAACAGCGTGCGCGCGCCCGGTTACTGGGCGGTCGATCTGGCCGTCTCCCGGCTCGTTCCCGCCGGGGCGGGGCGCACGCTGGAGCTGCGGCTCGAGACGTTCAACCTGCTCAACACGTTCAACTGGAGCTCGCCTCCGAGCACGCAAGGCGCCACGACGCACCACAACTTCAACTCGGGCGCGTTCGGTCGCATCATTGCCATGGCCGGTGCGCCGCGCATCATCCAGTTCGGCATCAAGTACGGCTTCTAAATGAGGATTTCAGACTGCTCGATTGACGACTGTTGACGATTTTCTGAGTGACGATTGGTCGAACGGATTGGCGATTGAGAGAATTCCCCGTCAATCGACACTCACTCCGGCAATCGACATTCGCCGTTCGACAACAGTCGTCACTCGACCAATCTGAAATCTGCAATAAGGAGGGGTTGCCGTGAGAAAACTTCTGGTTGTCTCAATCGCATGCCTCGGGCTGACCATGGCGCTCCTCGTGCCGTCGCACCTGCGCGCCGAAGCCTTGGCGGAGGCGGGCGCCCAGGACTACACACAGGAGCGCGTGCGCATCGTCCCGGCGGGCAACACGCCGCTTGTTCCCGCGAACACCGTCAACGGTCCGGTGCCGAAACTGCCCGACGGCACGGTGGACCTGACCGGACCCTGGCAGGGCGGCGGCTCGAACCAGGACATCGAGCGCGAAGGCGGGCTCAAGCCGGGTGAGCTGCCGCTGCTCCCCTGGGCGAAAGCGCTCCGGGACAAGCGGAACGAGCGGGACGAGCCCTACGTCGCGTGCCTGCCGATGAGCGTGCCGCGCATGAACCCGTTTCCGTGGAAGTTCGTGATGGGCTATACGGCAAAAGGGCTGACACATATCTACGTTCTGCATGAGCTGGGCGACGCCGGCGCGCATCGGGTGGTCTACATGGACGGGCGCAAGCACCCGCCCGATCTGCTCCCGACGTGGTGGGGACACTCGATCGGGCAGTTGAAAGGGAATACGCTCGTCATCGATACAGTTGGTTACAACGACAAGTTCTGGTTCGATAGTCGCGGCACCCCGCACACAGAGCAACTGCACACGATCGAGCGATGGACGCGCATCAATTACGGAACCCTCGTCAACGATTTCACCCTCGACGACCCGGGCGCGTTTTCGAGGCCGGTGCAGTTGAAGTTCACAGCCCAACTGATACGCCAGGACCTCGACTTGATGGAGTTCATCTGCAACGAGAACAATCAGGCAGGCATTGCCGGTGGCTTCCAGTTGAACAACGAACCAGCCAAGGGCCTGCCCTTGATATCCCGGTGAGGATGCCCTTGGCTGGTTGGCAGTGTCTGCTTGGCGCGCTCCGCGCGCCTGGAGGACCGCTATACGGATTCACAACGAGTACACAATTCACGTTTGGGACCGTATAGCGGTCCAAGATCAGCAAAGGCAAAGTAGGGGCTTTGTGTGAGCCCGCCAGGAGGTGTTGCCATGAGAACGACGCTCGGAGTGCTGGTCGCCGGTGTCAGCCTGCTCTCCTTTGCGGTGCCGGCTCTCGCCCACCACGGATTCGACACCGAGTACGACGTGAAGAAGAAGGTCGCCTTGACGGGTGTGGTGACCAAAGTCGAATGGACCAACCCGCACATGCACGTGTACATCGACGTTACCGATGCGGCCGGGAAGGTGGCCAACTGGAACATGGAGATGGCCAGCCCGAACACGGTGCAGCGGCAAGGCTGGGGACGTAACAGCCTGCTGCCGGGCGACAAGGTGACCTTCCAGGGCTTCGGCGGCCTTGTCGTGGAGACGCGGGGCGCGCTGTCGCGAATCTCCAAGGCCGACGCGCCCGACAAGCCGCTCTTCGTCCAGGGCGGACCAGAGGCGGCCGCGCAAGGCTTTCCGCAGCGGTAGGCAGTAGGCAGTAGGCGGTAGGCGGCAGGTAAGGCGTGGGTAGTACGCCCTCATTGCTGCGACATTTGTCGCGAGGGAGATGCGTGAGGTCGTCAGTTGATTGACGTGAAATCCAGCAGAGTTCGCATGATGGCGCTGATTTCATCATGTGTGGCCGTCGCTGTGCTGGTCGGACCGGCGGCTGCGATGATGGGCCAGGATTCTCCGCAGGATTATCCGCAATGGCGCGGCCGCAATCGGGATGGTGCCGCCAGCGCGTTCTCGAAACCGGAAGCATGGCCCGAACACCTGAGGCTCAGGTGGAGAGTCGAAGTCGGAGAGGGTTACGCGACGCCCATTGTGGTTGGCCATACCGTCTACGCCTTCACCCGCCGCGACGGCAAGGAGGGGATGACCGCACTCGACGCGGACACCGGCGAAACAATCTGGCGCACCGATTATCCGGTCTCATACGAGACGTATGAGGGAGCGGTTGACCACGGCGAAGGTCCCAAGGCGACACCGCTCTTCCACAACGGGAAGATCTACACGCTTGGGATCAGCGGGACCATTTCGTCCTTCGATGCATTCAGCGGCACACTCGTGTGGCAGAAACCTGCCCCACCGATCCAACCGGACCTTGGCACTTCCTCTTCACCGATTGGGGATCGCGACCTCGTCATTGTTCAAGAAGGCTATGACGCACTGACCGCCTTCGAGGCGAATACCGGTCGCGTCACGTGGACGGTGAAAAACGAATTCAGGTACGCCTCGCCGATCATCGTCGACTTGAACGGAACCCGCCAGGTCATCGCCGTTGCTCAACACTCGATCCTCGGCATCTCGGTGGCCGATGGTGCGGTCCTCTGGGAACATCGCTGGTCGTCACCAGATGTTCAAGCCATCACGCCAGTCCTCTATCGGGAGACGGTCATCGTCAGCGGTCATAACAGGGGCGTGATGGCGCTCACACCGATCAGACGGGAGAACAAGTGGGCTGTGGATGTGGCCTGGGCAACCACGGAAGTCTCCATGTTCTTGAGCAACCCGGTGGTCATCGGCGACACGCTGTTTGGTTTGTCCCATCGGAACAGTGGCCAGTTCTTCGCCATCGATGCCTCGACTGGCCAGGTCCTGTGGCTCGACCGGCCGCGGCAAGCCACGAACACGGCTCTTGTCAAGGCGGATGATCTGCTGTTCTTGTTGAACGACGACGCCGAGTTGATCGTCGCCAGGAGCAGCCGGACCGGTTTCGAGCCCTTCGCACGTTACAGGGTCGCAGACAGCGCGACGTGGGCCCAGCCGGCGATATCGGGAAGACGGATCTTCGTCAAGGATGTGTCGTTTCTTGCGTTGTGGAGCCTGGATTGAGCTGTCCGTCCCCGGGCGCTCACATCTGACGCGGATCCCTAAAGACCAAAGACTAGAGACCAAAGACTTTCCGCTATCTGTACTGGTCTTTGGTCTTTGGTCTTTGGTCTTTGGTCTTTGGTCTCTAGAAGTTCACCCTGAACCCCAGCTGCGCCGTTCTGTTCTCCCCTAGTATCTGCTGGTTGTACTGGCGGTTCGCCTGATCGCTGTTGAGCGTCCAGTTCGGCGAATTGAAGACGTTGAACACTTCCGCGATTCCGTCAATCGACACGCGCCCGCCCAGTGGAATCCGCTGCTGGACGCGGAGATCCACTCGCTGCCGGCGCGGCTGCGTGAAGCTGTTGCGCGCGATGATGGCGCCGTCCGGACGGAGCCGCTGCCGGCGCAGCGCCTGCGCGCCGCCGCCTCCCCCGATCCCGCGGAGGTCGCCCCCGTACACGTGCTGCGCGCGTTCTCCCACGCCCAGGTAGTAGAGGCCGCTCACCTGGAAGCCGCGCCCAACCTGCCAGATGCCGCTGAACACGGCGCGATGGCGCTGATCGGTCTGCCCCAGCGTGAATTCACCACCGAGGTCGGGCGCCGTGGCAAACGACACCATCTGCAGCCCGGAAAACGGCCGCGATTCCGCGTCCCACAAACCGGAGAGCGTGTAGGTCGCCGCTGCCTGCCACCGGTTGCTGAGCCGCTTGGTGAACGCCGTCTGCAGCGCGTGATAGCTCGATCGGCCGGTCCGGGCCGACATCGAGATCAGTCCGTACTCCGGAAGGGCCCGCCGGGCGATGTTCGAGAACGGGTAGTTCGCGCCGGTGACCGGATCGAACGTCAGATTGACGTTCTCGAGAATGTCCTTCTCGTGCCGGCCCTGGCTGTAGACGTAGTCGGCCTCGACGGCCATCGTTGCGCCGAACTGTCGCTGCACGCCAATCGAGTTCTGCCAGCTGCGAGCGAGGTTCCTGCTGTATTGGTCGGGCGCAATCAGTTCCCCGATGGCCAGGCGAAGACATCCCGGCACATTCCTGGCATGACAGAAGCGCTGTTCCGCCTGTTCGAGCGTCGGCAGCGGCTGGCCGTTGAGTGGGTCGGCCGCGAAGTTCGCGCGGCCGTCGTTGGTGAACTGCAGTACGCGCAGCCGGTTGATCTGCGCCACCCAGAATGTCTCGACCGACAGGGGAACACCGAAGTACAGGCCCGAGCCGCCCCGCACCACGGTCCTCTCGTTCCACTGGTACGCGAAACCGATGCGAGGCTGCAGGTTGTTGGTGTCGTCCGGCTGGCCTGCCGGGTGCAGGTTGGGAATCTCGTAGTCGTTCCCGCTCGCATTCATGCTGATGTCGTAGCGCACGCCGAGGTTGAGCGTCAGCCTTTGCGACACGCGCCAGTCGTCCTGCATCCAGGTGGCAATCTGCGGCCGGATGTCGTGGGTCGTGTAATCCCCGATCCCGATGTCGTACGTGCGGACGAGCGGCGAAATCGCCGCCATGTTCCAGGTGTCGGCACTGAACGCATCCGGGAACCACGCCTGCAGCTGCGCGGACGAGGGCAGCGGCCCGTTGCGCGCATCGATGATGCCCATGCACGACTGACAGTTGTTCCCGTCGTCTATGTAGCGTTGGTACTCGGCACCGGCGCGCAGATCGTGGCGGCCCCGCATCTCGTAGGAGAACGTGAAGTCGTCACGGATGCTCCAGATGTCCTGGGCGCCGTGACGTGGGAAGAAGCGATTGCCACCGACGGTAAAGCCGGTGAAGGTGATGCGCGGCGATCCGGTCGCCACGCCGATCCCCTTCTGCCAGTGGTTCGACCAGCTTGTGAGGTTGCCGTCCCGGAAGATGTACCTCGTTTTCCCGCCCCTGATCTCGTTGGCTGCCCGAGTGCCGATCACTTGTGTGAACTGTGCGAGATACTCGCGATTGAGATCGCTGTGCCATCCGGTCTCCGCAGGATGGTTCACACTGCCGAGCCCAAACGGCTGCCAACGGCGTGCCTCGGAGTACTTGCCCATCACGCGTGTCTGCGGCGAGAGCTGATAGTCGAGGCGCGTGCCACCCATCTTGAGCGTTTCCTTCCCTTTCAAATCGACGTTGAAGGTCGGAAAGGGCGTATTCCAGACGCTGGTCCGCGGCTCGCGCTCGTACTCGAAATGCGCGAAGAAGTGCAGCAGGTCGCGGCGAATGGGACCGCCGGCCGTGAGGGCGAGCTGCTGGTTGTCAATCGGCACGACGCGATTGAGGACAGGGTTCCTAGCGTTGAAACGGCTGTCGCGGAAGTTGCCGCGCACGGATCCCGACAAGGTGTTGGTACCCGACCGTGTGATGGCCCTGACCTGGACGCCCGACGAGCGTCCCTGCGTCGCGTCGAAACGGCTGGAGATGAACTGGAATTCGGCAATCGAGTCCTGCGAATACCGGGGTTGGCCGCCGTAGCCCAGCTCGCCGGCGACGTTCTGACCGTCCAGACTGAGTTGAAACTCGCGCTGTTCGCCGGAATTGCGGTCCGGCAGCGGCGTGGTGCCAGTCCCCGTCGTCATCCGGCTGCCGGGCGCCAGCATCGCCAGCGCCATCCAATTGCGCCCGTACGCAGGCAGGCTCTGCACCTGTTGTGGGTCAATGTTTCCGCCCAAACTCGACGTCGTCACGCTGATGAGCGGCGCTTCGCCGGTGACCGTCACCGTCTCCTGGATGGTGGACGGCGCCATCTGCAGGTCGACCGCGGCGGTCTGCCCCACAAGGAGCTGCAGCCCCGTGCGCGACACCGACGTGAAGCCCTGCAGCTCCGCCGTCAGCTGGAACGCGCCCACGCGCGCCGGAATCCGGTAGACACCGCGCTCGTCGGTGACCGTGACGAACCGGTTGCCCGTGGCCTCGTGGACCGCGGTCACCGTGACGCCTGGCAGCACGGCCCCCGTGGAATCCGTCACGGTGCCCGTAAGCACCGCCTCCTGCGCGTGTGCCAACACTGGCAACGCGAGGATCGCACCGATCGCCAGCATGCGTGTCACAAACCGAACCGTCATTGAGCGCTCCGTTTCTGCCTACCTCGTCCCACTCGGCGTGGCGGCGTCGTACACGATACGCCCGCCGACCATGGTCATCACAACCTTGATGTTCTTGATGTCGTCAGCGGGAATCTTGAGGTAATCTCGATCGACCACGACGAGATCGGCCAGCTTGCCCGACTCGATGGAGCCGAGGTCGTTCTCGCGAAAGATGAAGTACGCGTTCTTCCGCGTGTGCGCGATCAGCGCGTCTTCGCGGCCGATCGTCTGCTTCAGCACCGTCTTGCCACCGACCATCTTGCCGGTAACCGCCCAGCTCAACGTCTCGAACGGCAGAATCTGATTCGCCCGGCTGCCGTCGCTGCCCAACCCCCAGGTGATGCCGCTCTTCTGAATCGTGGCGAGCGGCGCCATGTCGTACGCGCTGTCGCCGAACTGACGGAGGTTGATCCCGCCGTTGATCACGGCCCACGGGTGCACGGCCGCATACATGCCCAGCCGCTTCATCCGCTCGAGCTGCCCCGCATTCGGCTGGTTGAAATGCGCGAGCACCCACCGCAGGTTCCTGACAGGGTATTCCTTGTTGACCGCCTCGATCTGATCGAGAAACGCGTCAATGGTCTCTGTGAAATTCGTATGGACGTGCAGCGGCAGCCCGGCCCGCGCCACCTCGGTGACGATGCGGCGCCACTGCGCGAGGTCCTCTGCTTTGGTCTCCGGGCGGTGCCGGAACATCGGGTCGCCCAGGCCGCCGCCGAAGTTCTCGCCGAACGCAATGTGATCGACGGAACTGTCACCCTGAAACACCTTCATCTGCGCGATACGCGGCAGGAACTGGTCGAGGTTGCCCCCTCCGGGCGGGGTGGTGATGCAGAAGACCCGGATGTTGAGTTGCCCCTGAAGCGCCCACGTCCGATAGCGGTCGAGCAGATCCGTTTCACAACCGGCGCTGCCGAACGCGGTCAGGCCCGCCTGATTCAGCTCGCGAATCATCCCCAGCGTGCTCGCCTCCACGTCCTGATCGGTGGCGATGGGGAGCTTCTCGACCAGGGGACGGAAGCCGTCCTCACTGATGCGGCCGGTCGGCCCGCCCGCCGCGTCCCGCACGACACCGGGGGTTTCGGAGGAGACGCCAAGCAACTGCAGCGCGCGGCTGTTCACATAGGCTTCGTAGTACGACGCCTGCAGGAACACCGGATGATTTGGCGCCACCCCGTCGAGCTCTTCGCGCGTCAACGGCCTCGAGTCGTCCGAGAACTGTTCGATGGCCCACCCGCCGAGGTTGTAGATCCACTCGCCCGGCTTGACGCGTTCGGTGCGGGCGCGAAGCAGCGCGAGCGCCTCCTTGCGCGACTCGACACCGTCCCACCGGACCTCGTATTTCCACGTGGTCCCGTATCGGAGCAGGTGCATGTGGTTGTCGATCAACCCCGGCAGGACGGTTCGACCGCGCAGGTCGATGCGTCGCGTGGCCGGTCCGGCGAGGCGCCCGATGTCCTGGTTGGTGCCAACCGCGATCACGCGCTCGCCACGCACGGCGACGGCCTGGGCGATGGTGAACCGCTCGTCGGACGTGACGATCTTGCCGTTGGACAGGATCACATCTGCCGGGCCGATCGCGCCCGAGCCCTGGGCGCGCAGCGCCACGGCGCCCGCCACGATCGCGGCAACACCGATGAGCACTGGAATCGCACGTCGCCGTCGCATCGATACCTCCCCGGGCCCTCGCATGAATGCGCGGAATTATGGCTCCATTCCCGGCAAATTGCCTATACTCTCCCCTGAGGACGCCCATGATGAGAGTTGCCGCAGGATTCTGCGTTGGCGCGTGTGTGGCGATCGCCGCGGTCGCGCTGACAGCTCAGCAACGTCCGGAGCAGTCATCAGCGGAATGGCAGCGGAAATACGCGCTCGGGCTCGAGCACCGCACGGCGTCAGGCCTGTATCAGGCGCTGAAGACGGCGGCGCGCGACGGCAAGCAGAGCCCGCCGTTTGGCGAGCTGCCTGATTGGTCCGGCCTCTGGGCGGCCGCGGGGGGTGGCTCGTTCTTCGGTGCAGGACCGGCGGGTGTCGGGCCGAAGCTGACGGCAGGAGCGGCCGCCGCGCTGAAACAGGGACAGGCCCTGGGCGCGCAGGGCATTGCCTATGACGAAAACCTGAGCGACTGCGGCCCTCCGGGCTTTCCGCGCTGGCTCGTCATCCCGTTCCTGCGCGAGTTCATCGTCCGGCCCGAGCAGACCTGGTTGTCGTCGGAGACGGTGAACAACGTCCGCCGCATCTACACGGACGGCCGCGGGCACCCGGCACCTGCCGATGCGTTTCCGCTGTACTACGGCGACTCAATCGGCTTCTGGGACGGACAGAAGCTGGTGATCCATACCAGCCAGCTCATGGCGCGGTCGATGGGACGCAACCAGCCGGAGCAGAGCGAGAAGATGGAAACCGTCGAGGTCTGGGAGAAACTCGACGCCCGCACGATCGTGGCAGACGCCTGGATCTACGACCCCTCGTTGTATCAGGAACCGTGGTACATGCAGCGGCGGTACACGCAGGTGACGAACGATGACAGGCTGCTTCGCATGAACTACTGGCACTGCGGCGAAAATCCCAACAACGAGGTGTTCAAGACGCCGGAGGGAGACACTCAGTACCGCGATTTCAGATTTACCCCGGGCGACGATCGCACGAAGGAGCAGGGCCGATGACGAGAGGGCTGCCAGTTGCGCTGTTGAGCGCGTTGACGGTGGCCGCAGCGGCGACGCAGGCCGGCGCGCACCACTCGGGAACGATGTTCGACGACAAGAAGCAGATCACGGTAGAGGGTGTGGTGAAGGAGTTCCAGTACACGAACCCCCACTCCTGGCTCCTGGTCGACGTCACGAACCCGGACGGCACCGTGACGACCTGGGGCTTCGAAGCGGAAGGACCGAGCACGCTCATGCAGGCGAAGATTCGCAGAGGCGACTTCGCGCCCGGCACCAAGATCACGATCAGCGGTCATCCCATGAAGGACGGGCGTCCGGCGGCGGCGTGGACGAAGGCCGTGCGCGCGTCCGACGGCGTGGAGTTCTACCCGAGGGGGCGAAATGCGCAGAGCCAGTAGTCTTTAGGCTTTGGGCTCTAGGCTTTAGGCTTTGGGCTGTATCGCAGTTGAGAAGGTCTCTCCTTGTCGTACTCTTCCTGTCCGGTCATGCCCCGCTGCATGCACAAGAAGCGATGCCGCCGACCGCGGAGGCGATGCGCATCACGGCGAGCCCGGTCGTGGACGGGCGCCTCAACGAACCCGTGTGGGAGACGGCACGCGCGATCACCGAGTTTCGGCAGCAGGAGCCGTCTGAAGGAGAAGTCTCCACTGAGCCGACCGACGTTCGAATCGTCTACGACGACACGCAGCTCTACATTGGCGTCCGGATAACGGACGGCGAGCCGGCGCAGATCCGCGCCTCCGAGCTGCGGCGAGACAACACGCTCGAAGCAGACGACACCTTCACCGTCTTGCTCGACACGTACCACGACCACCGCAACGCGTTCCTGTTCCGCATCAACCCGCGCGGCACGCGGTTCGACGCGATGATTCGAAACGAGAGTGCCTTCCTTACCGCCAACTGGGACGAACAGTGGACGGCAGCGGCCGTGATCACAGAGACCGGCTGGACGGCCGAAATCGCCATCCCGTTCAAGATCCTCAGGTTCTCAGGAGACAAGGATCAGGTCTGGGGCCTGAATTTCGAGCGGATCATCAAGAGGAAGAACGAGTTCGTCTATTGGGCGGCCTGGGATCGCGATTACATGTTCACGAACGTCTCACAGGCCGGCCATCTGACGGGGATCAGTGACATCCGCCAAGCCGAGCGGCTGCGCATCAGGCCGTACGTGCTCGCTGGAGGCGAGCGGTTCGACGCCGTGGCGCAGCCCGAGAACCGGTTCGTGCGCGAGATCGGCATCGAGGATCTCAAGTATTCGCTCACGCCAAACCTCACGGCAGACGCGACGCTGAATCCCGACTTCGCCCAGGCGGAAGCCGATACGCAGCAGGTCAACCTCACGCGCTTCAGCCTGTACTTCCAGGAAAAACGACAGTTCTTCATCGAAGGTTCCGATTCGCTGCGCATGAGCGTGGGCTTCCTGCACTTCGGGCCGCCTCCGCTCGAGATTTTTTACTCGCGCCGAATCGGTCTCTCCGACGAGGGCGTGCCGACGCCTCTGGCCGGCGGCGGCAAGATCACGGGCAAGGCCGGCGGATTCGACGTGGGTGCTCTCAGCATACAGAGCGACAGCGCACACGGCCAGGGGAGCGAGAACTTCGCCGTCGGGCGCATTCGCAAGGAAATGCTCGGCCGCTCGTATGTCGGAGCGATCTTCACCAACCGTCAGGGCGACGGACGGTTCAATCGAGTGGTCGGCGCCGACGCGCGATTTGTCTTCCTCAGGTACCTCAATATCGCGGCTCTGGTGGCGAGATCGGCGGAATCGGCGACGCCGTCGAGTGCCCTGGCCAGCGACAAGCGGTGGGTCCGCCAGGCTGGCGTCGAATGGCGCGCCGACAAGCTCGAGGCCGGGATGAACTACATCGGCATCGATCCCGGCTTCAATCCGGCGGCGGGGTTCGTACGGCGCCACGACCGGATGTTTGGCCAGCGGGTGTCCTACAGACCTCGGCCTCGCGGCACGCTCATTCGTCAACTGGAATTCACCCCGACGAATCTCGCGTACTACAACGACGCCGGCACATTGTTGAGCCGCAACAGCCACATCCCTGTCGCGGCGTCGTTCCAGAGCGGCGACCGGCTCGAGATAGACGTCGCCAATGTCGCGGAAACGCTGCTCCGCCCGTTCAGCGTCGGTCCGGTGAGGCTTCCGGTGGGCGCCTATGAGTGGAACGAATCAACCATGACGCTCCGAAGCTACAACGGGCGCACGCTCAGCGGCGTGGTTGGCTTTACCGCCGGCGACTTCTACAACGGCACCAAGCGTACGTGGAACCTTTCCACTGAGCTTCGTCCCGGGAAGAACGTCTCCCTTCAACCGGCGTACAGCTTCAATAACGTCGATCTCGTCCAGGGTTCGTTCAACACGCACCTGATCGGCCTGCGCTCGAACGTCTCCTTCAGCACGAACGTGCTCACATCGACGTACGTGCAGTACACCAGCGCCGGCGAACTCGCCGCCGTCCAGGTGCGCTTCAACTACATCTTCCGCACGATCGACAACTTCATCGTGGCGTACAACGAGATGCGCTATACCGACGGTCCGCTTTCAGGCAAGGCGAACCGGTCCATCGTCATGAAAGCGACCTACTCGGTACACCGCTAGCGAGGCTTCGCCTCAGACCAGTGAGAAAAAAGCCCAGGCGGCTTCGCCTCGCTAGGGCAGTGTCTTTTTGCCCCGCTTTCGCGGGGCGAGACAACTTGACTCATTTGGTTGGACTTTTCGAGGTCAAGTTTTCTGGGCGGCACGCCGCGACCGCGGTATCGTAGATTGCCCGCACTGGGCGTGCACAACCACGAAACCCGCAAAGGGCCGCATCGCGGTCCGATTCACGGCTTGGAGGCGACGATGACGTCGATGGTCCTTTCGCGCATCTCGACCGGCATGACGACTGTGACACTGCTTGTCGGAATCTCTACACCGCTGTATGGCCAGC
>JBOGIR010000123.1:0-4316 GCA_050742335.1 Vicinamibacterales bacterium | reverse complement strand
TTCTTGCCGGACGACGATCGAGGCACCGTGGCTGTACCTGGACGCTTCGTTGCATTTCTTGCCGTCCTGCTGGTGTTCAGCCTTGGCAACTCCGCCGACGCGTTTCTGCTGCTGCGGCTGTCGGACGCGATCGGCAGCGCGACCTACGTGCCGCTGCTCTGGTCGGCGCTGCACGTGGTGAAGGCGTCGTTGTCGACCTGGGGCGGAATGCTGTCCGATCGTCTCGGACGCAAGCAGGTGATCCTGATCGGCTGGCTTCTGTATGCCGTTGTGTACCTCGGGTTTGCGATGGCCGACAGCGCGCGGACGTTGATCGCATGGTTTCTCCTGTACGGCGTGTACTTCGCCTTGACCGAAGGAGCGGAAAAGGCGCTCGTCGCAGACCTCGCACCGGCGAGGAAGCACGGCATGGCGTTCGGTTCCTACAACGCAGCGCTCGGTGTCGGGGCCCTGGCCGCGAGCGTCCTGTTCGGGTTGCTGTACGAACGGTTCGGCGCCCCGACCGCGTTCGCGACCGGCGCGGCGCTCGCTACCACGGCGGCCATCCTGTTGATGGGCATTCGAACGTCCGACACGGATGTTAAGATGAGAGGTTCCCATGCCCAGAATTCTCCTTACCAATGACGATGGCGTGCACTCTGAGGGGATCCTCGCACTCGCCGACACCCTTGCGCCCCTCGGCGATGTCACGATCGTCGCGCCGATTCAGGAAGCCAGCGCCATCGGCCACGCGCTTACCCTGCGGCGCCCGCTGCGGCTCGAGCGGGTGCGCCCCTCGGTGTATGCCGTCGACGGTACGCCAACCGACTGCGTCAGCGTCGCCATCGCGCACGTGTTGAACGGCAAGCCCGACATGATCGTGTCGGGTATCAACAAGGGCTGGAACCTTGGCGATGATGTGACCTATTCCGGCACCGTGTCGGGCGCGCTCGAAGGCGCCCTGCTCGGCATTCCGAGCATAGCGGTCTCGACGCAGAACAGGGCCAATCATTTCGAGTTCGCGCCGTCGGCGCGTGCGGCCTTCACGATGGCCGAAGCCGTTCTGGAGCGCGGCATGCCGAAGTTCACGCTGCTCAACATCAACGTGCCGTTCGGGCCGAACAAGGGATTTCGCGCCACCGTGCAGGCCAAGCGCAATCATGTGACGGTGGTGAACAAGCGGATCGACCCGCGCGACCAGGCGTATTACTGGATCGAGGAAGGGGAGAACACGTGGGAGCCGCACGACCGCTCGGACTACCAGGCGGTGCGTGACGGCTACATCTCGATCACGCCGCTGCATCCCGACATGACGGCGTACCAGGCGCTTGGTTATGTGGAAAGCTTGCCGCTGGTGAGCCCTGCGGAGGTACGCTAGACTGAGTGGCTGGTCGGCGGGGCGTGGCTCAGCCTGGTAGAGCACTCGGTTCGGGACCGAGGGGTCGCTGGTTCAAATCCAGTCGCCCCGACCAACATATCCAGCGATTTCGGCCGGATTCCTTCGGGGGTTCGGCCTTTCGTGTTTATGGGGATGTTGCCCGAGATGGCTCCAGATGGGCTGTTGTAGGTCTCGATGAGGAGGATTTAGACAGGAAGGCCATGAGCAATCCTGGCCGTTTCCCTTTTCAGGAACCGCCGATACTTCGGTCGATGGCGAAACGTCGCAACGCGAACGCCCCTTCTCGCACCTACTCCATCTACGTCATCGAACTCGCCCGCACCTGTTTGCGGACGCCGTCTGCCTTCGCGCCCCTGTATGTCGGCCAAACCGCCCACACGCCCGAACATCGCTTCGCGCAGCACAAGTCAGGTGGGAAGCTGGCGGCGGGCAAGCCGCACAAATTCGGAGTGCGCCTCCGTTATGACCTGATGAAGGCCATCAGCCCACTTTCAACGAGGAGGGAGGCGGAGCGGGCTGAGAAGGCCGTAGCAGAGGCGCTTGAGAAGCGTGGACACAAGGTTTTTTGGGGCTGAGCCAGCAAGCAAGGTGTGCGCACACTCTCCTCTGCCAGGGTGGCTATTTCGGAAGTGTCACCTGCTCGTCCACCTGCACGCCGAACCGACGGAACTGGGTGTAGCTCGCGACGCCCGTCACCTGCAGGCCAGCCCAATCCGGAAGTCGGTACTCCTCCCTCATCTCGACCGGCACAGCAACCGTGAACTCGGGGTGGTCCCGGAACACCGTCGTCACCGTCGCGACGACGGGGGCATGGGCGCCTGACACCCCAACCGCCGTCTGTCGTGAGACGATGAGCGGATGCTCGATGACGATCTCGCTCCGATAAACGCGCCCGCTGCGCTCCTCAATCCAAAGCCGACCGCGCGCTGGCAGATCGCGTCGGTCCAGCCCTTGCACCAATGTTGGACCCCCTTGTTCCTGAAACGCGACGCTATAAAGACCCGGACCGACCGCGGGATCGAGCCTGAGATTCGAGAAGCGGAACCGCGACTGGCCGTCCGCGCGCAGTACAGCGAGCGCCAGCAGGGGCATGTTGAACGTCCGCGTGAGGTCCCCAAGATTGTAACGGGCGCTTTCGGCGACGATCTGGCGCGCCTGGTCGAAGGCGTCACGGGGTGATTCCACAAGGAGCCGCAGCAGACGCGCCTCTCGGTCCCGCACTGGGCGCCCATCCACTTCGAAGACGTCGCGAAACGGAATCCACTGGTTCTGCTCGGGCAGTTTGACGAGCAGGAAGTCGGATCGGAGCTCGCGGCGCTCGATCCGTCTCTCCGGGACATCGTCACGCATGGTCCCCGAAACAGCTTTCGGCGTCTTCGTCGTGATCACCTGCTGCAGATAGCGCTCTTCTGCCACTGCCCTGGAAAACGCCGCCTCGAAATCCACGACGTATCTGGCCGCGGATGCCAGCAGTTCTTCCAAGTTGGTGGGTGCCAGCGCTTGAGAGGCAGCAATCGGGTGTGCCGAACCGAGGGTGACCCAGAGGGCCAGCGAGGCCGCTATCGCCGCAGCCGCGCTGGATGCCCATACACCGGTGCCCCGGCAAAGTAGCGCGCGCATCGTCTGAACAGCCGGGCCGGGCACGATGATACTCCTGACGTTGGGCGCGTGTCGACGTTGCGTCTAACGGCAGCGGCCGCTACAATTCGGCCGCTCACAGCCCATGGCCATTGGCCCCGGCAGTCGCCTCGGCCCGTATGAAGTCACCGCCCTGCTCGGCGAAGGCGGCATGGGCAAGGTCTGGCGAGCGCATCACACGGCGCTCAAGCGGGACGACGCCCTGAAGGTGCTCCCCGATGCCTTCGTGTCGGACCCGGACCGACTCGCTCGATTCCGGCGAGAGGCGCAAGTCCTCGCCTCCTTCAATCATCCGAACATCGCCCACGTTTACGGTCTTGAGCAAGCGGACGGTGTGCCGTCAACCAAACGCCCAAGAAGTTCTTCGGCTTCGACTCGGTCGACGTCCTCGGACAGAAGGTCATGATGTCCGACCGAGAAAAAACAGCTCTCGACTGCATCGACCATCCCGAGCTCGCCGGCGGAATCGGCGAGGCCACCGCGATACTCGCGAACGCCAGTCGGCGGTTCGACTGGACCAAGGCGTCCAGCTATGTAGACCGGTTCGGCTCAAGCCCGCTCCCGCACCGTGTCGGCTGGCTGCTCGACCACGTCAAGGCTGACGTGCCAAAGGACGTGCGCGCGCATCTGCTCGATGTCTCGACGCGCACGCGCAGGACGTGGCTTGGGCCAGATCCCGCGCGCGCGCGCAGCACGCACTCGGCTTCGACGAGACCTGGCGTCTGTTCGTCAATGTGAGCGCGGGCGAATTGCGCGGCAGCGCGGGATTGGGGCAGCGGAAAACGATCAGGAAGGGCCGCTAAACGAATGCTCACGCGCCCGCAGGTCCAGCGCTACGCCACGGAATCCGGACTTCGCGATGTCATGATCGCCGAGAAAGAGACCGTCCTGACCTATCTCCATTCGAGATCTGGCGGCGTCGCCGGGACGGTTGGTAGACAGATCGGCGTTTGAACGGGACCGATTCTCGTTGTCGATGCGTGGCGACAATCAGCCGGCGTTTCCCATCTGCGCCATGGCCTTCTTCATCTCCCTCTCACTGACGTCCTTGACGTGGGTCATTACGGACCACTCATTGCCGAAAGGGTCCTCGAATCGCGCATTGCGATCGCCGTAGAACTGGTCGGTGGGCTCTTGCAGCGAGCGCGCGCCCGCGCTCAACGCCTCGTTGTGTGTCGTATCGCAGTTCTTGACGTAGATCGCCAGGCAGGCCTTCCTCTGCGGGAACCGGGGCGGCATCGGGCTTCCCATCATCAGAACCGCGTCGCCAAATCCGAGCTCGCAGTGCGCGACCGTTCCA
>JBOGIR010000122.1:0-62480 GCA_050742335.1 Vicinamibacterales bacterium | reverse complement strand
GTTCGTCTGGCTGGTCGGCATCATCGTCACCGCGTTGATCACGATGGTCGGTGCCGTCCTGTCGCGCGGGTGATGAAACCAGCCAAGGGCTCGCTCTTGATATCCCCCGGTCGAGGATGCCCTTGGGTGGCTAGCAGCGTCTTCTTGGCGCGCTCCGCGCGCCTGGGACCGCTATACGGGATTCACAACGAGTACGAATTCGCGTTGGGAGCCGTATAGCGGTCCCATGTGGCAAGTACGATGCCCGAGAGACTGGCGGTGCAAAGGTGTCGGTTTGTCAGGCGATTGAAGTCCACGCCGCGACACGGCATCGTGGATACGCGCGAAATTTTCCCCGCCGCACGAAAAAAGTCCCCGGTGTGTCGTCGTGAGACTTGTTGCCGCGGCGCTATTCGAGCGTCACTTGGAGAACGCGCCCGTGTAGATCTTGAGCTCGTTCTGGAGCCGCTCCTGGCCGCCCTGCACGCCTTCCCAGCACGCGCTCTCGAACGTCTCGAATCCCGGCTGGGTGTTGCGCCGCCATCCCAACATCATCGTCCAGGGGCGCGTGTAGACCTTCGGATCGTCAATGGTCGCCTGATAGTGGATGACGTCCTGATGAAACATCGTCCAGCGTTCGACGATGTGGACCGACTCGCTGTAGAAGTTGCCTACGTGGTCGAGCCACACCCGGTCCTTCAGGTTCGTCACGTCGACGACGAGTGTGTCTCCCTCCCAGCGGCCCCGCGAGTCGCCCATGTGGAGGCGAATGGATGCGGGGAGATGCGGCCGCCCGTCGGTCGGGATCGCGCGGTAGGTGCGGAGTTGTTCCGTCATGAAGAACACGTTGCCGGGCGTCTGCACGATCTGAAAGCTGCCGGCGGTGTACGCCTGCCTCGGCGGCGAGTCCGGCATGCACTGCTGGACCGGATTCCAGTAGGTCGCGAAGTGCGTCTCCACCTTCGCCGCGGCCCATGCCTGGTACGGAATCCGGCCGTTCGGGGGATCGACGATCAGGGTCTTTCCGCCCGACCCGTCCATCCCCTGGGGATGCTCCTCGACGTTTTCCGCGTTGCGGGCGACGATACGGTTCCAGAAACCCTGGAAGTTGGGCCGGCCGTCGGGCGTGCGCGGCGGGGAAAAGGCCTTTGCCGCATCCAGCGCGCACTTGTGGAAGATCGCGGGGTCCTCGGAACAGCCGCCCGACTGCCCGTACGGCGCCATCGGGGTCGGGCCCGAGCCCGGCGGGGGCGTCACGTAATACGGGCGCTGGGCGGCGACTGGTACCTGCGGCAGCGACATGAGCCCCGCAACGAGCGCCAGCGGGATGATCCATCCGGAGAACTGGTTGCGCACGGTCACGTCTCCTTCTGAAGGGGAGTCTACTATCATCCGGCGGCTCATTGCTGATTTCAGATTGATCGATTGACGACTGTTGACGAGTTCCGAATGACGATCGTTCGAACTGATTGGCGATTGAGGGAATTCGCAGTCAATCGAACCTCAGTTCGACAATCATGAAATCGTCACTCGACAACGATCTGCCATCGACCACTCTGAAATCCGCATTCCGCGCGCCGCGGGACTCAGGGTGAGTGCCGTCCCCACGACCATGACAAGCGCGAGCGCCGACATCCAGGCGATCCGTGGGCGGTGCGGAAACGGTTGCGACGGATCGGCACCGGCCAACTCGCGGCTCGCTGCATCGTCGATTTCGATCCTCGCATCTGCCGCAGAATCGAGCCGCCTATTGCGATCTTTTTCCAGGCACCTCCGCAGGAGCCGCCGGAGGGCCGACGGTGTATCCACCGGCAGAGCGCTCCAATCCGGATCCGTCTTCAGCACAGAGGCAAGCGTGTCGGACACGGTGGCGCCCTCGAACAATCGGCGGCCGGTGAGCATCTCCCAGACGACCACCCCGAACGCCCACAGATCGGCACGCCGATCGGCCACAGACCCTCTTGCCTGCTCGGGCGCCATGTACGCCGCGGTGCCGAGCAACGCACCCGCGCCCGTCACCACCGCCGGGCTCGTGATCGTCGGTAGGTGCGTGGCGGCCGCTTCGTCGGTTCCCGCCGGCTCGGTCAGCTTCGCCAGACCAAAGTCGAGCACCTTGACCGTGCCATCGTCGCGCACCTTGATGTTGGCGGGCTTGAGGTCGCGATGAATCACCCCCTTCTCGTGGGCGGCGGCGAGCGCCTCCACGATCTGGCGGGCGACCGGCAGCGCCGCTTCGAGCGGGATCGGGCCCTGCGTGATGCGGTCGGCCAGCGTCGGACCTTCGACCAACTCGAGCACGAGTGCACAAACCGTCCGGCTGCCGCCTTCGCGCGCGACGCGCGCTTCGGCGAGCCTCGCCGGAGCCTTCGGCGGAGGCGGGAAGCCGGACACTACGACTGGCTGTTCCTCGAGTCCATAGATGGCGGCGATGTTCGGATGGTTGAGCGAGGCGAGGATCTGCGCCTCGCGCCTGAATCGCGCGAGGCGCGCAGGATCGAGGGCGAACTTCTCGGGGAGGACCTTCAGCGCGACGTCCCGCTGCAGCTTCGTGTCGCGGGCACGATATACCTCTCCCATGCCGCCGGCGCCGAGAGCGCCGACGACTTCATACGGTCCGAGCTGCGTTCCCGGAGTCAGGGTCATGCAGGCTGCATGTCAGGGAAACCGCCGGTCATTGCAGATTTATGAGTGCTCGATTCATGATTGTTGACGATTTCTGAATGACGATCGTTCGAACTGATTGGCGATTGAGGGAATTCGCAGTCAATCGAAACTCACTTCGAAAATCAGGAAATCGTCATTCGACAACAATCTGCAATCGACCGATCTGAAATCCGCAATCGATCATCTGCCGGTGCGGCTCGGGGATCGTTCCCCAATCGCGTAGTGCTTCGCCCACGGCCGCGGGTCGTTCGGGTCCCAATAGCCGGCGTCGCCCGGCACGCGCTCGTCGACGATCCCGTTCGGCCGCGCGTAGATGTTGCTGGACGGTCCGTTCGTGTCCGTGCACGTACTGTAGACCATGCGATCGGTCTTATCGTCCCGCCTGAACCGGAAGCGGGCGTGCAGCGGATGGAGGAACGCCACCGGGTCGTACAGTGTGACCTCGCCCACGATCTCGTTCCCGACGCGTTCGTAGCGCTCGACCGCCGTCAGCTGATCGCTCCACTCGAACAATGAATGGGTGGCATTCCACTGTCTGATCTGATTGGTGTGGATGACGAGCGCCGCGCCGTCCCAGAAGCCGATCGACTCGCCGAGCCACTGGGGAAACTGCTGGTCCTCGGGCCGGTGCCCTCGGGCATCCGTGTAGACCCAGCGAACCTGGGTCGAGACCAGCGTGTCGGTCAGCATCACGATCTCATTCGGACGGATGACCATCTGCTGGGGCGTGCGCCAGAGACCGCGAATGAAGCCGTCGGGCAGGCAGAACGCGGCGGCCCACCAATGGCGCCCCTCAGCTTCGGCTTTGGCCTGCTGCACGTAGTACTCGCGGTACTGGGGCGTCAACGCCGCCGCCACCGTGCTGGCCTGAATGTCGTCGCTGTCGAGCCAGGTGGCCCCACCTCCGGTCCAGACGCCATCCCAGTTCGGCAGCGTCGCCGCTGTGTGCTTCGTCCCGCCCTCGGCCTTCTCGCGCCAGGCCTGGTAATGCTCCCTCGAGGTCCGGAACGGATAGGGTGTCCTGATGTCGTATTTTTCGGCGCCGGATCCCTTCTGGCCGAACCGGTTGTCGACCTGCATGTCGGTGAGCTGGCGAGCCGTGTTGTAGAGGTAGTACGCGGGGTCAGTCCAACGCGCCTGGTCCTGCCGATAATCCTGTGTTGTGAACAATGTTGTCTGCGCGGCAGCCGCTGTCGCGAGCAACAGGCTCCAGGCAAGAGCCGCGACGGCCGCACGCCTGGTCCGGCGTTTCTTCATGGCATCAGCTCACTCGTAGGTCTTGCCGTCGGCCGCCGTCACCGAGGTGTAGTTCCCGCCGGGCCGCCCGTCCTTCAGCGGGTTGACCCTCACCATCACGATGTCGCCCGCCTTGAACGTCGAGCGATGGATGCCGCGCCGCTGCATGTTCGTAATGTTCGACATCTCGACGGCCCACGACGCGACCTGACCGTCCTCGCCTTTGACGTCGAGGTAGAGGAACACGTGCGGATTCCTGTAGGAATAGTCCGTCACCGTCCCCGTGATCGGTACTTCCCGGCTGGTGTCGAACATGGAGTGTGAATGATGCGCCGCGGCCGGCGCAACGACAACGGTGAATAAGAGTGCCACCAGCAGCCAGCCTTGGCCCGTGCCCATGCCTGCGGGTCGTCCCACACGCCCTCCCCGTCGCACCATCATGCCCCAGCCCTCACGTCGTGGCGGAGTATTGCGGGCAGTCACGACGGTGTCAAGAGGGCGATTGTGAGTTCATCAGGCTCTGGGCCTTGGTCCTCTAGAGCCGGTTTCATAACCCGGTGCGGAAGCCGACTTGCGCCACGTCCGAAGCAAACCGTGCTCTGCAGCGTCAGTTCCCGGTTTGCGGAGCGACGTGGCGAAGTCGGCCAACATGGTCATGAAACCGGTTCTGGTCTCTGGTCTCTGGTGAAGGTGTCTGCGAGCTGTGTAGCAGTTGCCGACGAACTCGTAGAAAAATCTTCATCACGCGTTCCTTGTCGGCATGATCTGCGCGGCCAATGGGCATACCTGAAACAGCCCGATTCTTGCTGGAGCCGCAACATCCCGCGACAGTGAGCCGTAGCCTCAACCGGCGCGCGACCTGGCCTGGCAGCCGGTCGTGCGCCCATCCGTCGGCGAACGTCAAGTACCCGGGGCAAGTAGGCTGTAGTGAAAGTCAGCAAAGCGCCACGGAGAGACACAGACACAGAGTTTTTCTTTAGATGTTTCTCTGTGCCTCTGTGCCTCTGTGGCCCGGCCGGGACTTGTGCCACGGACCGTTAGGATGGATCGGTGACCATGGAAGGTCGAGCGAACTTCTGCAACCGCCTGAAGGCGGCGCGAGAGAAGAAAGGTGTGTCGCTCGAACAGATCGCCGCGTCGACGAAGATCAGAGCGGCGTTCTTGAAGGACCTCGAACGCAACGACCTGTCGCGTTGGCCGACTGGGCTGTTCCGTCGCTCCTACCTTCGTGACTACCTGAGGGCAGTAGACCTACCCGTCGATGCGACTGTGTCGGAGTTTCTCCGCCTGTTTCCGGAAGGGAACGCTCCAGTCGCCGATCCAGTCATCGATGGCGACGAGAGCGAGCGGCCCGCCCTCGCCATGACGCTCGGCGACGATCGGGCGGACCGGCGCGCCAGGGCAGGCAATCGGCTGCTGGCGGCGACCTTCGATGCCGGTATCGTGCTGGTCTTGTCTGGCGCAGCGGCGTCGCTGCTTCAGGCCAGCGTCTGGGCGAGCGTGGCTCTTGCCGCGCTTGGGTATTACTCGATCGCCACGGCGTGGCTTGGGTGCAGCTTCGGCACACGATGGGTGGTCGATCGAAGCTGGAGACGCTGGCAGAAGGCAGGTGTCCCCCAGGCTCGTCCGGATCCGTTGTTGGAACGGATTGGTCGCCTGGGCCGCCTTTCTGTGCGCCGTCACGGCTCTACAGCGCGCGACATGGCGCGCGTGCCGTGGAATGCGGTCCTGCTTCGGATCCGGTTCCTGCGCTGAAAGGGCTTCGCGGCCTCGTTCGTCTTTGGTCTTTGGTCTTTCGTCTTTGGTCTTTGGTTTGAACCTGACGGAGCACCACCAAAGACCAGAGACTAGAGACTAAAGACTAAGCGGCAGGATCCAGTAAATTCGCTCACCGAAGGGGCGCGCCAAGCGTCTGATCTGCGATCGGGATGGCGATCGATATCCGATCCTCGCTGCCCACCGCCCTCGTCGTGTGACCTTTGCCGGTCGTGTCTTCGATCAGCTCGATGCGGCCGGATTCGAGGGTAATTTTCCTGCCTCCCGCTACTTCAATCTCTCCCCGGCCACTGAGCGTAATGACGAACTGGCGCCGGGGACCGACGTGCCAATCGCTGAACGTCCCGGGCGGCGTCCGGCGAAACTGCACGCCGGTGGCTTTGATCATGTCGGACGCGTTGCCGTTCGTGATGTTCAGCTCGACCTCTTCCGCATGACTCTGGCCATCGGTGCCTGTGTAAATCCGCGTCACCATGATTGGCTTGCGTGTCTGGGCGCCGACCACATCCCGGTCGGTCTGCGCGCCCCACGCGAGGACGAACAAGACAACGAGGACGGCCCCGGCGAGTAGTTTCGTGATCGATGTCATCGCGACCTCCGTTTCGTTCGCGAGGAGTCCAATGTCACATGTGGATCAGCGTGAATCCTGGTGGATTTCGTCAGGAAGAATACTGTAAGATGCGCTTCCTTCCCAGTCGCGCTGTCAGCAGCTGGAGGTTGCACCATGCCCTCTCTCGACAGGCTGACCGATCGCATCCGTGCTGAGTTCGGCGAGCTTCCAGGCCTCAAGGTCACCTTCGCGCAGGCATGCCGTCTGTGGCACGCCGATGAAACGAAGTGTCTGGCGGCGCTGGAGGCGCTGGTCGAGGAAGGTTTCCTCCGTCGGAGTGCCTCAGGTGCGTTCATCGCCTTGCCCAAACCAGGGGGCAAGATGATGAAAGCAGCAGCGGCCGACACGTCGTCTGCGGTGCGCTGCCCTCATTGTCATCACTTGAACGTCGTCAGCGCCGACCGGGCCGTCAAGCCTGGTAGGGCATTCGCCCCGTTTCGATGCGTTGCGTGTTGGCGCATCGTGACCGTCGCGGGCAAACCTGCGTAAAGCGATCGCCTACCCGTCGATGTTTTCTCTGTGCCTCTGTGGCCCGGCCGCGACTATCGCCACGAACTGTCTAGGGTCTCGCGTCAGCCGCGCGACAGGCCCGGGAGGTGCCGCTGGTGCGCGACGCGCAGGGCGACCAGATCCGGATGGTCGATGCGAAGCTCTTTCGCGATGCGGTGGATCTCGCCTTCTTCGGCCGTCGAGATCGCCTGATCGGTTGCCGACACCGCGAACAGGCACCGCATCAGCGCCAGTTTCTGCTCGTAGGTCGCCAGCGTCGAGAACTCCCGCGCGACGAGAAAGTTCGCCGTGCCGCCGAACAGCAGGTTGCTGGCCTTCGCCAGCTGCACGACGACCATCGCCTGGTCCTGCGACAGCTGCCCGTGTTCCCGCACGAGCGCTTCCATGGCGCGCGTTTCGTCCGTCGACACGTGCTGATCGGCATGCGCCACGCGCCCGAGAATGTACGCAAACGCCGCGAGATACCGCGCCCGGTCGGGCTCGAGATGATCGAGCGCCTCGAGCGTCTCGCGGAGCGGCGCAAACTCGTGCGTGCCGGACGTGTCAACACCCAGCCAGGCGCGAATCGACTTCAACGGCATGCCAGGATTGTCCCACGTGGCGAGTTCACTTCCACGCGCCACGGAGACACGGAGACACGAAGGAGATCCTTTTTTTGTTGACCTCCGTGTCTCTGTGACTCTGTGGCCCGTCGAAGAGAGAACGGTTCTAACTTCGCTCGGCTGCGGCGGCTCTGGGCGGTCGTTTGGCGGCCGCCTTGCGAATCTCCGTCACGCCCGCCTTCTTGCCCAGCTCGAGCATCTGCTCGGCCGACGTCGTCGCAAACAGGTGCATGCTGCGCGCAATGATGCCCGTCCATCCGGTCTGGTGACTGGCCCCGATGCCCGCGCCGTTGTCGCCGTGGAAGTACTCATAGAACAGCAGGAGGTCGCGCCAGTGGGGGTCCTCCTGAAACGTCCGGGCCCCTCCATGAACCGGTCGCCGCCCCTCGCCGTCCTTCAGGAAGATGCTGGCCAGCCGTCGCCCGATCTCTTCGGCGACTTCGTACAACGTCATCTGACGCCCGGAGCCGGTGGGACACTCCACCGTGAAGCTGTTGCCGTAGTACGCGTAGTAATGGAGCAGGGCCCGGATGATCAGCCCGTTGACGGGCATCCATATCGGCCCGCGCCAGTTGGAGTTGCCGCCGAACATGCCGGTGTCCGATTCCGCCGGAAGGTACGACACGCGATACTCCTGCTCTCCGACACGGAACACGTACGGATGATCGGCGTGGTACCGTGACATGGAGCGGATGCCGTAAGGGCTGAGGAATTCGTTCTCGTCGAGCATCCTGGCCAGCACGCGGCGCAGCTTGGTTTCGTTCAGAATCGACGCGAGCAGCCGGTCTCCCTCCCCGCGTCTGCCCGGATCCTGGATAAAGGCCGTCAGCTCGGGACGCGCCTCGATGAACGCACGGAAGCGGCGGGCGAGATCGGGATACTTGTCGGAAAGCTCGCGCTCGAACACCGTCACGGCACACAGAGGCAGCAGTCCGACCATCGAGCGCACCTTCAACCGTTCCGCCCGGCCGTCCGGCAGCCTGAGCACATCGTAGAAGAACCCGTCCTCCTCATCCCACATGCCGACATCGCCACCGGCATGCATCATTGACGAGGCGATCCAGAGGAAGTGCTCGACGAACTTGAGGCACATGTCGACGTACGCGGGCTTGTCGAGCGCCAGTTGCGCGCAAATCTCGAGCATGTTCTGGCAGAAGAGCGCCATCCAGGCCGTGCCGTCCGCCTGCTCCAGGTACCCGCCGGTCGGCAGCGGCGCGCTGCGATCGAACACGCCGATGTTGTCCAACCCCAGGAAGCCGCCCTCGAAGACGTTGTTGCCGGTACGGTCCTTCCGGTTCACCCACCAGGTGAAGTTGAGCAGGAGCTTGAGGAAGGACCGTTCGAGCCAGTCGAGATCGCCCTGCCCTCGCCGGGTTTTTTCGAGCCGGTAGGTGAAGATCGTCGACCAGGCGTGCACGGGCGGGTTGACGTCGCCGAAGTTCCATTCGTAGGCGGGAATCTGCCCGCTGGGGTGCAGGTAGCGCTCCCGGAGGATCAGGTCGAGCTGCTGCTTGCCGAAGTCTTCGTCGACCAGCGTCAGCGCGAGGACGTGGAAGGCCAGATCCCACGCCGCGTACCAGGGGTACTCCCATTTGTCCGGCATCGAGAAAATGTCCGCATTCTGCATGTGATGCCAGTGGTCATTGCGGGGAGCCGCGCGACGGCTGGGCTTGAACGGATCGGCACCGCGCTCGACGAGCCACTTGTCGACGTCGTAGTAGTAGAACTGCTTGGACCAGAGCATGCCGGCCAGCGCCTGTCGCATCACGTTGGCAGAGTCGTCTCCGAGCGTCGACGGTATAACCGTGGCGTAGAACTCGTCGGCCTCCCGCTGGCGGTCCTTCATGGCGGCATCGAAGTCGATGCCAAAGGGGCCACCGCGCGCGGCCGCTGACGCGTTGACTGCCGGAGCCTCGTCGGACATTCGCAGCCGAAGCACCTGTGACGCTCCAGCTCCGACCGTGAGCAGGTAGTGGGCTGACGCCTTCGACCCAATCTGGCCAGGATTGACGGCATGCTGGTGGCCGTGCACGAGGTAGTCGTTGATCCCGTCCTTGACGTAAGGGATGCGGTTGGCGACGTGGAAGAGGCGTTCGGTGTTCGTGTCGTTCTCGGTGAAGAGCAGCGCGGGGGCGCCGTCGGCGTAGAAGAATCGCTCTCCAAGATCAGGATGCGACGCCACGAGGATCCCGGCGTCGACCTGCTTCAGCGTCGGCCGTGGACGGTCCTCCGCATCCGACCACACGTTGCGGAACCAGATCGTCGGCAGCACGTGCAGCGTGGCAGGTTCGGGACCGCGGTTGGTGACCGTGATTCGGATCAGAATGTCTTCCGGCGACGCCTTCGCGTATTCCACCAGTACGTCGAAGTAGCGATTTTCATCGAACACCCCAGTGTCGGCGAGCTCGTACTCCAGCTCGCTCCGGCTCCGGCTTCGGTTGATGCTGATGAGGTCGTCGTACGGGTAGGCGGACTGGGGGTACTTGTAGAGATACTTCATGTACGAGTGGGTGGGCGTCGAATCGAGATAGAAGTAGTACTCCTTCACGTCCTCGCCGTGGTTCCCCTCGCCGTTTGTCACGCCGAACAGGCGCTCCTTGACGATGGGGTCGCGGCCGTTCCACAGCGCAAGCGCCACGCAGAGCAGCTGCCTGTCGTCCGAGATGCCCGCCAGGCCGTCTTCGCCCCACCGGTAGGCCCTGGAGCGCGCCTGATCGTGACTGAAGTAATTCCAGGCGTCGCCCGAATCGCTGTAGTCCTCCCGCACGGTGCCCCACTGCCGTTCGCTCAGGTAGGGTCCCCACTTCCGCCAGGGCACCTGCGGGTCGCGCGCCTCGGTCAGTCGCTGGCACTCGGCATCCGCCCGGCGGTTTGTTCTGGCCATCACACCCTCACTCTCGACCGCGCCGCCTGAAGCAAGGCGTGTGCCCCGGCGATGACAACTCCGTAACTTCCCCCTCGAAAGAAGCGGGAGTGGACCATCGAGCAGTCGGGCCTGCGCAATGAGCTGAGGGCGCAGGCCTTCATCCTGGGCAAGCGACTGAAATGGCACATGAGCTGCTGTACGCCGGTCCCTGAAACGCCGGCGCTGGCCGCGAACAATGATTGAGCTCCTCTACGATTCTCTGCACCGTCTGTTGGACGGCCTCGGCAGGACGTTCCTGCAGGTGCTGGTCTACCCCATCAATCCGGGCGAACGGCTCTTCGTCCTCTACCTGGCAACATCGCTGGTGATGGCGGTCGCCATCTGGTGGTATCTCGCTCGGCGCCGGTCGCACCCAAGCGGCCAGTCGATCTCTTTGAGGGAGTTCCTGTTCCCGCGCCGCATCTGGCACACGCCCTCGGCGTGGCTGGACGTCCGCTATTTCTTCCTTCATCAGATCTTCAGAGTGTTCCTCTACGGCAGCTTTGCGCTGATGGTGTCGGACTGGACGTTCCAGACGGCTGCGGATCTTCTCGGCAACTCGCCGAGGTCCCGATCAGGCGCGGACCCGACGGCCGCGTTCGCCTGGCCGGTGGAGCTCGGGTGCGCCGTCCTGTCCGTTGCCGTGCTCGATTTCGTGGCCTATGCGCTTCACTATGGCCAGCACAGGATTCCGCTCTTGTGGGAGTTTCACAAGGTGCACCACTCGGCCAGAGTGATGCACCCGCTGACGAATTACCGTGAGCACCCCGTTGACAACATCGTGTACGCCGCGGGCCTTGCCGCATCCACAGGAGTCGTGGCGGCGATTGTCTCCGCACTGCTCGGGTACGTGCCGACAGAGCCGACCGTGTTGGGTGTCGGGATATTCGTGTTCGTCTACAACGCCCTGGGCTACAACCTGCGACACTCTCACATCTGGCTCAAGTGGCCGGGACCGCTCGTCTACCTGTTCGGGTGCCCCGCACATCACCAGGTCCATCACAGCTATCATCCAACACACATCAACAAGAACTTCGCGTTCATGTTTCCAGTGTGGGATCTGCTGTTCGGCACCTTCGAGATGCCTGCGACCAATGCCGACGTGAAGTTCGGCCTGAGCGATCGGGACGACGAGGAGTTCACCTCCTGCATCGGCCTCTACTGGGTACCGTTCCGGAACGTGGCCTGCGCGCTCCTGCCGAAGCGCGCACGGCGAACAGTGACGCCGTGTGAGGAGCCCGTTCGTGCTGAGGTTCGCTGAGCTTGCACGAATATCCAGGAGCTCGGTTCCCTCAGCCTTCTCGCGCGGTCAGGCGACCCGTATCGGCCTGACCTCCATAGGGCTTCATCATCACCCACACAATCGAGCTCAGAGATCAGGAGCGACCGGCTCCTGCGGGTGTCCAGCCCGAGAGGCACGGGAGATTCCAGCGGCTGTCGAGGGTCGTGGGTCCGACGCCCTGCCGCAGAAGAACATGGTAGCCGCCGGCAGGAGCGCGCGGATTCCCAAAGCTGCTGATACCAGCCGACACGAAGGCCGACGTGAGGTAGGCGTTCACGCGATCGTAGGTGGAGGTGAAGCCGGCGTCCACGATCGCGAGCGGAACGAACTGGCGCCGCAACTGATCGATCGTGCGTTCCTGGTCGCGCACGCTCGTCCAGTGTCCACCGAAGAAAACCGGCATCCCTCCGGCGAAGCCCCGCTCGGCGAGCACATACAGTTCGGGCACGAACCCGCTCACGAGCACGCGGCTCCCCGGCGGCGTGCACGCCCGGACGTACCCCGCCATCCCCTGGACGTCGGGCAACAGCGCCAGGCTGGGTGGCACACGCGCGAGCTCGCGCAGCATCGTGAGGCCCGCAGTCACGGTTGGCGAGACCCGCAACACATGAGCCGGTGAGCGTCCCGTCAGCGTGAGCGCCAACCCCAGGGCGATGACGCCGCCGAGCAGGATGACGAGAGGGCGGGCGCGGTACCGTGCGCCACGCGGCGGCACCACGGGGCCCGCCAGCCAGGCGGCGAGGATCGCAGCCATTGGAGCGGCTGCCCCGAGGCGAGCGGCAACCGGGTCACGCAGGATGAACGCCGCGACGAGCGCACCGAGCACAATCACCGGCGCAATCTTCGGCGCCTCGTGCAGCACACCCTTCTCGCGGTGTGCTCGAGACGCTCGCCACACGAGTCTCGCCGACGCAAGTGGCAGGAGCGCAACGATCGCATAGTAGAGGAGCGTGTCGAGGTTCAACCCCGGCAGTGTGAAGATGCCGGTTCTCGCCCCCTCCACCTGCGCGTACGTCCGAATCTGACGCGCGACTTCTCGCAGACCGATGGTCTGCTGCCATGCGATCGCCACGGGCGTCAGCACCAGCACCACACCCACGCCGTACGCCGTCGTGCGGTGTGCGAGCGTCCAGGGCTCTCGCCAGTGACACGTCAGGAGCGTCGTTGCCGTGACGCCGAACAGGATGATGCCGTTGTCGTATCGGAACAGGCTTGCGACGGCCGTGACGACCGCTGCAACGATGAGCGTGCCGAGGTCACGCCGATCGGCGTAGCGCCACGCCAGCGCCAGACCGGACGTGTACAAGAGCACCTTGTCATAGTCGTAGTAGCGCGGTGCGACCACGAGGGTGAAGACAGCCGCCACCAGACCGATCCCCGTCGACTGGGCGGCATGGGCCGCCAGCAGAAACGTGAGAGCCACAGCCGCGGCCATCCCCGCGCTGCTGATCACCGCCTCGCCAAGCAGGCTGCCTCCCGACGCCGCCTGCGTGGCGGCCGAGGCATAGAGCGTCAGGAAGTAGCCGGGGTCGCGAAAATCGGCGAACGGCCGCTCGCCGTAGACCAGGATCTGCCGGCCGCGCGAGATGCGATCGAAATGGTCGTTCAGCAGCTCGACGGTCAGGAGCGACCACGCGAATGCCACTGCGAGGACCAGGGCGGCGAAGGCGCGGCGTCGTGTGGCGATTTCCACGCCCGTATCACTCACGGCCGCCCCAATATAGCGGGTCCCTGCCCGAGTACGCAGCGGGTGCCCGGGAAGGGGTCAGGCCGCAGCCACAGTGGAGGAGACGGGAACGGTGAAGAAGAACGTCGCCCCGCGGTCGGAGTTCTGTTCGGCCCACAGCCGGCCGCCGTGGGCCTCGACGATCGAGCGGCTGATCGAGAGGCCCACACCCGTGCCGTCCGCTTTCGTCGTGTAAGAAGGAGTGAACATCCGCTGCATGTCGACGCCGTCGAGGCCGACGCCGCGATCGGTCACCGACACTTCCACCATGCCTGCAGGTGCAAGGGATGAAATGATTTCGATGCGTCGCGACGCGGGATCGCTGTTCTCCATCGCATCGATGGCGTTGGCCACGAGGTTCAGCAGCACCTGCTGCAGCTCGATGCGATCACCCTCGACCGCCGGCAGACTGGCCGCCGGCGAGGTGACGAGCATGACCTGGCTGCCCTGCAGCCGCGTCCTGGCCAGAACGGCCACGTCCCGAATGATCCCGTTGATATCGAACGGCGCCTTCTGCACCGCGTGATGTCTGAACAACTCGTGGTTGCGGCGGATCACTTCATCGGCCCGTCGGCTCGCGTCGACCACATCCCACAACGCGGCCTGGATCTCGGTGAGGTCGGGCGTGCCGCTGGCGAACCACCGGAGACAGGCTTTCGCATTCATGAGGATCGCCGTGAGCGGCTGGCGGACTTCGTGGGCCACGGAGGCCGCAAACTCGCCAAGGGCGGTGAGCCGCGACACGCGCGTGAGCTCGGCCTGCACCTCGTGCAGCGCCTGCTCCGTTATCTTTCGTTCGGTGATGTCCGTGTCGGTGCCAATCATGCGCACCGCCCGGCCGTCTCGCCGTACCGCCGAGCCGCGAGCCAGGAACCAGCGGATGCTGCCGTCGCGGTGTAGCCGCCGGTATTCCAACTCGTAGAAGGGACTCTTGCCGTCGATGTGCTCCCGCGCGCGCTCCATCACGGCGGGGGCATCGTCCGGGTGGACGAGCCGCCACCAGTCGTCCAGGTGATTGGCGATCTCGTGATCGTCGTACCCGAGGATGATTTTCAGCGCCGGATCCAGATAGATCTCGTTTGTCTCGAGGTCCCAGTCCCACACGCCGACACCGGCGGCCACAGTGGCAAGGGCGTACCGTTCCTGGCTGTCACGCAGCGCGTCCTCGGCCTCTTTGCGTTCCGTGATGTCAATACAAGATCCGATGTAGCCGGCGAAGTCGCCGGCCGGGGTCGTCCTCGGCGCGCCCTCGTCGAGGATCCAGCGGAACCGGCCGTCGTAACGCCGCAACCGGTACTCCATGCGGAACGAGTGACGGGCGTCGAACGCGCGCACGTACGTGTCGAGGCACCGGTGGTAATCGTCGGGATGCACACCCTCGGCCCACCCATTCCCCAGTTCCTGCGCCAACGTCCGGCCCGTGAAGTCGAGCCACGGCTTGTTGAAATAGGTGCACAGCTTGTCCGGCCCGGACATCCAGACCAGCACGGGCGCGTGGTCCACCAGGCGCTGGAAGCGGGCCTCACTCTCGCGGCGGCGCGAGCGCTGGATGACCAGCGACGCGATCATCAGCCCTTGGAAAGCAACCACCGCGAGCGCGCCGACGATGTACCAGCGATACACTTCCCACGTTGTCAGCGTTCTGAATCGGATATCCGATCCTGGTGGGAGCCGAGACGGGTCGATACCCCAACGCCGAAGTTGACGCCAGTCGAACATCGGCGAGATAACGGCGGCGCTGGTGGCGGGCAGTTCCTCCGGCCGCGCGCCGGCCAACAGGCGCAGCGCGAGTTGCCCGGACTGCATGCCAATGGCCTCCAGGTCGAATAGGTACCCTCCGACGATTCCATGGCCCAAGTGGGATGAGGCGACCCCGTAGATCGGCACATTCGAAGAACGGGCAAAGAGCGACACGGCCTCAATCGGATCGAGGGCGCTGCCCATCGACTCCTCGGAGTGCCGAACGTACAACACGATCGAACGTGCCGGAGCGCGCGAGATCTCACCGAGAAGGACATCCGTCTCGAGGTCGGTCAGGTACGTCAGCGTGAGCTCGCGTTCCAGAGGCGCAAGCTCTTCTCGTACGAGGCGCTCCCGGTTCTTCCCCCCGTTGTCCGGCAGACCGGTGATGATGAGCACCTGTTCGGTCTCGGGATGAATCGACCGCATCATTTCCAGCGTCTTGCGGTAGACACCTGCGGTGAAGATCCCTACGGCGCCCGGCGCGGGGCGCTCAGCGGACGCGTCTGGAGGCGCAACCGACCTGTTGTAGACAATCGGAACGCCGGGAAACAGGCTGCGGTCGGCAAGCAGGAACTGGAAGGGTTCCCATGCCTCGGCCACGATCACGTCAATCTTGACGTCCTTGTATTTCCGGCGAAGGAAGTCACGAAGAACACGAGCGTGCGCCTCCGGCGGAAACCGATCGATTTCGAGATACTCCGAATAGTACTCAGGCGCTCCTCGCGGGTCCGAACGCAGCGCCCGCAGCAAGCCCTGCTCGAACTGGACGTTCGACGGGTATTCGCGGGCGTACCAGTAGAGGGCAAGCACATGCCTGGCGTCTCGGGAATCCTGTGCGACTGCCGGAGAGGATCCGCACACGAGCAGTGTCGCCACCGTCGCGACCACGCCGCCGTGGATTCCACGAAACAGTCCGCCGGAACGCCAGATCGACCGCATGGAGTAGAGGAGCATTGCAGAATCGATCAGAAGATCAGCTTGGCCGCGAACTGAATCTGACGGGACGAACCGAGTTCGCCAGTGGGGAACCGCGTGCTGGTGATCACCCCGAGATTCGGACTGCCAACGACGTTTCCGGGTTGACCGAAGTTCGGATGGTTGAACAGGTTGAACAACTCCGCGCGGAGCTCCAGCCGCAGACCGTGCATGGCCGTCGTCTTCGCGATCGAGAGGTCGGTGTTGTCGAACCTCGGGCCGACGACAGCATTGCGGCCGAGGTTCCCGAAATGGTTGGCGGCCACGAAGACCGAGGTGTCAAACCATGTGTCGAGGCGGCCGATCGTCCGCACGGGGCCGGTGACGTCCGGCCGCACCGTGTTCGCGACCCCGTTAAGGGTACTGTTGCTCGTCACGATGTTTACCGGGCTTCCGCTTTGCGCCTGCACGATCGCCGCTACCTGCCAGCCTTCGACAAGCTTGTTGCCCCGAAGTGGAAGCTGGTAGATGGCCGTTATGACGGCTCGGTGTCGGGCGTCGTAGTCCGAAGGTCCCAGCTCCGCACGCAAATCGTAGCCATTCTGCACAACGACGCCTTGTGTGTTGAGGGAGTTGTAGTCGGTCGACTTCGCCAATGTGTACGAAGCCGTGAGCTGCAGCGTGTCCGACAACCGACCGCGCGACGAAATCCAAAGTGCTCGATAGGACGAGCGGCCCGCGCTCTCAATCTGCGTGACGTTGCCGAGAGATGTTCCGGGCAGAATCGGGCTCGACTCCAGGAGCGAGGGAAACGGGCGCCGTCCGTCGATTGGCTGGTTGATGTTCCGGGCGATTCGAAGATCGGATCCTCTGGCTCCAAAATACCCGACCATGACCGCGACATTGCGTGTCACCTCTCGCTGCACATTTACGTTCCACGATTGGGTCGTTGCGTTCTCGAATGCGGGATCGACGGTCGAAGGCGCCAAGCCCGCGGCCCGTGCAAGCTGCACGGCATTGTCGAGGCCGATGGGACCGCTGTACGTGAGAGGCGTCACCAGAGGGGGGTTGGCGGTCGCACCCACCAGCATATTGGTGATTGGCTGGTTGATATACACGCCATACGCGGCGCGCACCACCGCGCCCCCGTTCCCCGATGGATCCCAGGCAATACCGAAGCGCGGCTGCAGGTCCGTGTTGCTCTGGTAGATCTCGTCAACGTGTGTGCCGACGCGAACGAGAGCAACGCTCCTTGGATCGAATACGACGAAGCGATCGTCACGTTCGGTTGGGGACAGGGTCCAGTCGTAGCGAAGCCCGAACTCTATCGTGAGGTTCGGCCGCAGCCCAAACTGATCCTGAACGAACAGCCCAACCGCGTCTTGTGAAATGTGAGCGCTGCGATCGCCAAGAATCACGCTGAAGGCGTTACCCGTGCCGACGATGAAATCCGACACGGCCGGAAAGTTGAACCGCCCCGGGTCTCTCGTATAACTCTCATTCGTGTACCACCGATACTCGCTGCCCAGCCGAAGCGAGTGCCGGGGCCGTTGATAGCTGATCGTATCGGACGCGACGAACGTCCAACCCCGACGCCCCATCAGGAAGTTCGCCGGCCCGCCGAAATTCAGCCCGCCGCCGACGCTGATCTGCGGTAGTCCAATTGGTTCCTCGACGCCGACGTGGATGCCGAACTCGGTTGGATCGAGCAACTGGGCCGGAGAAGCCCGGCCTGCACTGTTGAGAACGCCGAAGCGCGCCTCGTTGACAAGCGCAGGGCCCATGACTCTCATCTCGTTCAGAGTGAAGACGTGGCGCCGGCGCCGGCGGATGTCGCCGAACCCTGGAATGGTGTTGCCCTGCAAGAGCGGTTCGCTCCGCTGGTCTCGAAAGTGCCAGTAGTAGGCATGCAGGCGCCCGTTCCCGCTCGGCGTGACGGTCAGGTCAACGGACCCCTGGTTGGCTCCGAAAGGCGCGATTGCAAAGCCGACGAACCGTGGAATACCTCGCGCGTCAACGAGATTCGCGCGAGGAATGAACCGAAGCAATTCGACCACCTGAGGGGCACGCACCGCTGCGCGCTCGGCGTCACTCAGGACGAGGCTGTTGACGTCGAGGCCCTGACGCTGGCGTTGACCGTCGTAGGCTGCGAAGAGGAACAGCCGGTTCCTGACGAGCGGACCACCGACGGCGGCACCAAACTGATGGCGGCGAAAGAGTTCAGGTGCACCCGTGAGGTTGAAAAAATTGCGGGCATCCAGTGCATCGTCTCGAAAGAACTCGAACGCCTCGCCGCGCACCGTATTCGTGCCCGACCGCGTCACGATGTTGACAATTGCGCCCGAGTTTCGTCCGTATTGGGCACTGAAGGTCGAGTTGTCGACCTTCAGCTCCTGAACCGTCGAGACCGAGGTCTGTAAGGTCAGATCGTTGAACTGCTCGTTGACGGTCACTCCATTGACCAGGACATTGACGGCGTCCTCCCGGCTCCCCGCAGTATTGAATCCGTAGAACCCGTCGCCGCGGCTTGGGGCCGTCAGATATCCGCCCTGCGCGGGCGTGACCGATCCCGGGAGAAGAAAACCGAGATCGACGAATCGTCGTCCGTTCAGCGGCAAATCCTGCACGAGCCGTTCGTTCATCACATGGCCAACCGCGATGCTCGCTCGATCGATCGGCGACAGACGAGCCGCAACGGTAATGTCCTCGGCCACATTGCCGAGCGCTAGGTGAAAATCCTGCACGATCGTTCGAGCGGCTTCCACGATGAGCCTCTCGAGGATCTGAGTGTTGAAGCGTGGTGCCCGTACCTCGACCCGGTACTCACCAGCCGGTAGTGCGACAATCTGGTACCCCCCGCCGGTGTCGGTCACGACTCCTCTCTCGGTGCCTGTAGCGCGGTGACGCATCAGGATCGACGTGCCGGAAACGAGCGCGCCCGAGGGATCGAACACGCGCCCCTCCAGCGTCGCGCTCGACTGGGCGTGGAGTGGGACGATGTTGAGCAGCATGAGACCAAAGGCCAACGTCCAGGAACAGTCTCGAGTGTCGTATGTGCGTGTCATTGGCTGAGCGGCGCGGTCGGTGCCTGGCAGAGATCTGTCGGGGGATCAATACCTACCAGGGATGCGCCTGACAAGTAGGACTTTGGTCCAATGTAGGACTTTGGTCCAACGTTGCCAGCTCAGCCGCGCGGCCGTTCGGCTCGGAAGGGAAAGGTCGAGCTTCGGGGTCCCGGTTTGTCAGCGGGTGTGTTCGAGCGCCGTGTACGGCCCGGCGGCATACACGACGCTACCGCCCACCATCGTGAGCACGGACTCGATGCCGCCGATCTGGTCGACCGGAACGCTCATGTAATCCTTCGACAGCACCGCCAGGTCGGCGAGTTTGCCGACCTCGAGGGAGCCGCGAACGCCTTCGTCGTGCGAGACCCAGGCGCTTCCCGACGTGTAGAAGCGAAGCGCGTCGGCGCGACTGGGCGTTTCCTCGGGCCCACGCAACGCAGTGCCGCTGGCGTTCTTCCCGTCGAGGAGCCACTGGAGCACGGTGAACGGGTTGTACGTGGACACGCGATGGGCGTCGGTGCCCGCGCCGATGACGACGCCAAGCTTGCTGCCCGTGACGACGGGCGGCTCGTGGCGAGCCTTTTCCGCCTGTTCGCCCGTGAGCGTGGCGTCGATGGAGTTGTACCGCGCGTCCTGTACGGTCCAGCCGATCCCAAGCGCCTTCATGCGCTGAAGCGTGCCGGGCGACGCGTCGTTGAGATGCGCAATCGTCCACCGAAGCGGCGCGATCGGAAATTCCCGGTTCACGCGCTCCCAGATGCCGAGGAGCTGATCGACATTGGCCTCGCTGTTCCAGTGCATCGTCACGGTCAGACGGCGCTCGGCGGCCCAGCGCACGATCGCGTAGTACTTCTCCTTGTCGGCGTCTGGCGGGATGCCGTTGATGCCGTTCATCGCCCAAGTGATTCGCTCGCCGATGCCGTTGAACCGCAGCATCTGGTCCCCGAACCCCTGCGGCATCATCGCGAGGTACCGCTGATATTCCTCGAACTCCGAGCCGTCGGTGATGCCGCACAGGCTGTAGGCGACGCGCAGCGTCAACTGTTTGTCGCGCCACACCTTGAACAGCGCCTGGTATTCACGCGGCGTGACATTGTTGCCGCCCGGATCAACGACGCCCGTCAGGCCCAGGCGGTTGAGCTCGCGGAAAAAGACCTTCGTGCCCTCGACCTGTTGTTCGAAGGTCGGTTTGGGCAGGCGGTCGAACAACTCTACGAGGTTGCCGGTGACGGCTCCCGTCAGCTTTCCGGCTGCGTCCCGTTCGAGCCGGTTTCCGCGGGGCAAGTCGGCGTCGGTCGTAATGTTCAGCGCCTTCAGGGCGAGCGGCGTCAACATCGCCCAGCCGTAGGCGAGCTGCACGTAGACGGGGTGGTTGGGCGCGGCGGCCACCAGCTCGGCCTGCGTGGGCCGGCGCCGTTCCTTGAATGTGTCCAGCGTGGCGGGAGGCGTGGCCACAATCAGCCATGCACCGGGCTTGGCTCTGAGCGACGCCTCGTGAAGGCGGTTCAACGCCCCGGCCAGACTCGCGGCCCCGATCCAGTTCACTTCGGTGCTGAAGCTCAGCGCCGCGCGCGTGGCGTGCATGTGGGAATCGATGAGGCCGGGGATGACCGTCCGTCCCTGCAGATCGATCGTGCGCGTGGTGGGGCCGGCAAGCCTGCGCATATCCTCGTCGCGGCCGAGCGCAACGACCCGCCCCTCCCGCACGGCGAGCGCGCTGTGCGTGGAGAACTGTGCATCGACGGTCAGGATCTTGCCGTTGAGGAGGACGGTGTCAACGGCCTGCGCCGATGCGGATGTCGCGGCCGCGATGCTGAAGACGGCCACTAACGACGCCGTGACGAGAGACTCGCGCACGATTCACCTTCCTCGAAAAGGCCGGCGGCCGCGACTAATCCTGCGCGGCGGCCTGACCGCGTGGGGACGGCGTGAAGGTCTTCAGGAATGCAACGATCTGGTCGATCTGCGCCGGCTCCAGGGTGTACTCGAAGCCGGGCATGACCGGCGACCCCTTCCGGACCTTCTCGCGGATGAAGGCCTCGCCCCGCTTCTCGACGGTCTCGCGCCCGAGGAGTGGACCGGGGTTTCGCGGCGGCGCGCCCCCGTGGCAATTGGCGCAGCGCTGGGCGACGAGCGCACGGCCCTTCAGCTCCGTCTCGGTCAGCGCGAGCGGGGCCATGAACGTCCGCATATCGTACTCCTCACGGACGACGGTGGGGACTGTCGCCCGGGCTTCTCCGTTCTGCTGGGCCCGGCCCCCTGACGTCATGGCGAGCGGTGTCATCGTCACGAGCACCGCCACGCACCACAAGCACCGTCGGCTCATCTCCATCGCTCCTAACGGCCTAACGGGGTCAGACCCCAGTGATGCATTGAGTCGACGCATCACTGGGGTCTGCCCCGATCTGGATCTCTGCCGCCGTCCTGAACCGCAGGCGAATCACGCGGCTCGTGTTGGCGCAGGGGATCCACACATCGCCGCGGATGTCGTCAACCGAGATGTTGCGCGACTCGCAGCGGCTGGGCAGCGTGTAATACGTCCACTGTTCCGTTCGCGGATTGAACTTTCCGACTTTTGCGTCGATGAACAGATTCGTCCAGACGTTGGAATCCTTGTCGACCGTCACGAAATAGGGATTGCCTTCAACCGGGTAGTACTTCGTTTCGAGTGTGTGGATGTTGATCTTTGCCAAGTTGCTGGCTGCATTGTTCGGCACCCACACCGAATCGCCGCGCTTGTCCGCCCCGAGCCGGCGGGGCTGCTGCCCGTACGGAATGGTGTTGATGTTGCCCCAGGACATCGCCCCCATCGACGTGTACCACTCGCGATCGGCTGCCGTGATCACGTCTTCGCGTTTGTCCAGCCAGGGCGGCCGTATCACCACTTCGTACGTCTTGCCCGTCCTCGGATCGGCCTTGACCACGCGGTCCAGGGTGTATTGGGTCCACCAGCCATTGCCCTCGGCGTCGCCGGCCGTGCCGTACACGAAGTTGCGGGCGAAAGACAGGCTCGTAAAGTGCATCCATGTCCTGGTGACCGGGTCGAAGCGGTTCGCGCCGCCCGTGGTCGCACCCCAGATCTTGCCCTGCGCGTCCACATCCACTGTGGTGAGCTGGCCACCACCCATGTTCAGCGGAGGCGTGAACATCTCGAATGCCTCCGTCTTGGGATCGAGCCGGCCCAGCGTGCCGTCCCCGCCATCGAACCAGATGATGCCGTTCCGGTCCTTGGCGATCGAGTGCGACCGCCGGGTGTTCTGGCCGTTCTTCACGCTGAACCCGGTGACCTGTCCGGTCGTGGTGTTGACCTTGAAGAGCGTCATGTCCGCCGGGCCTCTGTCCCTGGTCCCCCACGCGTTGCCGGTGTCGTCGGCGAGCACGTCGTGGATCCACCGGGCGCCCAGCGACGCGGTCGGCCACCCCAGCGACCAGTCGCTGCCGTCGTTCCACGCCCGCTCCGTTCTCGCCCCGGCCAGGGGGATGTCGTATTCGGTGACCACGACTCGGGCGGCGTCGCCGGCCGGCCGCGGCTGGAGCTTGAATGTCAGCGGGGGGGATGACGGTCCGCGCACGGCCGCGAGGTACCGGGCCAGGTCGTCCCGGTGATGGACGATGGTCGAGTGCCGGTTGATCCCGCCTGTGCCCGTGTTTCGCTCCATGAACATGATCACCGCGCGCCAGCCGCTTTCGTCGAACCGGTTCTGCAGCGCATAGGCGGGGCTATGGCAGGCGGTGCAGTTGGCGCGGAAGATCTCCTTCGCGCGGCGCTGCTCCTTGGTGTCCTCGGGCAGTGCCGCGAGCCATTCCGATCCCGAGACGTGCGGCGTAATGTCTTCGATCGTGCTCAACGTGAAGGCCTGGCGGGCCTGGCGCGTCGCCTCGATGGTCACCGTGGCTCGCGCCGTCTCATATCCCACCGCCTGCGCCCACACGTGGTACTGGCCGTTTTCGAGCGACGGAAACACGTACTCGCCTCGATCGTCGGTGAACACCGAGGTCGTGACGCTCTTCGCCACCGCGCGCGCCGAGACGACGACGCCCCCCAGAAGGGTTCCGTCCATCGCTCGCGCGGCGCCGACGAGGCTCGACACGACCCGCGCGCCGCCGCCTCCGGCGCCGGACGCCTGCGCCACCGCCTGCGGTGCAGCACCGCTCGATCGTCCACCCAGGCCGGCAACGATCGCCGCCAGCATCAGCACTCCGATCCCTGCTCGTGTCATGGTCCGCTCACCTCAGGCCCTTAATCCCGGAGCTCACTTCACTTGATGATCACGAACCACCGAGGCACAGAGGCACCGAGGCCAATCCACTAGCGTGTCTCGGTGTCTCGGTGTTCCGTATCCCTATCAACACAACCGGCTGGGGTGACTCCTGTGCGTAAGCCAAAAGTCAAAGGTCCTTGCGCGTTTCCGGACAACCTGGTGCCAACTCTACGCCCCGCCAGTTATCAAGGCAAGCCGACAACAATCGTGTCGTGAGGAAATCAGGAACCGGGTTGAGCTCCAGGTCTGCCCGGAGGCCGCGCCGTGGAGATGACGTCTCGGCGCGAGCGAGCTGCGATGGTGGGGCTCGTATCCAGCGCGTTCGCGTCGATCGGCGCGGCGCGCAGCTTTAGGTGGGCGAACATCGGGCGCTCACCGTCGCCGGTGCGCAGCCGCAGCGGTCTCCCTGCCTCGTCAATCGCGGGGAGCTGTTTCAGGCTGACGACTCCCCGTACGTTGCCGCCAATGGCGTGAATGCGCGCGCGCGCCTCGTCCACCTTGACCACCACGTCGCAATGGCTTCGTGCGCCGACCCCCATCTGCTGGCGGCGCTCCGCAATCGTGCGGTAGGCGGGGCGGCGCGATGAACACAACAGGTCGCCCGGCGCGATCGTCGTCTCGCCCGCGTCGTAGGCTACAAAGGCCGCCTGTGGCGCCCGTCCGGCGCGGGCACGAATCGCCTGGTCGATATAGGTGTGATGGGCGATGGCGCGTTGGAACTGATGCGTCGCGCCGAGGCCCGCCTCGCACATCACCCACGACACGAACGCAGCCGACCACGGGGCGTTCCATCGCGCGGCGATGCCGTCCGGTCCCTCCCACCGGTCGTTCTGCCTCTGCACGATCCAGGGTCCTTCGGGCGTGACGGCCCAGTACCCGGCAATCGAGGCGGCGACGCGCGCCGCTTCCGCCGGGGGAAGCCGCCCACGGCGGCCGCGGCGGCCGTCGGGTGAAGGACCATCGGCGTTGGCCGTACCGTTTCCGGGCGCATCATCCTCGACATCGGCCGGGTCGGCCACCCGAAACCCGAAGAAGCCCCATTCCTGGACGGCGACGTCGACGATGCGACGTCTCGTGTCGCCGGTCGGCAGTGTCCGGCACGCCCGCGGCTGAACGGTCATCGCGCCCGGCTCACCGCGCACGCGGGCGGACGGCGGCACGACCGCGAACACCTCTGGCGGCAGCCGTTCGACGCCGAGCGGCTGCGCCGAGGCTTCGCGTGCGATAGCGAGCGTGATGAGCGCGATCAGTGGCGGGACGAGTGTACGCAGGCGCACGTCGGATCGTCCGAGGGACAGTAGCACAACTACGTGATGCTCGGCCGGCGCCCGGCTCGGGGGCTCGCGGGGCCCAGCCTCTTGGTACGCCGTGTTAAGGTACGTGGCGCGAAATCGGCTCTTTGCTTGCGTAGCTTGCGCCATGAAACAACTGACGTTCCAGCGCCGGACGTGACTCGGTGGCGCGCACTGCGCGTTGGACTCACGATGGCCGCGCTCGTGCTCGTCTCCACTCCCGCGGTGGCGCAGAACACCCGCTGCGTGTTTCTCTGTGCGCCGGAGCTGAAGATCGAGCCGACCTGGACAATCGAGAACCTCGGAAGCCGGCCCCGCGTCGAGGCCGACGGCGTCGTCGAGCGCGCACCGCGAGACACGGTGTTCGAGTTGATCTTCGCCCTCGAGGTGCCCACGACGGTTCCGCGCGTCGGTCTCACACTGGAGGCGATTTTCCTGCCCTTCGGCACCACCGCGGAACATCCGTTCACGGGCACAACGGTCACCGAGTCCGGCCGCAGCGGGATTCGCGACAACGGCATCGAGATCGAGACGGAAGTGAACTTCGACCTCTTCGACACCGGCCATACCGGCGGCTGGGTCTCGTCGCACGTTGATGTCGTGGACAAGTTCAGCCCCGGCGCGACGCCCAGTGCCGGCAGCGTGTATACCCACAAGCTCAACTTCGAGTGGGACACGGCGTTCCACGTGTTCAACAGACTGAGGGAGGGTCACTGGCTTCGCAATGTCGAAGCCGAAGTGTCGCTGGACTACGTCGCCACGGGACTGCCCAAAGCGGGAGACGTTGTCGCCGGGGAACGCTTCATCGACGATGCCAGCCCGTGGTCGCTGTCGTTCGTCTTCGTGTTTCCACTCGCGCCGCTCGTCCCCTGACGGAGCGTCTTGAGCCGTGGCCCGCGCGCGGAAGAGGAAGGTCTGGCGGCGCGATCGGGTGCTGCTGTATGCCGCGGGGGTAGTTGGAGTAGTGTTGGTGCAGCAAAATGGCCGAGCGCGGCGCGCGTCTCGCTACGAATTCGGCACAGGCGTGATTGCCGCACCGGGCGCTCGTTGAAATCGGCGAATTTGGAAATAGGAGGAGATATGAGAGGCAGATTGTGGATTCTCCTTGTTGGTCTTCCGCTGGCCCTGGTCTGCATGCCGGGGATCGCCCAGGAGCCGGATGCCCGGACCGTGCTGCAGGCCGCCCTCAAGGCGATGGGCGGCGAGAACCTTCGCAGTATCCAGTACTCCGGGACTGAGGGGTATGTGGCCGCAGTGGGACAGAACTACAACCCGGCGATGGACTGGCCGGCCCCCATCATCACTACGTATACGCGCACGATCGACTACGAGGCCAGGTCCTCTCGCGAGGAGTACGGGCTCAGGACGAGCACCGGACAGGGCGGCCCGATCGGCGGCGCCAACGCACCGGTCATCACCACCCCGATCGTCGGGGAGCAGCGCCGGAACTGGGTCGTCAGCGGCACCTTCGCCTGGAACGTGGACGGCACCAATATCGTCCCGCAGCCGGCGGTGGCCGAGGTGCGACAGCTCGAAATCTGGCTGACACCGCACGGCTGCCTCAAGGCGGCGCTGGCGCCGGGGGCCAATCCGATCGCCGCCGAACGGAACGAGCAGAACAAGGGCCGCATCATCGGCGTGTCGTTCATGGCGCTCGGCAAGTACCGCGTGCAGTGCGGCATCAACAGCAAGAACCTGGTGGAGCGCGTGCAGACGTGGCTCCCGAATCCGGTCGTCGGCGACCTGTATCACGAGCTCGTCTACGGGGGCTACAAGGACTTTGGCGGCGTGATGTTCCCGACCAACTTCCACGCGCATCACGATCTCGATGACGACCTGGAGGGGCAGGGCGTGAACGTGAGCGGCGGGCACAACTCGTTCGGCCTCACCGTCTCGAACCTCCGGGCGAACGTGCCCGACGCCGCGCCTGCCGTCCCCGACGCGGTACGGACGGCCAAGGTGCCGCCCGTGCAGGTCGACGTGCAGAAGATCGGGAACGGTATCTTCTACATGGGCGGCGGAACACACGCCAGCGTCGCTGTCGAGTTCCGCGACCACATCACGGTGTTCGATGCGCCGCTCAACGAGGCGCGCTCGCTCGCCGTGATTCGCGAAATCAAGAGGGCGATTCCCAACAAGCCGATCCGGTACGTCGTGAGCTCGCACCACCACTGGGATCACCTCGGCGGCCTCCGCGCCTACGTCGCGTCGGAGAACCTGACGATCGTCATGCAGCAGAACAATCTGCCGTACTACGCGGAGGTGCTCTGGATCCGGCCGTGGACGCTGCAGCCCGACCGCCTGGCGCTCTTCCCGCCCGAAGAGGTGTCGGAGGGGTACACGTTCGAGGCGGTGGGCCAGAAGCACGTGTTGAGCGACGGGACACGAACCATGGAGATCTACAACGTCCAGGGTCTCCAGCACGCGCAGGGCATGGTGATCGCGTACCTGCCGCAGGAGAAGATGGTCATCGAGGCTGACCTGTTCACGCCGCCGGCACAGGGCGCGCCGATGCCGGCGATGGTCACGGCGTCGCACAGGACGTTCTACAACAACGTGCAGCGGCTGAAGCTGGATGTCACGACGATCGCGCCCATCCACGGGGGTCGTACGTTCCCGTGGGCGGACTTCGCGAAGTTCGTCAGCAGCGCCAAGCCGGGCACGAACTGACGGAGCGATAGCGAATTGTGTGGGGCGAACCCAGCGGTTCGCCCCACGCAATTGGAATCCCGCCGAGAAGCGTGAACGATCTGATCACTTCGCCGCGAAGCAATACACCAATCCCGCACCGCCTGTGGCTATCAGGTTGTCCGCCGAGCACCCCTTCGACGGGTGGGCCGAGTTCCACGGCGAGCCTGGATTTCCGCGGGCCAGGCGATCGTGATGTCCAAGCATGGCGCTGCCCGCGCCGCTGCTCGTCCAGTTCTCACATGTCATCTCTGTCGCCCGGCCCTCGGTCGTCGAGCCGGTCAGAATGTCGTGACGGTTCGGCGCGCCCTGCGAATTGATCGTCCGGCCCTGCTCGTCAAGCGCCGTGTCGTTGTTGATGTTCGCCTTGTCGGAGTGCAGCTCGGCCAGGTTCTGCGCGACGAGCACGCCCTTGACGTTGTACCAGGGGCCGGACCCAACCCGGTCGCGGGCGTTGACGCTGCCGGCGCCGTTCGTGCTGAGGTAGGCCCGCCACGTTCGATTGCCCGCGCCGGCCGCCGCGGCCAGCGTCTGGCACGTCTTGTCGGCGCCGGCCAGTCCCCCGAGGTTGCCCGTACCGGAGGTAGAGCTGGTTATGAAGAAACCCACCGGCGGACGAGCCGGCTGCTGTGCCGCGGCCTGGTCGATCAGAATGGCCGCCAGCGGAGCGAAGACGAGCACAACGAGGACACGAGTGCGACGCATGACACACCTCCCAATAGATGTTTCTCTGTAGTAGGCAGTAGGCAGTAAGCAGTAAGCGGTAAGCGGTAGGCAGCATCAGCACCTCAGTCACTGACGGCGTCCTCCCACGGCCTCTGCCTACTGCCTCTACTGCCTGCTGTCGACTGTCTACTGCCTGCCTACTGCCTACTGCCTACTGTATTTCGTGACGCCCCTCACGGTGGCTTCCGCCGTGTACAAGTTGCCGGCGGCATCGATGGCGATCCCCTCGCCCATCGCGCCGTCTGGCCCGTCGGTCTTGTGCGGCGGAATGAACATCGTTACCTTGCCGTCCTTGAGGCTCCCGATCCGGATCCCCTTGAGCCAGCCAGGATGTCTCCGCGCATCTGATTCGGAGTCGGCCGCATAGATGGTGTCGTTCTTGTCGATCGCGACCCCGCTCGCGCGACTGAACTCCCGATATTCCCCGATGTACTTCCCTTCCTTCGTCAGGATCTGAATGCGGTGATTGTGCCGGTCGGCGACGATGAGCCGGCCCCGGGAATCGAACACGAGGGCGTGCGGCGTCCGGAACTCGCCCGGCCCGGTCCCCGTCTTCCCGATCGTCCTGAGGAACTTCCCGGTCCTGTCGAACACCGAGATGCGTCCGACGAGATTCGGATTCTCGACGTCGGTATGGCTCTCTGCGACGTAGATGTCGCCGTTTGAATCGGTCAACACGTTCGTCGGGTCGGTCAGGGCATCGGGCGGGTTTCCAGCCACACCGGCCTTCCCCAGCGTCATGAGCGCCTTCCCCTCGGGGCTGAATTTCACCACGACGCTCCCCTTGTCTTTTTCTCCAGGAAACTTCTTGAGCAGGTCCGGAGTCGTATGACCTGAGTCGGCGACCCAGACATTTCCATCCTGGTCGACGTGAAGGCCATGCGGCCACACGAACATGCCACCGCCAAAGCTTCTGACTTCCTTGCCGGATTCATCGAACTTGTGAACAGGGTTGACCTTGGTCCCCAGACAGCCCGGCGTGGTGCCCGGCGAGCATCGGTCGACCGCCCAGACGGACTTGCCGTCGCGGTCAATCGCGACGCCGTTGGACCCGCCCCATGGCCGGTCGGGCAGCTTGCCCCAGTCCCGCATGACCCGGTACGGGTTGGCGCCGCTGTTCACGGGTTGCTGCGCCTCCTGCGTGTGGACACCCTGCAGGACAATCCATGCGACGACCGGCGCCGTCAGCAGGAACCTCGCGAAACGTGAAGCAGACATCGCAGTGCTCCTTTCTTAGTGAAGGGACAGATGAATTATCCTCGATGCGTCCTGCGGTGCAAGCGACCAAGGCGCCACAGAGACGCAGAGACACAGAGTTTTTCAAGATGTTCTCTGTGCCTCTGTGTCTCTGTGGCCCGTATCACGGCGCCGGTTGCCGCATATGGGCCGGCGCCTGGCGCAACGCACCCACTCCGCCGCTCCGTAGATCTGCCGGCGTTGCCGGCGTGGCGCTCATGCGCGACCCGTCTCCGGCACGGCGAAGCTGACTGCTGAACCGGGTGGCCGCGAGACTGCCTAGAAACGTGATGACGGCGCACCCAATCAGATACGCGGCAGGCGCCGCCGCCGTTCCCAGCGTCGCGATCAATGCGGTGGCGATGAGTGGCGTCGTGCCGCCGAATGCCGATTGAGTGATGTTCTGCGCCACCGCGATGCCGCTGAACCTGACGCGCGTGGCAAACAGGTCGGCGGTGACGAACGCGAACGTTGCATTCACGAACGCCCCTCCGGCTGCCGCCACGGTCATGAGCAGGACGAGGTCCGCCGGCCGGCTGGACAGTGCGGCGTAGAAGGGGTAGGCGCCGACGGCCAGCATCACCGCTCCGGCCCGCAGCAACAGGTGCGGCGCCACACGCAGGGCGAGCCAGCCGGCCGCGAGAATCAGCATCGCGTGCAACACCACGCCGTAGGTCTGCGCGAACACGGCCGTCTGCTGGTCGTACTGGAGCACGCCGATCAGGTACGCCGGCATATGGGCGAAGAACAGACCGTTGAAACCTGCGGTCGAGCACTGCACCGCCATGGCGGCCACAATCTGCCAGGGGTGCGTGCGAACGAGATCGCGAAACGGGTGCGTCGACACCGCCTTGAGCCGCTTCAGCTCCGCGAACTCGGCCGACTCTTCAAAGGAACGGCGCAGCCAGTAGCCGGCCAGCCCCATGACGCCGCCGGCGATGAACGCGATGCGCCATCCGTACTGCACCGCCTCCTCTGGAGTCATCACGCGGCCCACGACCAGCGCGATCCCCGTGGCGATCGCCACGCCGGCAGTGACACACGCATAGACGACGCTGCAGACGAAGGGCGCCAACCGGGGCGCCGACTCGACGACGTAGGTCACGGCGCCCGGCAGCTCTCCTCCCAGGCAGAACCCCTGGATGATGCGCAGCGCCACGACCGTGATGCTGGCCGCGATGCCCCACGAGGCGTAGGCCGGCACCAGCCCGATGCCGAGCGTGGCGGCAGAGGTGATGAAGATTGAGGCGAGGAACACGCCGCGCCGCCCGAACCGGTCGCCAAGGTTGCCGAGGATCACGCCGCCAATCGGCCTCGCCAGGTACCCCACGGCGAACGTGGTGAAGGCCAGCATGAGCGACACGAGCGGATCGCTGCTGGGGAACACCGCCTGGCCAATCTGCTGCGCGAAGATGGCGAACAGCATGAAGTCGAAGTACTCCAGCGTGCCGCCCAGGCTGGCGAGGATGACCATCCGCCACGATCCGGAAGTCATTTGCTTCGGCGTGGCGGAGTATCGGAGGGTGGCAGGTGGTCCTCGATGTGGTGCTTGTGGTACTCGGCTTCCGCGACCTGCTTGTCCTTGTGGTCCTTGCTCTGCGCCATCTGTGTCCGCGCCGCCTTGACGCGCGCCTTCGTCAGTTCGCGTGTGCTCAACGCGAACCCGGACATCAGCTTCTCGAGGTCCCGGCTCCCGCAGGCCGGGCAGACGGGCTCGGTCTTCGCGGCCGGGAGCAAGAGATGCTCGAACTGGCTGCCGCACGCCTTGCATGCGTATTCGTGAATCGGCATCGTCAACCCGCTCGACGCGGTCCTCTCTACTTGAGGCTGGTCCCGGTGCCCGGCCTCAGCCCCGCCGCGGAGCCGTACTGATTGTCCTCGAGGCAGATGAACTCCATCAGCTCGCCGCCGCCCGTCTTCAGGTCCGGGCGCAGCAGCCGCGCCACGAAGTTCAACGTCACCGGTCTCGAGAACGCGCCCGGGTCGTCCAGGCGGAACACGTGGCGCAGTCGTCCCCAGTTGATGCGCGTATACCGCTCCACCGTGTGCAGTTGCTCGGTGTGCGGCGTGCCGCGGCTGTCGAACCAGAACTTGTCGTTGTAGCCCACGGTGTCGACGACGAGCGTGTCGTCGTCCCACCGGCCGATCGAGTGCCCCCACCACGTCGGGATCGGGTCCGCAGGATGCGTGCGGCCGTCCATGTAGACGACGCGATGCGCGCCCGCGTCGCCGGTCTCGTGCAGCACGTAGATATGCGACAGTCCCTTCGCGGTGTAGGACATCGCGAATTTCCACGGGTACGGGTTGACACGCGGGACCCCCATCGGCAGGCACGCCGTGTAGGGTTCCTCTGCCTTGTTTCGCCTGGCCCTGACCTCGCTCGCCCAGGGGAGGAGTGGCAGATCTCCAGGCTTCAATCCACCCTCGAGCTCGATGTCGACGTTGGAGCCGCCGCCCACCCAGGGGCCGGTGAGATCCACGGTGCCATCGGGCAGCCGCGGAATCGGCTGACGCGCGGCGTCTGCGTCGGGGATCGTCGGACTGGGCAGAAAGATGAACGGCACCTCGCCGGCCGCGGGCCCGGGCGCGGCGCCGCCGACCTGCTGCGACTCCGCTGCAGGCGCGAGCGCCAGCGCCAGCAGCGCGGCGAACAGGTACGGCACCTTCTTCATGAATCCCTCGCTGGCCTCTTGCCGCTTGCGGGCCCCGAATTATGGCTGCGGTGGTGCTGTCCCGGCAGATGACGCAACGCCCAGGACTTTGCCATCGGCGAGCACGGACTGGAGGATGCGCCCCAAGGGCCGACCATTCTTGACGGGCTCCACAATGACTGTCACTTGGTCTCCAGCCTTGAACGAATCCTTGCGGTAGCCGGCGGGAAAGATGACATTCGGAGCCTGACCCTCCGCAACCCACGGCACCACCTGGCCGTCCTCGCCTGTGACGTCCAGTCTCAGCAGACAGTGGGGATTGGAGTACACCCATTCCTTCACAGTCCCTTTCAGCGTCACCTTTTTCCCGGTGTCAAACGCCGCGCTGCCGTGGTGCGCGAGCAGGGGCCATGGCATCAGCAGCCCGACGGCGAGAGCCAACACGACGACCGGCCGATTTCTCATGGCGCCCTCTTTCCTGGAAGTGCCTCTCTCTAGTCTTTAGTCTTTGGTCTTTAGTCGCGCCCAAAGACCAGAGACCAAAGACCAAAGACTCTATATAGCCTACTTGCCGCTCGCCGTGTTGCCGAACAGCTTGTTGTAGTTCTCCTGCTCGGCCGGTGAGCAGTAGTACTCCTGGATGTCGGTACGGGGATCGTGCAAGCGCATCGGGAGTTTCAAGGTCTCCCACGGCCTGGCATACACCTTCGGATCGTCGATCGTTTCCGACCACACCAGCGTGTCATAGTCCACGCGCTGAAATGTCTCGGTGACGCGGACCTGGTCGCTGATGGGCCGGCCCGTCGAATCGAGCCACACGCGGTCTTCCGGCATCGCGCCTACCGTCTGGACCTGGAACGTGTAGTCGTCTATCCACCGGCCCACCGAGTAGCCGAAGAACCGCGGCTCCCGGATTTCACCGGCGATGGCGACGCCGCCATCCACCAAGGTGGGAAGCTGGCGACCGTCGGTCCAGATGACGCGCCAGCGGTTGTCGTAGTGATACAGGATCACAATCTTGTGCTCGTCTTGAAAGAACTGCGTGAGCCTGACGTTGTAGTGGTTGTAGCGCGGCATTCCCAACGGCTCGCAGCGATTTCTGGGATCGTTGTCCTGGGAAGGCAGCACCGCGTCGATCCCCTCGAGCGCCTTGTGGGACTTGTACAGCTCCAGGCCGTAGGGAGTATACGGAAGTTGATTTTCCGGCCTGCCGTTGTTCGGCTTCAACTGCACACCACTTGCCTGGGTCCCTGCGCCCGCTCCCGCTGCCGGCCCCCACGTGCCGGCCAGGCTGCGCCGCGGCGCCGGCTTCCTGTTCGCATCCGTGACCGGCGGTTTGTTCCACTCCGGAACCAACCAGCCACCCGAAGCATTCGCCTGGGCGAGTGTCTCAGCGGGGAGGCCCAGCGTTGCAACGAAAAGGACGGCCATTACAACCCAACCAGGATGTGGCATTGTCGGAACTCCCATCTCTGTTCCTGCGCCGACGGCTTCGGCGCATTGTAGGACCGAACCACTGTTTTATGGAACAGCCGGTCACGATCAACGTCACTACGATTCCTACTTCTGTGTCGCGGCGCGATACGCCGCATCCACGTTGCTCGGCCACCGGTCCTGGTAGGCCCAGCTCGCCGATTCCGGCATCTTGAGCTCCTTGGTAATCTCGTCGCGCGTTCGTCCCTGCATGACCATCGCGCGCACGCGCTCCACCAGGAGCGTGTAGTACTTCTCACTCGCATCGAAGATCGCGGTTGTCCCGAACGAGCCGTGTCCCGGGATGACGGCGGCCGGGTTCAACGATCGCAGCATGCGCGTCGCAGCCAGCATCTCGGGAATCGTGACGAAGGCCCGCACGTTGTTGAGGCTGTTTGGAATCGCGACCGACGAGGCGAACAGGACGCGTTCAGCAGGCAGCCACACGGCGGTATCCGCTTCGCTGTGGGCGTTCTTCAGGTGCATGAGCTCGAGGGTTCGCTCCCCCACGCGCAACGTCATCTTCTGCTGGTACTCGATGTGGGGCACGACGAGCCGGTAACCCTGTGAGGCCTGCGCCATCTCGGGAGACTGCGCGGCAAGCGTCTGCGACCGGTTCGGGTTCTCCGCTTTCCGCATGGCGTCGCCGGCGCCCTGGTGGTTGACGACGATCGCAGGAGGCGAGAACACGAAGTGGCCGGTGGTGTGGTCGGGATGTACCTCGGTATCGATGATGTACTTGACCGGCAGCGGCGTGAGCTTCTTCACGACCTCCGCCACTTCACGCGTATCGATCGGCGTCTGGCCACTGTCGATGAGCACCACGCCGTCGCTCGTGAGAATGATCCCGACGTTGGAATTGACCTCGCGCGCGGTCTGCACGTAGATGCCGTCTGCGATTTTGCGGAAGTGCGGCCCGAGGTCCTGGGCCCACGAGGGCGTTGCGAGCAACAGCGCAGACGCGACAACTGTCCCGGCTCTCATCGTCATGGCACCCCTCCCGGTCAACGGCGACAGTGTAGCGCGTCCCGTCGCCACGCGAACCACGAAGGCCACGAAGATCAGGAAGATCACCACATTTAGCTTGGTTTTATTACTCGTGGTCTTCGCGACCTTCGTGTGTTTCGTGGTCTTGTCGTGTCGGTGTGCTGCCGATCTAATTGAGATCTCCTTCGCCGTATGCGGCTGGACCGCTGAGCCACGACCCGCTCGCGAGCGTGGGGTGCGCGCGCCACCAGCGGAGCATCGCATCGCGCGGCCAGAGCACGAGGCCGATCGTCGGCTTGAACTTACCCTCCTGATAGAGAAGGCTCCGGCGTTGGCTGTTCGCCAAGACACCGCAGTCGTCTGGAGCTGCGCCGACGGTGGTGACGAACCCGCCACCGGCAAGAATCGGCGCGTTCACCGCGGCGAGCTTCGGCGAAACGCGGTGCGTGTCTGGCGACCGGAGCCATGACGCGGCGGCCATGCCGCGCAGATCGGGCCGCCGATCCAGCGATTCGGCGAGTACCGCCAGCGATTGGTTGATGTCCGGCTCCTGGAGATGCGGCGAGCGCCGGCGTGGATTCAGGTGCGGAAACATCATGGGACCGAGCCCTCCCATGTGCAGGAGCGTAGTTCCGAGGCTCATCCAATCGCGCGGCGGCACCCTGAACAGCCACGACCGGCGAACGCCGCACTCCTCCCAATGAAACAGCCCGGCGCAGAAGCGCCGCCCCGTTACGATCTTCGCGAACTCACGGAACCGCACGTTCGAGGCGACGAGTCCTGTCTGCAGCCAGGGGTCATCCTCGACAAGCGTGGCGATCTCCTGAGAGGTCAGCCGGCGAGCGTGATCGCCGAGCGTGGCCATCGCCTCTGAGTCGATCGCATCCAGCCCTTGCCGCACCAGCAGCCATCGCTCGATAGCCACGCTGCCTTCAGGAATCGCACCGCGGCGACGGGCGGCGGACACGAGACAGAGGATGCGCGCGCTCGAGGAGGGCTCTTCGGTGACCGACCGCAGCCACGAACGGGCCTCGTCCGGTGAGACACCAGTCGACTCGATCGCGAGCCGCGTCGCGTGCGCAGCATCGCAGTCGAGCCAGCCGGCAAGAACCGGGCGAATCGCTTCAATCGACGACATCGGCCTTCCGCGTGCGGCGGGGCAGCCACGTCGCCAGGCCGGTGACCCACGCTTCGAACCGGAGATCGGTACCCATCTCATTGTCGACAAGACGTGGCAGCAGCAGCCGGTGTGATGCCGGCGACGCGAGGTCCGGATCGCACGTCGTGGCGCTCTCGATGCCTTCGCGTTCGAGCGCCGGGAGATGCGACGCGCGGTACGTGCCGTTCGGATAACAGAAGTGGCGTGGCGTGCATCCGGTCGCCGCGCGAACGGTCGCGCGGTTGACACGGATTTCCTCCATGAGATCGTCGCCGTCTGCCGCCACGCGATGGCGATGGGTGTGCAGCTCGATCGCGATGCCGCGCCGTGCCACATCGGCAAGGTCCGCGGCGGTCATGAGGCACAGAACAGGGATCGTCGAAAGATCGCCATCTTCAATGCCCAGGCGTTCCAGCACCTGGCGTGCGAACAACCGTTCGTCGTCGGGGTTCATTCCGTCACTGGACATCCGAGCCTGCATGTCCGCAACGGCTCTCTGGCGTGCGGCAGAAGAGGCGAGCGGATAGATGCGATCGAGCCCGGCTATCCCGCGTGCGTCGAGCGTTTGATGCCGATGTTTCCACAGCGCGTAGGAGGCAAGCAGGTGCACCACCGGCCGCCGGCGATCGCACTGGTGCGTTGTGACATACACCGTGGCCGGCCAGCCATACGCAGTCAGCAACGGCAGGGCGCCGGCCGTGAAATCGCAGTAGCCATCGTCGAAGGTAATGGTGACGGCGCGGTCCGGAAGCCTGCCGGCATACAGACACCGGACCGCCTCGTCTAATGACAGGATGCTGCAGCCCGCGCGCTGCAGCAGCGCGAAGCGACGCGCCAGCGTCGCGCGTGAGATGTACAGCTCAGGATTCCATTCGTGCTCGTCCACGAGCGAGACGCCGTGATAGCAGAGCACGAGCAGCCGTGTGCGGCGCCAGCGGCTATTGGCGATCCATCGCGTCAGCCCGGCCTGGCGGGACACCAGGAACGCGGCGCTCTTGAGCTCGGCCAGCACGCCATGGAACCGAGCAATGGATGTACCGGTCGAGAGGAGGCGTGTCTATTCACGGTTTCCGGCTTGAGTAGGCAAACTGTCGAGCTTCGCCGAGGCGACTTCAATGCTTTGTGTCAAAGCAGAGGTTGCACGCCTACGCGAAAAAGCGCTCGAACGCCTCCATGACGGCCTGCGGGGCTTCCTCCGCAGGATAGTGGCCACTCTCGACGGCGCCGCCGGTCACGTCACTCGCCACCTCGCGCCAGATCGCCAGCACGTCGCCGTACAACTGTCCGACGGCGCTGCGGCGTCCCCACATCACGAGAGCCGGCGCGGCAATCTTACGCCCGGCCTGGTGATCGGCGTCGTCGTGCTCGAGGTCGATGCTTGCCGCGGCACGGTAGTCCTCGCAGGAGCCGTGGATCGTCTTCGACGTGAAGCAGCGGACGTACTCGGCGAGCGCGCGATCGTCGAAAAACGCCGGTTTGCCAGTGCGGCTCAGGTGGCGCAGCACGTACTCGCGCGCGGGAACCGCCGCCATCATGCGCTCGAACAGCTCGTCGGGCTGCGCCATGAAGGACCAGTGCCAGGACCCGAGCGCCCACTCGCGCGACGTATGCGCCCACACGTAGCGGGTGGGGACGATGTCCAGCAGCGCCACTTTTCGCACGCGATCCGGGTGATCGAGCGCCAGACGATGCGCCGTCCTCGCGCCCCGGTCATGACCAGCCAGAAAGAACCGGTCGAATCCGAGTGCGGTCATGACGTCGACCTGATCCTGCGCCATGGTGCGAAACGAGTAGTTGACGTGATTGACGCCTCCGTCGGCCGGGCCGACGCTGTCGCCGTAACCCCGAAGATCGGCCGCCACCACGTGGAATCGCCTGGCCAGGACCCCGGCCACCTTGTGCCAGGAGGCGTGCGTGAGGGGATTGCCGTGCAGCAGGAGGAGTGGCGGGCCTTCACCACCATGCCTCAGAAAAATGTCGGCGCCCTGGGTACGAACCCATCGGGCTTCGAAGCCTGGGAACAGACCCGCATCGGGCGGAAGGCGCGGCGTTGCGATCGGGGCTTGTGTCGTGGTGTGCGCGAGGGCGCCACGGGACGGGTGAACCAGCTGAGCACCGAGCCCAGCCGCGGCAGCAGCGACGAACTTTCTCCGGTCCATCATCACAGTTCCCTCCAGCCGCTGTTCCGATGCGCCCGCTTCAGCGCACGGGCGGAATGATAGCAGGAGCGATAGGTGGAACGCGTCGAGCGCTCGAGGCGTCGCACGTGGAGAATACGTGGGTGTGCTTCAAGTTCGACGGCAGACTGGGTCTGAATGTAGTAACATCACTACATGAAGCTTGGACTGCGCGAAGCCAACCAGCACTTCTCGAAAGCCATCAAGGCGGTCCGCGCCGGCAACGAAGTCATCTTGACCGAGCGTGGACACCCCATCGCAGTCATCAAACCGATCAAGGAAGAGCAGGCCTTGGAGGCCACCCTCACAGGGATGGCCGACAAAGGGCTGATTACCTTGCCCTCTCGCAAAGGTCGGCTGCCGTCGCCCCGCTGGAAGCCGATCAGACTGAAGGGCAAGTCGCTCTCGCACACGATCATCGAAGACCGCGAGGATCGTTTCTAACGTAGCTGTGGCCTGGGCGTACTTCGACACGAGCGCCCTCATCAAGCGCTACGTCGACGAGATCGGCCGCCGCGAGGTGCTGCAGCTTCTCCGCAAGAACGATTGCGTCGTCTCGGCGGTCCTGCCGATTGAGGTACGCAGCGCCTTGCGGCGCCGAGTGTCCGACGGCACGCTCGATGAGGAGCAGATACCCACGATCCTGAAACGCGTCACCGCCGACCGAGCCTTCTGGACTTTTGTCGAAGTCTCCAGCGAGGCACTCGCCGCTGCGGAGACGCTAGCTGCGACCCATCCCCTGCGAGCGCTCGACGCCATTCACGTGGCATCCGCGCAGTTGTTCGCCACTCGCTTGGCCCCGTCTGCCTTCATCTTCGTGAGCGCTGACGCTCGACAGACGACTGCGGCGGCGGCGCGTGGGATGACCACCGCGCACATCCCATCGTAGATTCAGCGTGCGCCATGGAGATCGACCGGTGTCACTCGGGTCGGTTCACCGGCTTCGAGCAGCCGCGTCACGACGCTCTGCCGTAGAGATGATCCAGCGCGTCACGACCGGGAGGATCCTCGGATTCACGCAGCCGACCCCGACGCCGCTCGAAGTCGCGCCTCGTGCCCGAAATGCGGGGCGGCTGAGTGCTGTCAGTCCCACAGCCGAGCAATGGTCATGACCGTTGCCAGCAATGTTGGAGTGTTTGACAACAACCCAGGGTGTTGGCATAATCTCCAACATGAAGGCGGAGGCGCTGACCCAGGAGCGCCATGTCCTGGCCGAGGATGCCTTCGCCGAAGTGGTCGTCTGGCGTGTTCCACACCCAGTCAAGGGTTCGACGCACCGCTTCAAGTACCGCCTGGCGCTCGTCGTCGCCGGCGAATGTGTGCTGCGCTACGACAACGAGACCGGCAAAGGTGATCACCGGCACGTCGGCGACGTCGCAACCGTCTATTCGTTCAGCAGCTACGAAACACTCCTGGCCGATTTCTGGGCGGACGTGGACGCATGGAGGCAGCGACAATGAAGACCGTGACGTTGGAGGTCGCCTCCCGCGACGACGTGACGCGTCGAGCACTCGAGGCGTTCAGAGGCAAGAAGCAGCGAGCCCGGATTAGCTTCGCCACGCCCGAACTGCTCTGGAAGGTCCTCACGGCGAAGCGATGGGACGTGCTCAAGGCCATGGCCGGTCAAGGGCCACTGACCATCCGTGAGGTCGCACGACGGGTCGCACGCGATGTGAAAGCCGTCCATGGCGACGTGCATGCGCTGATCGACGCTGGCCTTCTGGAGAGGACCGAGGCGAACCGGGTGGCGTTCCCGTTCGACGCCATCCGCGTCGAATTCACGTTGCGCGCCGCCTGACTCCTGGGCGCGCCCCCGGCACCCGTCACACAAGTTTCAGGCTTCCGCCGGGCGATACGATGTCATGGCAGGTCGGCCTGCCGACTCTCATTGACAGGTGTCATCCGCGTACCCAGGACCGCTATACGGATTCACGAGTGCAAAATTCGCGTTTGGAGCCGTATAGCGGTCCAGTCAGTTCCTGTTCTCCGTGTGTGACGCTACGGCAAACCGGCGAGCATGATGACGTCCGAGTCGACGTCGGATACCGACGCGTACAAGTGTCTGCCGTCTCGCGACCACGCAATCCGCCGCGCGATCATCACGTTGCGCTCGCCAAAATCGGTGAGCCGCCGCCACTCACCGGTGTCGGTGGAAATCGCCCAGAGATTCGTAGTCGAACCGTCGAGGAGGGGCATCGCCAGCCAGCGTCCGTCGGGCGACAGCAGGGCCTGAAAGTTGGCCGAGCCCGACGGCACGCGCGATCCGGACACGCGGCCGAGGACCCTCGACGGGCCGTTCTCGGGGCTCGCAGCGCGAAGCTCGAGATCCCACGCCGCGGCAGCCTGCGTCAAGATTTTCGCGTAGTACAGGGCCGATCCGTCGGGCGATATGGAGCATCCAATCGCATCATCGTCTCGCACGATGCCGGGCTCGCCACTGTCGATCCGTACCTTTCGCATGCGGTACCTTCCCGCTTCGACAGCCGTGTAGTAGAGCCACTGGCCGTCACCGGACCAGCATGCCCACACACCGACGATACCGAGATCGCGCGGGTCGCTGCCGTCCGGCCGCGCCAGCCAGAGTGTGACGTCGGTCGTGCCGGAATTCCGGGTCGACAGGAAGTTGATCCAGTCGCCTCGGGGAGACCAGACGGGCACGGCGACGATCACGCGTGGATCGAACTCGCGCGTGATGGGCCGCATCTCGCCATTTGCCACACGAGCGGTCCATACATTGGCGTGTCCCCCGTTGTCGGACAGAAACACGACCTCGGATTCATCCGGGCTGACGGACACGGTCTGCAGCAATCCGGTCTGCCGCGTGATCCGTGTCCCATTGCGCGCGTTCTCCGCCGGCTCCCCGGTCACGGGGAACTTCCACACGTCGGATTGCGCACGCACGCGGCTGACGACCAGGCCGCTCGCCGGCCCCAGATCGGGCGACTCGTACGAGTACTCGCCGAAGGTCAACTGCGCTGGAGGGCCGCCGTCGAGCGGTACCGTCCACAGATTGTAGGTGGGCGGATAGGACATGAGGCTGCCTTGCGCGGAGCTGACGACAAACCCGGAGCCATCCGGCAGCCACGCAGCGCCTTGATAATAGAAATCGTCTGCCAGGGTTCGTGACTCTCCCCCGGAAGCGCTGACGACGAACAGCGTCGTTGAAAACGCCGCGCTGCCCCCCTCGTAGATATAGGCGAGCCGGCGATCGTCAGGCGACCAACGCAGATTCGAATACCAGCCGGTGGGAAGCCTCGCGATCGGACGGATACTGGATTGATCGCGCGCGGCAACCGCCAACTCGGTGGCGCCCTCCTGAAACCGGAAGAAGGCCAGACTCCGACCGTCGTGACTCAGATCACCAGGGGCCAGCGCGTTGACGAGGCGCCGTGCCGTGCCGCCGAGCGCGGGAATCTCCCAGATGGCCCCCGCGTCCCCGGGCTGCGCGCCCGGCGTGAAGTAGATGAGACTGGCCGAATCGGGCGACCAGCGCGGTCCGTAGTGGTCCATCTCGTCGTGGGTCAACACCAGCGGTGCGCCACCCGCGACCAGGCGGACCCAGATTTGCCGCCGGCCGCCCGCTGCGGCGGCCACGAACGCCACGGCCCTCCCATCCGGCGAGAGCGCCGGCGCTTCCTCGACGCCGACCAGGTCCGTCAAGCGCTGTACCTGCACCGTCCGCACGGAGGCTCCGCCTGCCACATTCGATCGCAGCAGCCAGCCGCCGATTCCGGCCACCAGCGCCGCGAGGAGCACGACCGCGTTCGACCACTTCAGGCGCTGTGTAGAACTACCCGGAACGGTGGGAGGCGGTTCCTCGGCCTCGGCAAGCTCCAGGCGGGCGTCACCGACATCGCGTAGCCGCTCGCGTGGATCCTTCCGCAGGCAGCGGCGAAGCAGCCGCCGCGTCCCGGGAGGCGTCGCTGCGGGCAGCGTGTTCCAGTCGGGTTCGGCACGGACCACCGACGCCAGCGTGTCGGTCACACCCTCGCCGCCGAAGGCGCGGCGGCCCGTCAGCATCTCGTACAACACGCAGCCGAATGCCCAAATGTCGGTTCGCGTGTCGACGGGTTTGCCGCGCGCCTGCTCAGGACTCATGTAGGCGGCAGTGCCGAGAATGACGCCAGCGCGCGTCGCAGCAAGCGAGAGCGTGGGCGAGTAGGTTGCGACTTCATCCCCAGCAGTGGCATCAGGCCCACTCGTGTCCACGAGCTTCGCAAGCCCGAAGTCGAGGACCTTCACCACGCCATCCGGCCGCAGCTTGATGTTCGCGGGCTTCAGGTCGCGATGAATGACGCTCTGCCCATGCGCCGCTTCGAGGGCGTCCACCACCTGCCGCGCGATAGGCAACGCCTCGTCAAAGGGAATCGCGCCCCGCGCGATCTGGTCCGCCAGCGTCGGCCCCTCGACCAGTTCCATGACGAGGGCATGCACGTCTGCAGCGTCTTCGAGACCGAAGATGGCGGCGATATTCGGGTGGTTCATCGAGGCGAGCGTACGTGCTTCACGCTCGAAGCGAGCGAGGCGGTCAGCATCCTGCGCAAAAGCGTCTGGCAGGACTTTCAGAGCGACCTGTCGACGGAGTTTAGTGTCCGTCGCGCGGTACACCTCCCCCATCCCGCCTGCGCCAATCTGGGCGGTGACTTCATAGGACCCGATCCGGGTGCCGGGAGGAAGGGCCATCTGGAGTTGGAGGCCTTGGCGCAATTCTACTGCGTGGACGCCGGACAGGAGCTCGAGCCAGATCCGCCCGGTAGGCAGGACCGGACCGCTGGAAGCACTGCACATGGGGAGGACTCGTGCATGCTCGCGCCGAGCGGGAGCGAGACGCGGCTTGACGGACGCCTTGCACCTGGCCGGTCACAATCGCGATCGGCCGTGTCGAAGGCGACGCTCAGCCGCTCAGGGCGCCGGCATCGAGCACGGCGAAGCGCACCTTGGGGTGGCGTGTGCGCAGGGAACAGCGCGACCACTTGCTCTCGAGCTGACGGAGCACGTGCCTTCGCTCCGCGACGGTCAGGCGACGCCATTTGACTTCCGCCACGAGCAACCTCCGGCGGTCTTCGGGGTCGGGCGCGACCAGGTCCAACTCGACGTGGCGTTCCCAATACCGCTGCGCGCCCGGAATGCGGGCGCGGCACACGTCTTCGAACACGGTCGCTGCGTGAGCATGAATGAGCGAGCGCTTGTCCGTTGCCGTGTAGGTGCGCCAGCGGCTCCGGTGTGGCGAGAAGACCCGGTACCAGAAGCGCATGGCCGGATCCTGAATACGGTAGAGACTCTTCCTCGTCGAACGCACGCTCTCGCCGAATGGAAGCTCGCGGATCAGGATGGAGGCATCGAGCAGCTGCTGGAGCAGTCGCGACAGGTTGGTCTGCGCGGTGCCGAGCCGGCCGGCGATTTCCGACGGTCGCTCCGCGCCTCGGCCCACGGCCTCGAGCACGGCGACGGCGTTCAGGCCGATGACGCCTTCGTCGCGCAGGATCCGCTGCGGCTCCTGCTCCATGTAGGGCGCGTAATCGAAGTAGAGCGACTCGGCGAGCGCCACGGCATCCTGCCCTGCTTCGACGAACTCCCAATACTTCGGGATGCCGCCGACACAAGCGAACGTCTCGAATGCATCCGGGTCGGCGGCTCGAAGGTCGCAGGCGGCGCAGAATGCGACGTAGTCCATGGGCTGGACATGCAGGAGCTTTCGCGCGCGGCCGTACAACGGCGCCGCCCGGTGGAGGAACAGGTCGTTCATCATGCGCGTGCTCGAGCCCGTGACGATGACCAGGCAGCCGCGCGGAAGCGAATGGTCCAGCCACTTCAGCAACTGGCTCGGCAGCGACGAGTCCACCGCCGTCAGGTAGGGGAACTCGTCGAGGCACAGCACCCAGCGCCGCTTGTGCAGCGCGAGGATTTCGAAGAGTTCCGGCCACGCCCTGGGAACCAGCTGCGTGTCGAGTTGCGGGCGGAGGTCGGAGAACACCTGTTGGATCTGCAGGTCGCGCTGCGCCTCGATGGTCTGGCTGTAGAGCCCGTCGCGCGCGTGCAGCCACTGCCGGAGCAGTCGCGTCTTGCCGACGCGCCGCCGGCCGAACATCACCAACAGACCACCTCGCGTGGCCGCCGCGTCCAGTTCGCGCAGCTCCGCCGCCCGGTTGACGAACTCCATGCTCGATCGGCAGTATCGAGAATATCTTGATGACGGTCAAACATAATGTTTGATTGACATAATAAGAAGGCCAAGGGCCGCCCGTGTCGGAGAGGTCGTCTCCCCCGAATGCCCGCCGCCCCGTCAACATCTCGAACAGCACGGCCCCAAACGCCCACACGTCGCTCCGCCGATCCACGAGGCCGCGAAGAAAGGATCCAAGCAAGCATCCGCCGCCGTGCCGGCGTGTTACGATCCCGCCCAACGCTGGAGGACGGATATGACGCTCTTTCTCGCGGCACTCGTTCTGATCGCGGGCACGATGCCCGCGGCGGCCCAATGGCTGGATCGTCCATGGCCGGCCATCCCGCGGACTCCCGACGGCAAGCCGAACCTGGCGGCGCCCGCGCCGCGCGGGCCCGACGGCAAGCCGGATTTGACGGGGATATGGAACGCCGGACAGATCCTCGGCCGTCCGGAGCCCTCCGACCTGCAGCCGTGGGTCCTGGATCTCGCCCGCAAGCATCAGCAGGAGTACCACCGCTCGCGTCCCTATTACCAGTGCCGGCCGAGCGGACCCGAGGCGGAGCGGTATGGCGGCTGGAAGCGCGTCCTCCAGACGCCGACCGTCATCGCCTTCCTGAACGACGACCTGACATATCGCGTGATCCACATGGACGGCCGCACGCTCGAAGCCGAGCCCGCGCCAAGCTGGACCGGGTACTCGGTGGGCCGCTGGGAAGGCGACACGCTCGTCGTGGAGAGCAACGGATACAACGAGAAGGTGTGGACGAGCCGCTACGGGGTCTCGCATTCGGATGCGCTGCGGATCACCGAACGCTACCGGCGTACCAACTTCGGCAGTCTCCAGGTGGAGGTCACCTACACCGACCCGCGCGCGTACACGAAGCCGTGGGGCTTCAAGGCGACCATGAGGCTCACCGCCGATACGGAAATGCTCGAGGCGGTCTGCGAACGCAGCAGCGAGCACTGGGGCAGCCTCTCGGATGCCGCTAGCGCGAGGGTGAGCGTGCCGCGCGACCAGCTCGCCCGGTACGTCGGCGTCTACAAAGGGATCTATGGCGGACGCGAGCGGACGTACGAAGTGTCGCTCTCCGGCAACGAGCTGGTTGCCACGATCGTCGGCCCGGCCATCGAGGGGGGCCTCGGCGCCGCCGGCCTCGAGGACGGCACGCCGCGGCCGCTGGTGCCGATTTCCCAGACGGTGTTCGAAGGCCTGGGGCTCGGCTATCAGTTCGAGGTCGGCGACAAGGGCCCGGCAACGGCCCTCATCGTGATTCACATCTCCGGTCCCTACAGATACGCGCGCGTGAAGTGACGGTGTGAAGCTGTTTCTCACGGCACTCGCGCTCGTCGCGGTCACGACCCCCGCCGCGGCCCAGTGGCTGGATCGTCCGTGGGCGGGCATTCCGCGCACGGCTGATGGGAAGTCGAACCTGACCGCGCCCGCGCCGCGCGGTCCCGACGGCAAGCCCGATTTGACGGGGATCTGGAACGGGCCGACTCCCGATCCCCTCCTCGACCCGGCCAACGCGCAGCCGTGGGTCAACGACCTCGTGCGTCAACGTGACCAGGACTACCATCGGGGGCGTCCCTCCTTTCAGTGCCGGCCGAGCGGGCTCGAGGCTGACGAATTCGGCGGGTGGAAGCGCATCCTGCAGACGCCTGCCACTCTCGTCATCCTGGACGATGACCTCACGTATCGCGTGATCCACATGGACGGCCGTGAGCTGGAGGCCGATCCCGCGCCAAGCTGGCAGGGCTACTCCGTCGGGCGCTGGGAGGGCGACACGCTCGTCGTGGAGAGCAACGGGTTCAACGACAAGACCTGGCTGACCCCCGAAGGGCTGGCGCATACCGAGGCGCTGCGCGCGACGGAGCGCTACCGCCGCACGGACTTCGGCCACCTGCAGATCGAAGTCACCTTCAGCGATCCGGGTGCGTACGCGCGGCCGTGGGGCTTCACGGTGGAGAAGACGCTGGCGGCCGATACGGAGATGCTCGAATCCGTCTGCGAGCGCGGCACCGACCACTGGTCGGTCCGTTTGGACACGCCGGTGGCCGTCCCACCCGAGGTGCTGGCCCGGTATGTCGGCACCTATGTCGGGGCCTATGGGACACGCCCCCGTACTATCGAAGTGTCGCTGTCAGGCGGTCAGTTGATCGCCAGGGTCATTGGCTTTGCGTTCCTCGACGGAGGCGAGATACGGCCGCTCGTGCCGGAAACGCAGACGCTGTTCGAAGGGATCGGGCTGGGCTATCAATTCGTCGTCGACGATAGCGGAACCGCGACCGAGCTCGTGGAGATTCACATATCGGGCTCATTCCGGTTCGCACGCAAGAAGTAGCGTCGAAAGGTGTGTATGAGGTTGTGTCTCGCCGCGCTCGCCCTCGTCGTGGGCACGACGCCCGCGGCGGCCCAATGGCTGGATCGTCCCTGGCCGGGCATTCCCCGCACGACTGATGGAAAACCGAACCTCACCGCGCCCGCGCCGCGCGGACCCGACGGCAAGCCGGATCTCACCGGCGTGTGGAACGGGCCGAATCCCGAGTCGCTTCCCGACCCAACCATCGAGCTGCCGTGGGTCCATGACCTCGTCCTCCAGCGGCAGCGCGACTACCACAAGGACCGTCCGTCGTACCAGTGTCTGCCGAGCGGGCCCGAGTCCGACCGGTTTGCCGGGTGGAAGCGCATCCTCCAGACGCCGGCGGCCATCGCGATCCTGAACGACGATCAGACCTATCGCACGATCCACATGGACGGCCGCGCGCTCGAAGCCGAGCCCGCGCCGAGCTGGATGGGGTACGCCGTGGGCCGCTGGGAGGGCGACACGCTCGTCGTGGAGAGCAACGGCTACAACGACAAGACGTGGCTGAGCCGCTACGGGCAGGCGCACACCGAAGCGCTGCGCGTGACCGAGCGCTATCGGCGCACCGACTTCGGCCACCTGCAGATCCAGGTGACGTACACCGATCCGCGTGCCTACGCGAAGCCGTGGGGATTCACGGCGAACATGGCGCTCGCGCCCGACACGGAAGTGCTCGAAGCCATCTGCGAGCGCAGCAGCGATCACTGGACCGGCACGCGTTCGGAAGCCGCGAGCCGGGCGGTGACCGTGCCTCCTGAGGTGCTGGCGCGGTACGTCGGCGTCTACAGCGGGAACTACCTGTCGAGAGCGCGCACCGTCGAAGTGACGCTCTCGGGCGGCCAGTTGATCGCCAGGGTGATCGGCGGCGCCCTTGTCGACGGCGGCGAAATCCGGCCGCTGGTGCCGCAGTCGGAGAGGCTCTTCGAGGGCGCGGGCCTGTACTACGAGTTCATCGTCGACGACAAAGGCATCGCGACGGACGTCGTGCAGATCAACATCACGGGACCGTACCGCTTCGCGCGGCAGCGTTGAGTACGTAGCGTCCGGCTCCGCCTTCGCTAAAGCTACGGCGGACCACCGTAGCCTTGGCGAAGGTGGTTAGACGGACCAAGTAGGCAGAAACGGAGGGGCTATGAGGCTGTTTCTCACGGCGCTCATCCTCGCGGCCGGAACGATGCCGGCGGCGGCCCAATGGCTGGATCGCCCCTGGGCCGGCATCCCGCGCACGGCCGATGGCAAGCCGAACCTGATGGCGCCGGCGCCGCGCGGACCCGACGGCAAGCCTGACTTGACGGGGATATGGAACGGACCGGTTCCCCGCCCCGCCTACGACGCCGCCAACGCACAACCGTGGGTCAACGACCTTGTCCAACGGCATCACCGGGACTACTTCAGGGCGCGCCCGTCCTTCCAGTGCCGGCCGAGCGGACCTGAGGCCGACAGGTGGGCCGGGTGGAAGCGCATCCTCCAGACACCGGCCGCCCTGGCGATCCTGAACGACAACCTCACCCACCGTGTGATCCACCTGGACGGCCGCGTGCTGGAGGCCGACCCCGCGCCGAGCTGGATGGGGTACTCCGTGGGTCGCTGGGACGGCGACACGCTGGTCGTGGAGAGCAACGGCTACAACGACAAGACGTGGCTGAGCGCCGACGGACGGGCGCACACGGAGGCGCTGCGCGTGACGGAGCGCTTCCGGCGTACTGACTTCGGCCACCTGCAGATCGACGTCACGTTTACCGATCCGGGTGCGTACGTGAAGCCGTGGGGAATCACGGCGAACATGACGCTGATGCCCGACACGGAGATGCTCGAGGCGGTCTGCGAACGCAGCAGCGAGCACTGGCCCGGCAGTGTCTCGGATGCCGCCAACTCGGCGGTGACCGTGGCGCCCGACGTGCTGGCGCGGTACGTCGGTGTCTACAATGGCTTTTGGGGGCAAACCTGGCGCTCCGTGGAAGTATCGCTCTCTGGCAGCCAATTGATCGCCAAGATCGTCGTCGGCGGCACCATCGCTGGCGACGAGTCTCGACCGCTGGTACCGCAATCCGAGACGCTGTTCGATGGATTGGGACTCGGCTATCGATTCATCGTCGACGACAAAGGCGTCGCGACCGGCGTCGACGAGATTCACATATCAGGCCCTTGGCGGTTTTCTCGGCAGCGGTGACCTGATGAATCATGCGATTTGTGATTCGTGATTTGCGATTTATGATTTGCGGCTTCAAATCACGAATTGGAGGGGGCCTATGAGGCTGTTGCTCATGGCGATCATGTTCGCGGCCTGCACGATACCGGCGGCGGCCCAATGGCTGGATCGCCCCTGGTCAGGCATTCCGCGCACGGCCGACGGCAAGCCGAACCTGACGGCGCCGGCGCCGCGCGGGCCCGACGGCAGGCCTGACTTGACGGGGATATGGAACGGGCCGAATCCCGAGGCCCCCCTCGACCCCGCCAACGCGAAGCCGTGGGTCAACGACCTCGTCCGTCAGCGTCAACGCGAGTACCACAGAGGGCGTCCCTCGTTTCAGTGCCGGCCGAGCGGTCCCGAGGCTGACGAATTCAGCGGATGGAAGCGCATCCTCCAGACGCCGGCCGCCGTCGCGATCCTGAGCGATGACCTCACCTACCGCCTGATCCACATGGACGGCCGCGCGCTCGAGGCCGAGCCCGCGCCGAGCTGGATGGGTACTCCGTGGGCCGCTGGGAGGGCGACACGCTCGTCGTCGAGAGCAACGGCTTCAACGACAAGACGTGGCTGAGCCGCTACGGGCAGGCGCACACGGAGGCGCTGCGGGTGACGGAGCGATACCGCCGCACGGACGTCGGCCACCTGCAGATCGAGGTCACGTACACCGATCCGAGTGCGTACGTGAAGCCCTGGGGATTCACGGCGAACATGGCGCTGGCCCCCGACACAGAGATGCTCGAGGCCGTCTGCGAACGCAGCAGCGATCACTGGGCCGGCAGCCTCTCGGATGCCGCAGGCAGGGCGGTGACCGTTCCGTCCGACGTGTTGGCACGGTACGTTGGCGTCTACCGCGGGTTCTACGGGGTACGCCCGCGGACCGTCGAAGTCTCGCTCTCAGGCGGCCAGCTGATCGCCAGAGTGATCGGCTCCGCCGCCGTCGACGGCGGCGAGATGCGGCCGCTGGTGCCGCAATCGCAGACGCTGTTCGAAGGGCTGGGACTCGGCTATCAATTCATCGTCGACGGTACGGGTGCCGCGACCGCCCTCGTGGAGGTTCACATCTCGGGCCCCTATCGGTACGCACGGGAGCGTTAACAACCCGTGGCACAAGTCCCGGCAGGGCCACAGAGGCACAGAGGCACAGAGGCACAGAGAAAACATCTGGAAAAGACTCCGTGTCTCTGTGTCTCCGTGGCGCCTTGGTGAGTTTCACCATAGCCTGTTAACCGACACGGCGACACAATCGGAGAGGCGTATGAAGCTGTTTCTGGCGACACTTGTTCTCGTGGCAGGCACGATGCCCGCGGCGGCTCAGTGGCTGGATCGTCCCTGGCCCGGCATCCCGCGCACGGCCGATGGCAAGCCGAACCTGATGGCGCCGGCGCCGCGCGGACCCGACGACAAGCCGGATCTGTCGGGGATCTGGAACGGCGAAGATCCTGCGCCACGGCCTGACCCCACCGACATGAAGCCGGGGGTCAGGGACCTCGCCCGACAGCAGCAGGAAGAGTTCTTCAAGATGCGTCCCGCGTACCGGTGTCTGCCGAACGGGCCCGAGGCCGAGAAATTCGGGGGCTGGAAGCGTGTCCTCCAGACACCCACCGCCATTGCCATCCTGAACGACGACTTGACCCATCGCCTGATCTTCATGGACGGTCGCGAGCTGGAAGCCAACCCTGCTCCGAGTTGGATGGGATATTCGGTGGGCCGCTGGGACGGTGACACGCTCGTCGTCGACAGCGTCGGCTTCAACGACAAGACGTGGGTGAGCCGGCGCGGGTTGTCGCATACCGAGGCGCTGCGGATGCGGGAGCGCTACCGCCGCCGGGACTTCGGCCACCTGGAGATCGAAGTGACCGTCACCGATCCGGGCGCGTACGCGAAGCCCTGGAGCTATACGGTGGAAAAGACGCTGGCGGCCGATACGGAGATGCTCGAGTTGGTGTGCGAGCGCAGCAGCGACCACTGGAGCGCCCGCACGACGGAGACGGCGGTCCACGTGCCGCCTGAGGTGCTGGCCCGGTACGCCGGCGTTTATAGCGGGATCTATCAGGGGAACCCGCGGACGGCGCGGATATCGCTCTCGGACGGCCGGTTGTTCGTCACAAGTGGCGGCGGCGAGCTGCAGCGGCTGGTGCCACGCAGCCAGACGCTGTTCGAAAGCGGGCTGGGCTACCAATTCATCGTCGACGGCAACGGTCCGGCGACCCACGTCGTCGAAATTCACGTGTCGGGGGGCTACCGCTACGCGCGGCAGCCCTAACAGCCCGTGGCGCCTTGGTGAGTTTCGCCACAGCCTGCTGAGACGCGGTAGAACGGCGGTGTTCATGCTTCTGATCCTCGGCGCGCTCCCTGTCGTCCATCCTGCTGCGCAGCAACCGCCGGCGCGCGACAACCCGCTGCTGCAGCCCAGCCCGCTGCCGCATGGCGCGCCACCCTTCAGTCGTATTGCCAGCGCCGACTTTCGTGCCGCATTCGACCAGGGCATGAAGGAGGAACTGGCCGACGTTCAGGAGATCGCAGCAGCGCCGCAGCCTCCGACGTTCGCCAACACCCTCGAAGCGCTGGAACGATCGGGATCGCTGCTTCGCCAGACGCAGCGCATCTTCAACGTCCTGCTCGGCGCGCACAGCGACGCCACGATTCAGGCCATCGACGCCGAGTATTCCCCGAAGCTCGCGGCCCAGCGCGACGCGATCGATCTGAACCCGGAGTTGTTCGCACGCGTGAAGTCGATATACGACCGCCGGCAGACGCTTGGACTCGACGCGGAGCAGCTCAGGCTCGTCGAGGAGCGCTATCGGACGTTCGTGCGCGCAGGCGCGGCGCTGTCCGACGCGGACAAGGATTCGGTGCGGGCCATCAACCAGGAGCGCGCCCAGCTGGTGAGCACCTTCCGCCGGCAGGTGCTCGCGGAGGTGAATGCCGCCGCCGTGGTCGTGGACGACAAGGTGATGCTCGACGGGCTGCCGGAGCAGGACATCGCCGCGGCCGAAGCGGCGGCGGCGGCCCGGGGGCTCCAGGGTCAGTGGGTCCTCCCGCTCCAGAACACGACGCAGCAGCCGGCGCTGGCGTACCTCCGCAATCGCGCGCTGAGAGAACGGCTCTTCAAGGCCTCGACCAGCAGGAACGCCAGCGGGGAGAACGATACGACATCACTGGCCCTCCGCCTGGCGCGGCTCCGCGCCGACCGTGCACAGCTGCAGGGCTTCGCCACGCACGCGGTGTTCACGCTTGATGACCAGATGGCGAAGACGCCGGAGAACGCGCTGGCGCTGATGCGGGGGATGGTCGCCGCGACCACCGCGCGCACGCGCGACGAGGCCGCACGGCTGCAGGTCAGGCTCCGGATGGATCTGCCCGGCGCAACGCTCGAGCCGTGGGACTGGCAGTATTACGCGGAGATCGTACGCCGGGCGGACTACGCGCTCGACGAGTCCGAGGTGCGTCAGTACTTCGAGCTCGACCGCGTGCTTCGTGATGGCGTGTTCTTCGCGGCGACGAAGCTGTATGGCATCACGTTCCGCGAGCGGCAGGACATCCCGGCGTATCACCCGGACGTGCGCGTCTTTGACGTCGCCCACGCCGACGGATCTGCGCTCGGCCTGCTGTACCTCGATTATTTCGCCCGTCCCAGCAAACAGGGCGGCGCATGGATGAATTCCCTGAGCGTGCAGTCAGACCTGCTCGGGACCAGGCCGGTGGTCACCAACGTGGCCAACTTCCCCAAGCCATCCGCCGGAAACCCCGCGCTCCTCACGCTCGACCAGGTGAGGACGATGTTTCATGAGTTCGGCCATGCGATGCACGGGTTGTTCTCGGATGTCCGGTACCCGTCGCTGAGCGGCACCAGTGTGCCCCGCGATTTCGTCGAGATGCCGTCGCAGTTCAACGAGCACTGGGCGATGGAACCGTCGGTGTTCGCGAACTATGCCCGCCATTACCGGACTGGCGACGTGATGCCCGCCACGTTGAAGGACAAGATCGATCGGGCCCGGTTGTTCAACGGCGGCTATGCGCTCACGGAACAGCTCGCGGCGTCGTTTGTCGATCTCGAATGGCACGCGCTGACCGCGGACACGATCCCCACCGACGTGGATGCATTCGAAGAAGCGGCCCTGCGAAAACACGGGCTGGCTGTCCGCGAAGTGCCGCCTCGGTACCGCACACGGTACTTCCAGCACATCTGGATGCTGGCCTACTCGGCGGGCTACTACTCATACCTCTGGAGCCAGGTGCTGGACGCCGACGCCTACGACTGGTTCAAGGAGCGTGGCGGATTGACCCGCGAGAACGGCCAGCGCTTCCGGGACATGGTGTTGTCTCGGGGGGGCACCAGGGAGGCGGCCGCCATGTATCGCGAGTTCCGCGGCAGGGACGCCTCGGCCGACGCCCTGCTCATCGAACGCGGCCTCAAGTAGACCGGACGCGCCGGCGCCATAGTGGACCTGTCGAACGACTCGACCCAGCCATCAGCGCCCTTCTCGAGAACCCGTCGGATATGAGGTCATGGCGATCCGTCCTCTACGATGAACCCTTCAAAATGACTGGGCTCCGAACGTCCGCGAACGTTCGCCGACACTCTTTCCCGATAGGCCGCCCACAGGTAAGCCAGCCACCACGCCTCAGGGTCCACCTGCAATGCCAGCAACGACAGGTTGAAGACGCCCCACTCCGACCTTCTGCCCACATTGAGTCGTGTTCCCATGGGACACCTCCGCTCGGTCTATGTCAAGAACCGAGCCAGAGGTCTAGGACCGCTATACGGTCCACAACGAGTACAAAATTCGCGTTCGGGACCGTATAGCGGTCCAAATGGATGACACCCGAGAGATACTCACGATTCGGCGATCCGACAACAGCCATCTGGCTGGCTCAACGCCAATGCGTTTCGCATGTCCTGTCTGCCTCCAGCTCATGCCGTCGGTCGAAGCGGCCGTCCCGCTGCGCGGAAAGGAGCTGTCACCGCGAGCCTGCCCGCCTTCGCCCTTCCGCTATCAGACGCTGTATCATCATGCATTCACGTAGTGTTCGGCTTGGACCGGACCTGAAAGTCGAGGAAGTACCATGCGTTTCACTCCACTTGTCGCCGCGACACTCACCCTGACCCTTTCCGGTTCTGCGCTCGCTCAGGAATGGATCGAATTTACCAGCCGGGAAGATCGGTTTACCGGCAATTTCCCAAGCCAGCCCAAGGTGACGCAGACCACCTACCAGTCGCAGTACGGCGCCGACCTGCCGGCGCGTGTCTACAGCGCCGAGCAGGGGCCGGGCCGCTACTCGATGACCGTGGTCGACTACAGCCAGATTGAGAAGATCCTGACCAAGAAGGCGCAGTCGTGCCCGGTACGCTCCGAAGGGTGCTATGGAGGCACCGGGTTCTCGGGTGTGGGACACTGGCGGCTCGACTATCACGGTGCGCTCCTCCATGCGACGTGGAAGTTCCTGGAGCGCGACGCGAAGGTGACGCAGTTGACATGGAATAGCACGTATGGGGTTGGCGGTCATCAGGTGCATCTGACGAACCGCGACGGATCGCGCACGATGGCGGCGGTCTACATGCACAATCAGAAGCTGTACGTCATCGAGGGGACCGTTCCCGCAGGGTATCCGGAGCCGGCGCTCTTCCAGCAGTCGTTCGGGTGGCTCGACGAGAACGGCAAGGAGGTGCGTTACCAGTCACTGTACAACCACGCGTTCCCGGCGCCGCCGCGAGGCGCGCCGCCCGGCCAGGAGAACCCCGGCAACCCATGATTCGGGTATCGATGGCCGCTCAGTGTGCGAAGAAGGTCGAACCCGGCTTGTCCCACTCCTGCTCCAGCAGGTCGGGATAACAGTCGTATTCCGAGTCCATGAGGTCGCCGTTCTTTCCCTGGCGTCGATAGAGCGTCATGCTCATCGTCCAGGGACGCGTGAACACCTTCGGATCGTCGAGCGTCGCCTCATACAGGATGTGATCGGGACCGCTCGGCGTGTAGCGCTCGACCACGTGCAGCGCCTCGCTGTGGAAATTGCCGGCGCGATCGAGCCAGGTCCTGTCGCTCAGGTGGATCACGTCGACGACGAGCGTGTTGCCCTCCCAGCGGCCGCGTGAGTCGCCCATCCACCACTCGATCGGTCCTTCGGGATGCGGGTTGCCGTTCATGAAGACGTAGCGGACCGCGTGTAGGTACTCGTACAGGATCGTCACCCGGTTGGCCTGCTGCACGATGCGAAACGGATGCGGCATGTAGGTAATGCGAGGGACCCCAGGGAGGTAACACTTCGTCTCGGGATCGAGCGTCGCGCGATTCGCAAAATTCTCCTGCCTCCTGGCGAGCGCCCACGGCTGATAGGGGATCGCGCCGCCGTCGACGACGCCGTAGCCGCCAGGCACGCCGATCCGCGCCGCATGATCCTCAACGTTCCACGCGGCGGCATTGAGGACCTGCCACACACCTTGCAGATCCGGATGCCCGTCCCGCGTCCGTGGCGGCGTGTAGGTCGTCCCCGCCGCGCCCTGCGCCGCTGGCGGCGCCGGCGCCAGCGCGACGATGAGTCCCACCGTACCCAGCGCGATCCTCCATCCATCAGACCATCGGTTCACGACATAACCTCCTCTCCATCGAGGGCGCCGAGAGAATACAGTGGTGCCTCCGCGAGCTCACTTCGGGGGCGTGACCCCCCTGAACCATTTGAACCCGAGCGTGCGATTGTGCTCGGTCGCCTGGTTCCCTTCGTGACACGCGTTCTCCCAGGTCTCGTTCGCGTAGCGATCGCCGCTGCCGCCGCGGGCACGTCGCAGCGGCAACCGGATCGTCCACGGCCTCGTAAAGACCGTTGGATCGTCGATCGTCGTCTCGTAGTCGATCGTGTCCGCGTCGGCGAGCGTGAAGCGCTCGACGACGTGGGCGTTCTCGCTGAAGAAGTTTCCTACCTGGTCGAGCCAGTTCTTGCCATTGAGATTGGTCACGTCGACCACGAGCGTGTTGCCCTGCCACGAACCGCGCGAATGGCCCATCCACAGCTTGACGTGCGCGGGGACATCGTGCGGACGCCCGTCGGTCGGGATGAAGCGATAGTAGTGGCCAAAGTTGTAGAGCATCATCACGTAGCCGGGGACCTGCACGATCTCGAAGCCGCCGCGATACGTCGCGCGCGGGACGCTGTAGAGACAGAACGTCTGCGGGTCCGGATAGAGCCGCCCCTTTTCGCCGGGCCATCCCCGCGCCAGCCCGGTTCGATGCTCGGCTTGCACCGCCTTGGCCCACGGCTGGTACGGAATCGTCCCGCCCGGCGGGTCGGAGATGTAGGTCTCCTCGGGCGGCGAGCTCACGTCCACGTAGTCGTGTTCTTCGATGTCATCGCCTCCGGCCGGCCCGCCCCAGCGTCCCTGCAGGTTCGGAGTCCCCTCCGGCGTGCGCGGCGGGGTGAAGGGAGGGAGCGTCGCGCGCTCGCGCGCCCAACTCGGCGCGCCCGGCTGCTTGGGGGCGTCGCGCGGATACAGCGCCTGGCTGGCGGGGCGCGCCGGCATCAGCATCACGATCGCCAGGCACGCCGCCAGCAGTATCGTGCAATCCAGAAGACGAGTCATCATCCGGCACCTCTTTCCGGCGATAGCGGGTCCGAAATCAGGCAGACGAAAGCGGCGGCACCCGTGATTCGACGACGCGTCATCGTACCCTCCTGTGGCTGGTGAGGCTGGTGAGGGGGACCGGTGGCGACACGACGAGAGGAAACGGCGGTCGGGACCTTATCAGAGTGACTAGGCAGGGTCAACGGGTAACCGTTGACATCTTACGTCGCCGCCACCGCGACGACACTCACGCGAGAGCATCATTCGGAATCGCGCGTTCACGTGACCGCCTCGAAGAGCGACAGCAGAACCCGTGCCTCGTCCTCGATCCACTGCGAACGCAACTCGAAACCGCCGGATTCCATCAGCGCCCGCACGCCGTCGGGCTCGTACTTGTACGAGCTCTCGGTCCAGATCGACTCACCCGGCTCGAGAGTGAACGCCAACGGGCCGGTGGGACCGGGAACGACGACGTCGTGGCGCCGCCGGCTCACGAGGTGCATCTCAATCCTCGACGCGTGCCGATTCCAGCGCACCTCGTGGCGGAATCCGTCCAGATCGAAGTTGGCGCCGGCTTCTGTGTTGAGGCGCAACAACAGATTCTTGTTGAAGGCAGCCGTCACACCGAGCGGATCGTCATAGGCCAGCGTCAGGTCGCGCTCGGGCTTCACAAGATCGACACCGAGCAGCAGCCAATCTCGCGGGCGCAGCGCTCTTCGGGTGAGATGTATGAAAGCCGATGCCGCTGGCGGATCGAAGTTACCGATGTTCGACCCGAGAAACAGAATGAGACGGCGCCCGTGTTGCGGCGCCGCGGGCAGCTGCATGAGTCCGTCCTCGTACGTGGCCTGAGCGGCGGTAATGCGCGTGGCACCTACGGCACGCAGTACCTGCGTCGTTCGGTCAAGCGCCTCCCGCGACACATCGATCAGGTGCACGTCCGGCCTGGTCGGCGCCAGTGCGCGCATCAGCGCTTCAAGCTTCTGGCCGTTGCCGCATCCCAGTTCCACGAGCTCGGTCGCTGAGACACGCCGACCGATCGCCGCGCCGTGCTCGACGAGGAGACGCATCTCCGCACGTGTGATGTGGTACCACGGCAGCAGGCAGATGGCTTCAAAGAGGCTCGACCCGAGGACGTCGTAGAGCAGGCGCGACGGAAGCTGCCGCGGAGACTGGGCCAGATAGTAGTGAATCTCTTCGACGTCTCGACCGGTGATGGCGTGGGCAGCCGCCGATCGCGCCTCAGCGCTCATGCACGTTCCGAGACGCAGCGGAATGCTGCATACACGTACGGATAGTGCGGCCGGAACCAGTTGCGAAAGCTCGGGCGCAGCAGGTCGCGCGCGGTGGCCGATGATGCCCCTTTCATGACGTAGTGCTGGCCGTCGAAAAAGTCCGCGGAGTATTCGGGATACGACGGCAACGGCGCGAAGCCGGGCAGGGGCGCAAACACCGTCGACGTCCACTCCCACCCGTTCCCGAGCAGGTCATCGACGCCCCATGCGCTCTGACCTGCGGGATATTGGCCGACTGGCTGCGGGTCCCATCCCGCGAAATCGAAGTGGCCGCGGACGCCGTCAGGCGGGTCGTCACCCCATGGATACGAAAGCTCGACGCCGGCTGGTGTGCCGAACGCGGCCCGGCAGTACTCGGCCTCGGTCGGCAGGCGCCGGCCGCGCCAGCGCGCGTACGCAGAGGCCTCGGCATGACTGACATAGACCGGCCATGAGGCTGGAAGCGGGAACGCCTGAAACATCCCGCGCCACCACCATCGGCCCTCGTGCTGAGTCCAGAACCGCGGGTGCTCGATGCCGTCAGCGCGGAGCCATGCAAAGCCGTCCGGCGTCCACCATCGCGCATCGCGGTACCCGCCGGTTTCGACGAACTCGAGAAACGCGGCATTCGTGACGTCGTACCGATCGATCGCAAACGCCGCCACGTCCACGTCGACGGCTTCGAACTCGTTATCCCATCCGAACGCGATTGCTCCGCTCCTCGCCCCAACCGTCGTGCGGCCGGCCGGCACGTCGATCGTCTCCGCGCGCGGAGGCGATCCTCCGGTGTTCACCAGGATGCCTGCGGGGGGCCGCTTTTGATCGTAGGGCAACTGATGCCACATGTACAGCAGTGTTTCCTGATGCATCGCCTCGTGCTCGAGAATGGCATGCACCGCCTGCCCGCGATCGAGGAGTGGATGACCCGGCTGCTCGATCGACGCCGTAAGGAGCGCATCGAGCACGCGCCGATCCGCCTCGTCCACAAACGCACGAACCTCGTCGCGCGCCGGCCACTGCGGACCTCCCGACGATGCAGAGGCCTGCCCGGGATCGATGCCGCGCGCGAACAGACGCTCGAGGCCGGCATCGATTCCTGGCTCGCCGAGTGCTCGCTTGATCAGCGTGTTGAAGCTGAACGCCGAAAGATGCCCTTCGTAAAAGGCGATCGGATGCCGAAGTAGAATCGGCTGCGAATAATAGGCGTCCGGAGCGAGCAGGTCGAACAACCGGCGTGAACGCTCGCGCGTCCTGATAAATCGATTCGCCGCTTCCGCGCGATCAATGGACGAACAGGATGTCGCAGACATCACCCTTTATCCTCCTCTGATCGCCAGCGCCGCGACTAGTGCGCTGCCAACGGCCAGCCCAGCCGCAGTCAACATCGCCCACCGGAACCCGGCGACGAACGACTCGTTGATCGCCGTCCGCAATTCGCGCGCTTCCTCAGGCGTGGCCGACGCCGGAGGCCTGGTAGCCGCGAGATTGACTCCCTGCTGCACAAGCTGCTCCACGACGGCGGGCCGCACCTGGGAGGCAGCGAGACGACGGTCGAGCTCGCGATTGAAGACCGTCAGGACGAGCACGCCCATCGCGGCGAGCGCCAGCAGCCCTGCGGCGCGCGACACCGCGTTGTTGATCCCGGACGCGATCCCCGCGCGGCGTGATTCCACTGAGCCCATGACGACCGTCACCAATGGAGCGACGGCCACGGACATGCCCAGTCCCATGACGACGAACGCCGGGAAGAACGTCGTCCAGTAGTCACCGTCCGTGCCTGGCAGGGCCGCCAGTACAAATCCCGCAGCCGTGATCAGTGGGCCGGCCACCAGAAGCACTCTGGCACCAACGACAGGCACGAGCGCTCCCGCCCAGCCCGACAGCAATGCAATCGTGAGGATGAACGGAAGCCATGCTGCCCCTGCCTCGGCTGGCGTGTACCCGTGGACCTGAATCAGATTGAACGGCAGAAAAAAGAGGGCGCCGCCGAGCGCCCCGTACAACAGAAGCGTCAACAGGTTTGCGCCAGCGAAGTTTCTGGACCTGAACAGACCAAGCGGCATCATCGGAGTGCCGACGGACTGTTCGATGATGATGAAGACTCCGAGAAGCACCACGCCTCCGGCAATCGTCGCGAGCACGAGTGGATGTGTGAGTCCGAGGTTCGCGGACTCGATCAGGCCGTACACGAGCAGCCCCAATGCCGCGACGCTCACGCCGGCACCAGCCCAGTCGAGTCGGCCGGTGGCGGATGGGTCGCGCGACTCGGGAAGCCGTGTGACTGCAATCAGCACCACCGCAAGCGCGAATGGAATATTGAGCAGGAACACCCACCGCCACGACACGTGGTCGGCCAGCCAGCCGCCAGCAACGGGGCCCGCAGCCATTGTCATCGCCGTGACGCCGGACCATGTGCCGATGGCCGCGCCCCTCGAGGCCTCATCGAACGACGCGCTGATGATCGCCAGACTGCCAGGTACGAGCAGTGCGCCGCCAACGCCTTGCACCGCGCGCGCGGCAATCAGCTGCGCCGGGGAGGGCGCAAGGCCGCACCAGAACGAGGCCAATGCAAAGATGCCCACGCCCCAGATGAACACGCGTCGTCGTCCCAGACGGTCGCCCAGCGCACCGCCAACCAGGATCAGTGCAGCGAGAAAGAGCATGTACACCTCGATGACCCACTGGACCTCTGTCACGGAAGCATCGAGGCTGTTCTGCAGCACCGGCAGCGCCACGTTCACGGCGGAGCTGTCGATGAACACCATGCTGCTCGCGAGGATCGTGGCGGCGAGGACCCAGCGGCTCGTCAGCGGTGAACAAGGCGCTGCAACCGATCCACCCAGGACCGCTCCGGCGTCGCATGGCGGCCTAGCGATCATCGTGGTCACTAGACTGGCGCCTATCGCCGCGGGTCTCGTCCCAAGAGGTCCCAGCGGTTCCCCTCAAGATCCAGAAACACTGCAAGTCGGCCGTACGGTTCATCGCGAGGCGGCGAGACGAACTGCACACCAGCGGCGGTCATGCGGCGGTAGGTAGTGTTGAAGTCATCGACGCGCAGGAACAGTCCGACGCGACCGGCGAACTGCTGGCCCACGATGCTTGCTTGGTGTTCGCCGTCGGCACGCGCGAGCAGTATGCCTGTTTGGCCTCCCTCGGGACGAACGACGACCCAACGTTTCGGGCGACCGTAATTGGTCAGCGACGCCGTGTCTTCCACCAATTGGAACTGCAGGACGTCAACAAAGAAACGGATAGCGGCATCGTAGTCCCGAACCACCAACGTGACGAGTTCAAGATTCGACATCGCCTGTCAGACTACTCTCGAGTGGACGCCCAGCGATTCCTGACGGGTTGGCTGGAGCCACTTTCGCAACAGCGTTGCACTCATCGCCGTCTCGACCCACCCGGTCGTCTGTATACCTGTTCGACCTGGCGTCCGCCTTCGGCCGGCGCGTCCCAGCCGCCCGGGGGCAGGTAGTGGAACCGAATCAGATAGACGTTGTTGCCGCGGCCGTGTTTCGCGGTCTGAAGGAGGTCTTCCACGCTCGCGAAACCTGACTCGCGCGCCAGGTCCTGCGTGACGTCAGCCAACTCAATGGGCTGGATCGATTCGATGACGATGTGCCCGTCGTCCATCCGGTAGCGACCACCCACCTTGACGTGGGGTCGCATCCAGATGCGGACACTGCACCTGATCCTGCCGCGGCGAATTCCCTCGCGCAGGTGCTTGGTGAACACCACGGCGAGAGCTTACGCGATGATCGACCGGACGGGCGAAGGAGGCGAACCGTGCCTCATCGGCGGGATTTTCGCCACGCCGTGGCGGTACCAGGCTCGATTCCGTGGGCCGTGGCGCAGCCTTTAACCGCGCATTCGCTTGCTCGCTTCGCTCGCGGCGCTCGCGCGGTACGTACCGCGAACCCTTGCAGAATGGATCGGCGAGCTGCCTCGGCTGCGCCTCGCGCCGCTTGCGCGACGGCACCGGCGACCTGCCGAGAAATCCTGACGGGCGGGAAGGACCTCCCACTCGTTTCTAGGCCATCGATGCGGCCGCACTTACGGCGACTTGTTCTCTGGGAATACTGGACTCGTACAAAACACTGCAACCTTGTACCAATCCTCTGCGGGGATCGTAGGGTCGTCGGCGGCTCCGCCGTCCCATGTGCCTCGAACCAGGCACGCCACTCCCACCTTGCGAAACGCGAACGACGTCCCGTCGGTTCCGTCAGCGCTGTACGCCGGCATTTCCTGCCACGCGCGAGTCGAAAAGTCCTGACGCAGGCGCAACGCCGCGTCGCCAGTCGCCTGTGCCCGAGCGAACGATCCCGAAATCGCCAACCCACATCCGATGACCGGCCCTGGAAGTGTCTCGTCGCTGAAGGTACCGATGCGTCGTTGGATCGAGACGCCAGGAGTCTTCGCGGCAATTGCGTAGGCTGCATCACAGGCGGCGCGAACCTCACTCGACAGCGTCCTTGGTATAGGCGGCTGCTGCTGCAGTGCGGCACTGACCAAGCGGTCTGGGACAACGAGGAGGACGAACGAGGCCGCCAAGAACATTCGACAGCAAAGCATGAAGATCGCCGTGTGCTTTCTAAGCGGTGCGGCGAGTAACCGGAACGCTATCGTTCATTGGATGCCTCCCCGACGATGCCGTCGCGTGGGGCCATTCTACCGGCATCGTCCGCCCGGTCAACCGCAGTTGGTGCCAGGGGGGGGCACGAACGGCAGCGTGCTCGACCCGTCAATTGGCGCTGGCGTCATCGAGCTGGGATTCCCTGGATAGGCCACGGGCGCCAATTGCCAATTTCGCACGCGGTTGGGATCGCTGGAGCAGGTTACTCGCTCGGCTGGCGCCTCGCGGCGCTCGGGCGGTGTACGTACAGCCACCTTTCCCGATCGGTAGACACTGCGGCGTTACACGGGACCGATTCTCGCTGTCGATGCGTGGCGACAATCAGCCGGCGTTTCCCATCTGCGCCATGGCCTTCTTCATCTCCCTCTCACTGACGTCCTTGACGTGGGTCATTACGGACCATTCATTGCCGAAAGGGTCCTCGAATCGCGCATTGCGATCGCCGTAGAACTGGTCCGTGGGCTCTTGCAGCGAGCGCGCGCCCGCGCTCAACGCCTCGTTGTATGTCGTATCGCAGTTCTTGACGTAGATCGCCAGGCAGGCCTTCCTCTGCGGGAACCGGGGCGGCATCGGGCTTCCCATCATCAGAACCGCGTCGCCAAATCCGAGCTCGCAGTGCGCGACCGTTCCA
>JBOGIR010000121.1:0-4308 GCA_050742335.1 Vicinamibacterales bacterium | reverse complement strand
CCATGGAGAGGTTGAACCGCGAATCGGGCATTGCGCTGCTCGACAAGATTGGGCCGTCGATCCTGCTCACGCACTCGCAATCGGGCCCGTTCGGCTGGGCGCTCGCCGACGCGCGGCCGAAGCTCGTCAAGGGGATCCTGGCGATCGAGCCCAACGGCCCGCCCTTCTACGAGAATACGGTCGTCGGCGCGCCTGACTGGTTCAAGGACGGTCCGATGGGCCGCACGTGGGGCATCACCCGGAACGCGCTCACGTTTTCCCCCGTCGTGCACGATCCGGCACAGCTACACATCACGCAGCAGACCGCCCCGAGTGGTCGGGACTTGGTGCGCTGCTGGCTGCCCGCCAGCCCGCCTGCGCCCCGGCTGGCGAATCTGCAGAACACGCCGATTCTGATCGTTGTCAGCGAAGCGTCCTACCACGCGCCCTACGATCACTGCACATCGCAGTTCCTGGTGCAGGCGGGCGTTGCCAACGACTTCGTGCGCCTGGCGGACGTCAACATCCGCGGCAACGGTCACATGATGATGCTCGAGAAGAACAACCTCGAGATCGCCGTGTTCCTCGACCGTTGGGCGCGCCAGCACATCAAGTAATCAGAGAGACAGCTGCTCCTATCGGGTGCCCGACACGGGCGGACGTAGCGCTGCGTTCGCCTGCGCGATCACGTAGGCCCGGATGGCGTCGGCCTCGCTCGCGTCGAGCACCGGCGCGAACGACGCCATGCCGTTCGGCGCCAGCGCCCCCTTGAGCACGACGGCGGCCCACGCCTCGCTCGAGTGCAGCGTCGCGCTGTAGCGCAGGTCCGGCAGAATGCCGAAGTTCGCGGCGCCCGGGCCGTGACACCGTCCGCAGAACGTCGCGTACTCCCTTTCTCCGCGGGCGACGATGTCCGGAGCGGCGGTCGCGGGCGGCGGCGCGAGTGGCACCACCGGTCGCGGCCGGGCCGGGGGCAGCTCCACGGCGGCTCCGAGCGCGTAGACGAGGAGGCGAGACGTATTGGGGAGGTTGTTCCCCTTGGCATTGGCCTGCGAGCCTCCCTGCGCCCACGAACCGCCGGTGCCGGCCATGATGGCCACATATTGCACGCCGTCCACCATGTAGGAGATCGGTGCGGCAATGACGCCGGTCTGTGTCCGGGCGGCCCAGAGCCGTGTGCCGCTCTCAGCGTTCAGCGCCACGAACTCGCCGGTGCCGGTGCCCTGGAACACGAGACCACCTGCCGTGGACAACGCCCCGCCGTTGGCCGCGCCCTCCCGCTCGACGCGCCACACCTCGCGCTGTCGTACGGGGTCCCACGCGATGAGCGGACCGCCGACGCTGGCCAGCGTCGCCTCCGTTGCGGCGGCGCGCGCACGCGGTTCGGCGGGCGCCGTGTTCCGCCGGATGCCGAGGTTGGTCGTCAGCGGCGAGGGAGTGAAGGCGGGCTCATGCGCAAAGGTGTAGTTCTGCCGGTGAACGGGAATGTAGACGAGCCCTGTGTCTGGGCTGTACGACATGGGGTGCCATGTGTGCGCCCCATTGGGGTTCTGCAGCGAGGCGAAGGGCTTTCCGGTCTTGTAGAACCGCGCAGCCGGCGTTTCCACCGGCCGGCCGGTCTTCAGGTCGACGTGCGTGGCCCAGCTGATGTCGGTGAAGTTCTTCGCCGAGATCAGCTGGCCCGTCTTGGCATCGAGCACGTAGAAAAAACCGTTCTTCGGTGCCTGCATCACCACGCGGCGCATCGCGCCGTCCAGGCGCAGGTCGGCGACGATGATGTGCTGCGTGGCGGTGTGGTCCCATGTCTCGCCCGGCGACGTCTGGTAGTGCCACACGTAAGAGCCATCGTCGGGATCGAGCGCAACGATGGAGGCCAGGAAGAGGTTGTCTCCCTTGCCCTCGCTGCGGAGCAGGTGATTCCAGGGCGATCCGTTGCCGACACCGATGTACACCAGGTCGAGCTCGGGATCGTAGGCCATCGAGTCCCACACAGTGCCACCGCCACCGAGCTTCCACCATTCGCCGCTCCAGGTGTCCGCGGCCGTCTTCAGGATGGGCTGCTCGAAGCCGTCGGCGGGATTCCCGGGCACGGTGTAGAAGCGCCACGCCAGCGCCCCGGTCTCGGCATCGTAGGCGGACACGTACCCGCGCACGCCGAATTCCGCGCCACCGTTGCCGATGAGCACCTTGCCCTTCACCACGCGCGGGGCGCCGGTGATGGTGTACGGCTTGGTGCGGTCGACGGTGTTGACGTCCCAGAGCTCCTGGCCCGTGGCGGCGTCGAGGGCGATGAGGCGGCCGTCGACCGAACCGACAAAGACCTTGCCGTCCCACACGGCGACGCCGCGATTGACCACGTCACAGCAGGCGTTGACGGCCCATTCGCCCGGCACCTCCGGATCGTAGGCCCACAACGGTTTGCCCGTGGCGGCGTCATAGGCCTTCACCTTGCTCCACGCCGTGGACACGTACAGCACACCGTCGACGACGATCGGCGTGGCCTCCTGACCGCGACGCGTGTCGAGATCCGCGAACCACGCCAGGCCGAGCGTCCCGACGGTCTCGGTGTTGATCCGATCGAGCGGGCTGAACCGCTGCTCGCCGTACGTGCGGCCGTGCGACATCCACTGGCCGGGCTCGGCGTCGGCCGCCGTGAGACGAGCCGTGCTCACCGCAGCAGGGCGTGTCACGGCTGCTGCTTCGGCCGCGGGTTGACTGGAGGAGCTGCAGCCGATGGCCGCAAGGGCGGTGAGCACCAGTCCGAACACACACGCGCGCTGCATCATGGCGGTATCCCTTCCTCTTCCCCCTGATCCCTGACCTTTTCCTCCGCCACGTAGTAGGCAGTAGGCGGTAGGCAGTAGCTTCCCCACTTCCTTCTCTGATCTCTGACCCCTGATCCCTTCCCCCGCGTCGCAGAGGGCTCATTGTGCCGCAGTCATCGACTCCACGCGGATCGTCTTGGTCTTGGCGTCCAGCGCACCTGTGACCCGTACCTTCTGCGCCGCAAACTGCTCCGGCGTCTGCTGGTCGCTGAGCGTGTAGACATCCTTGCCGTCAAGCAGCACGTACTGGGCGCCGTGTGCCAGGACGCAGGCCACCGTGCACTCGGCGTCGGTCGGTCCCATACGCATCTGGGCATGGCCGGCTCCGGCGCACTCGCTGTCCGTGATGATGCCGGTAAACGTCTGCCTGCTTTGGGCTCCGGACAGCGAGGCGACTGCGAGGAGACTCACAATCAGATACTTCATGAAATGGGCCTGTCGTTCACGCTTCTTACTTCTCGCTTCTCAGTTCGTGTTCAGGTTCGGAGGCAGGCGGGGAACCTCCGCCTGAACACATGAACCCCGAACCGAACGTGAACACGAACGGAGAATCCCAGAACCGAGAAGGGTGAACGACGCGTACGCGATTCAACTCACTTCATCTCCGGGATCAATGTCCGGGAATCATGATGTGCGCGGTCGTCGTGCCGGCATTCATGATCCAGGCGCCACCCAACTTGTTGTTGTCGGGCAATCCGGTTGATTGCGTGGTCGCTCCCGGTACGGCGACGGTCATGTGTGCGCGTCCGCGCTCCCGGTCGGGGCCCGACAGGTTGTGGAAAGGTGACCCGTACTCGGGCTTGACGCGGGTGCCGTCTTTTTCTGCGGCGTCGAGCATCGCCTGTTTCTTGTCGCCCATCGCCTCGAATCGCAGATTCTGCGCGACGCGGTCCAGGTTGGCGATACTGGTGCACTCGATCGAGAACGGCTGCTGTCCGGGCTGTCCCGACCGGTCGTAGCAGACCAGACGGTTCGTCCCTTTCCTCAGGGTGTCGTACGTGAAATCGGTCTTCCACTTGATGACGGTTGCCTGGTCGCGCTGGTTGGCGGGGGCAGGGAGCAGAGCCAGGTCGACGTCGGCCTGCGACGCCCCTGGCTGCAGCGGCGGTGGCGGCGGGGCGGCGCCCCGGCCCTCTTGCGCCAATACGCCGGTCGAGACCGCCAGCACAATCGAAAAAATCGTGACGATGCCTCTCATGGGTGCCCTCCAGTTCAACTGCCAGAATGTTCCTGCCTCGCGAACGCCTGCAGGAAGATACGCCAATCCGCGGCACTCTTCAACCAGTCACGGTCCCTGCCCTTGATGTCACGCAGCGCCCGTGACTGGTTGGCAGTGTCTCCAGCCGGTAGCCGGAGCCGGTAGCCGGAGACCGCCAGATCAGATCGGTTGTGTTGATGATGATGAAGCCCTATGGAGGTCAGGCCGACATAGATCGCCTGACCCGCGAGAAGGCTCAGGGAATCCGCCAGCTCACGGAGCTGGCGTGCTGCGGCCGCTCAACCC
>JBOGIR010000120.1:0-19149 GCA_050742335.1 Vicinamibacterales bacterium | reverse complement strand
CGGTCACCGCGTTCGAAGGGGCGCGGATCATCGTCGGCGACGGCAGCCCGGCGATCGAGAAGGGAACCATCGTCGTGAACGGCACGACGATCCAGGCTGTTGGTGCCAACGTGCAGGTGCCCGCGGGTGCCCAGCGCGTGAACCTGGCCGGCAAGACCGTGATGCCGATGATTCTCGATACCCATATCCATGCGCCCGCGACGCGTGAACAGACGATCCGTGACTTGAGACGTCGCGCCTATTGGGGTGTGGGCGCCGCGATGAGCATGGGCACCGACACGACCGACATCCCGTTCCAGGTCAGGGATGAAACACGGAACATGCCAGGAACCGCTCGGCTCCTGACAGCCGGCCGCGGTGTTACCGGCATCGAGAAGGGACGCGAGCCGAACGCGTATTGGGTCGGTACGGTCGCCGAAGCCCGCAAAGTCGTGCAGGAGAACGCGAAGAAGCGGCCGGACATCATCAAGATCTGGGTCGATGACCGGGACAACACGGTGCCCAAACTGACGCCGGAGCTCTACGGGGCCATCATCGAGGAGGCGCACAAGCAGAAAGTCCGGGTCACCGCGCACATCTTCGACCTCGAGGATGGCAAAGGGCTGCTCAAGGCCAATGTCGATGCGTTCGCGCACGGCGTGCGTGACCGCGACGTTGACCCGGAATTCCTGAACATGATGAAGCAGCGGCCGAACGTCACGGTCAATCCGAACCTGCCGTCGCCCGGTAAGACGTGGGATATTTCCTGGCTGCAAGGCAGAATCCCGGCCGACGAGTTCGCCAACGTTCAGAAAGCCAACGTCGACAACCCCAAGCAGGTGGAAGCGTTCGGCATTCAGGCGCGCAACCTGAAGAAGCTCAGCGATCAGGGGGCCCGCATCGTGCTCGGCACCGACGGCAACATTCCGTGGGCTCCGCACCAGGAGATGGAGGCCATGGCGATGGCGGGCATGACGCCGATGCAGGTCATCGTGGCCTCGACGAGCCGCGCGGCCGAGTTCATCCGGTTCACCGACACCGGCACGCTTCAGGCGGGCAAGAACGCCGACCTGATGGTGCTCGATGCGAATCCGCTGGACAACATCACCAACACACGGCGGATCAATGCGGTCTATTACCGGGGCCAGATGGTGAACCGCAGCGCCTATCCGAACTGATTGGCGTGGTCGCCTGATGCATTGTGGGGCCGGAGCGCTGACCGCTCCGGCCCTTTTTGTTGGGGAGTGCAATGGTCGTGAATGTCGATGACCTCGAAGGGCGTCGCTCCGAGGCGGAATACCCTCACGGGGCTTCCACTCAGCCCGTCGACGGCACCGGCAGCAGACCTCCGAATCCGCCGAGCGGGTTGCGACGCAGGCCCATCGTGGCGAGGACGCGCTGCCAGATTCGCCGATACATGGTAGGTTTTTGAACTGCAATGGACCTCGCAGGACCCGGCGTGCTGAGATTGACGGCCAGGACCTCTATACCTGCCTCCTGCCACCGGACGAGCGTGTGGGAGAGATCCTCTTGGGGGTGCGTGGAGCGCTCCTGGACGAGCACGACACGCCGGATGCCATGAGCCAGCAACCGGCTGGCTGATGGAAAATCCGTCGGGAGGCTGACGGAACGGTTGTCGAAAATACCGGGCGCCGGCGCAACCGTGTTGCCGTACCGCCGTCGATCGTCGAGCAGAAACGCGGGAGGCGCCGTTGGCGGCAGCATGAGCCGCGAGAGTCGCTCGGTCCCGCCGAACAGTTCCGCCATGATCGGCTCCACATCGACGATCGTCAGGCCAGGAACCGCGGCCGTGTCCGGTGAGGGACACGCGTTGTAGAGGGGGACAGGGCGATAGCCGAGCTGTGCCAGGTGCAGTCCGACGGCAACACCCGATGCACCAGGAAGATCCACGACCACGGCGGATGCACCATCAGCTCGGTGCGCCCAGTCCAGGTGGATCTCCGGCGACTGTGGAAGGACGGGCCGAGGGCCGAGGTGCGCAAACAACACCGGCTTTGCCCATGCCGACCAGAGGGCGCCCGCGGGCGCCCACACCTCGAATATCTCACCGCGTGTCATGGCTGGTTCTCCTCGTGCGTGCGTTCGACGAGCACCGCAACGTCCATGGCCGAGTAGTCGACCACTGGTGTGGATGACAGGCGCCCGTAGATGCCACACGCCTTGCCATCGATCGTGTAAATGCCGAGGCAGGGAAACATCGCGCCCGCCGGCGTGTCGACCGTGGTCGTGCTGAACCTGCGCTGGGCGATCCAGTGACGTGGATGCGACCAGATATCGAGCCGTCGCCTCCACCAGATGCGATCGGGCAACAGCTCACGCACCGTGACCGAATCTCCGGTGTTACAGAACGCCGTCTTGAGCAACCAGCCATCGTCGTTCATCCACGGCACGTCCCGAGCGTCGCGGGTGTCAGGCAGGAAGCGCTTCCAGGTTGGACACGCAACGGCGAGTTCCTCCCATACCAACGGCAGCCGCTTGGACTCGCTCAGGATCGCGCAACCAGGGTTGGCCACCGGTGTGTCGCCGCCGACGAACAAATGACGCCGCGAGACCGATCGTCGCAGTCCCGCGAGCCACTCGCCCTGATAGAAGCGGACGATCGCCGCCAGTGGCGTGCCACCGCGGGCGCCGCTGGGCTCGTGCTTGAGAAACGCCAGACGGCCGCGCCATTCCAGGCTCTGCGGCCCCGTCACGCTCGTCGGAACATCCCGCTCTCTCAGGCGTCGCGCCAGGCCTTGGATCACCTGTTGATCCTCCATGTATCCCGGAGCGGCGATGAGAGCGATCGCACCGCCTTGCTCAGTGGCCACGCCCGCCAACAGGTTGGCATACTGGGCGCCTGGATCTCCCGCCGGTGAAGCGGCGCTGACGTGCTCGGCGATGAGCGCCGGAAATGCCGAGGCCTCCGCAAACCCACCCGGTACGTCGCTGTTGACCTCGGAGACCCGCCAACCCTCGGGCGTTGGATGAAAGTCGAATCGCATGACTCGACACGCGGCAGGCGTGCGGCGTTCGTGTGGCGCGTGTTCCATCAGGCGTCGCAGCGATCGCGACAGGCCCAGGTGCGCATACAGATCCGGGCGACCGAGTAAGCGGTCCTCCATCGCCAAGGTCTCGCGTGTCATCGCCTCTGCCGCCGCGCAGATCTCGCGCCACTCGGACTGCGGGAGTATCAGCGGAAAGGGGCAGAGCGTCGAGACGTCCCCGACCTGCGGATCCCACTTGCAGAACTCGAGCATCATCCGTGTGCGGATCCGCTCGAAGTCTTGGGGATCGACGCTGCGCCCCGCGCGCAGGCGCGGCACTGGCGGCGCTGCGGCGAGCGTCACGGCCATCATCATCGCGACTGGATGTACTCCTCGTACGTCACGACGTGCCTGCCGATGTCGGGCACGCCCAGCGACTCGACGTATCCCACGGACATGACCAGGAACAGTACGGCTGGGACAACGCCGGCGCCGGCGATGCTGGGTTGCGGGCGCACGGTCGAGGGACGAAGGAACAGGTGGATGGCGGCCGAACCCATTGGCAGGAACACAACAGGCCAGCCGAGCAGGAGCATGTCGGTGAACGTGCTGTGCCACGATGTCCAGTCTCCGGCCACGGCGCGGCCCAGGATCAGCCCCATGGCGATGAGCATGCCGGCGTGCCGAATGCCGCTGGGCAGGTCGCGGTCAACGGCGATCGCTTCAGATGGGCGTGACATCAACTCCACCGCGAACCAGAGAAGGAGCCACGTCACCGTGCAGGCAAGGGCGGGAAGCAGCGTCGTCGCGATCGTCGGCCCACTGCCGACATTGCTCCATGCATAAATCGCCATGACTCCCAGTATCGACCCGCATGCGACACACGCGGCCGCGGGATTCGATCGCTCGATCGCGTCGTCAGTGACGCTGATGCCGAGCAGCGGGGACACAGCAGCCACGACCCAGAGCCAGGCCGTCCCACCCGAAAGAAAGAGCAGCTGATAGTCGAGGTTCCCGACCACGTACAGCGGATCGGCCCATCGGGTGAGCACGATCCCGAGGCCCGAAAGTGCGACGACGGGTGCGACTCCAAGTGCCGTTCGTATCCACGCCGGGCGCTGGAGCGGTGTGCGTCGGACGAGTGCGCCGTACCAGAAATAGGCGCCGAAGACCGCGGTGACGGTGGCGGTCAGAAAGAAGATGAGCTCATCACCGGCGAAGTCCCATTGGCCCATGTCTCTCTTGTCCCCCCCGCTCCGATCTACTCGCGAATGTCCCCAAGCATGGGCCGGACGATGATTTCTTCGACGACAGCCTGAGAGCTGAGGGTCAGCGTGGCCGCCACGAGCTTTCCAATATCTGCGGGCTCGAGCAGCCGGCCCTCGGGGATCTCCTCGCCGGCCCATGCATCGGTCAAGGTTCCGCCCGGTGCAACGAGCGTCACTCCCACACCAGCTCCCATGAGCTCATGACGCAGATTCACGGCGAATCCTCTCACCCCCCATTTCGCGACGCCACAGAGGGCTCCGCCCGGGTACGCTTCAAATCCGCCGGTGGATCCGATGAGAATGATTCGTGAGCCCTTCATGGCTTCCAGCGAGCGCACGAATGACTTCACGACTCGGTACATGGACACCAGGTTCACGTTGAGTGAATCGGCAAAGGCTGCGTCGCTCGATTCCATCAGCGACCCTTCGATGAAGAGTCCCGCGTTCAGGACCAGGACGTTGGGACGAAAGCCGGCGGCGACGCACGTCGTGTGGAGTTTCTCGATATCGCCCAGGGACGCCAGGTCGCAGGTGAGATAGTGTACTTCCGCGGCTGACGTCTCTCGAATGGCATGCGCGGCCCTCTCGAGCCTGCGCGCATTCCTCGCCACCAGCAGCAGCTGGTGTCCGGCCTTGGCCAACTCCTGCGCGATGGCCAACCCGATGCCCCTGCTGCCGCCTGTGACCATCACCGTCATGAGCCCCCACCACGTTCAAGTTCAAAGTAGAAAGTGGAAGAAGTGGAAAAGTAAGTTCAAAGCGCCTTCCTTCAGGGTTCGCCGGCGAGCTTTGGTGTCGTCTGCGGCGGACGCCGGTGATGAGTGCCCTGCTCGTACGCATAGGCAAGCCTGATGACCGTCCCGTCCTCATAGGGCTTTCCCATGAACGTGATCCCGGCGGGGAGGTTGTCAGTGGTGAATCCCGCCGGCACCGAGATGACAGGCACAAACACGAGGAAGGTGTTGAGGGCCGGCACGCCCTTCTGGCTCACATACGGCGGATTCACGCCGTCCTTGATGAGTGTCGGCTGGTGCTCGACCGTCTTGTGGACAATCGCGTCCAGCCGTTCGTCCGCCATCATTTTCATCACTGCGACCATCAGCGCGTCGCGTGCCTTCAAGTACTCATAGTGCCGCTGCGCGTCCAGCGGCGCCTGCAGGCGTGTTTTCGAGATCTGGTTGACCTTTGCAAAGTCTGGCGATCGCAACATATCGCCACGCGTCTTAAAGGGCGCCGTCGCACTGCGCCCGAAGAACACTTTCCAGGATTCTTCGACATCGGCCGGACTGGCGGCCCGCTTAGCCAATGCCTCTCTCAACCCTGGAATCACGATCGGATCGACCAGCGTCGCGCCGAGGCTCTTCAGTTCTTTCACGGCGCGGTCGAACACAACGGTCACTTTCGCGAAGTCGGCCGACTCGGGCTCGGATTGCGAGCCAATCGATTCGCGCAGGATCCCGATGCGCGTGCCCTTCAAGCCGTTGCTGTCGAGCATCGCCGTGTAGGTCTTTGGCGCATGGCCAACGCCGAGAGCTGTGACGGGATCCTCGGCGTCGTAGCCGACCATGACGTCGAGCACGCGCGCGACGTCGGCCACGCTGCGCGCCATCGGACCGAGCGATCCGAAGATCTGCGGCCAACCGTCGTACACCCCGGTGCGACTCACGAGTCCTTCGGTCGGCCTCATGCCGACCACCGACGTCCATCCGGATGGACGTCGGATCGAGGCGAGCGCTTCCTGTCCGATTGCAACGCCGGCCAGGTTGGCGGCGACGCTCGCGCCTGATCCGCCAGATGATCCGCCGACGGTTCGATCGAGCGCATACGGGTTCCGCGTCGATCCAAACAGCGACCCGTGGGTGTCGCCGCCTCCGAGTTCACCGAGCGTCGCCTTGCCGAGGATGATGGCGCCCGCGTCCTTCAACTTCCGTGTCACGAATGCGTCACGGCCCGGCTGATAGTTCTTGAACAGCACCGACCCGAGCGTCGTCGGCATCCCCTCGGCGTCGATCTGATCCTTCAGGACGATCGGTACACCGTGAAGGGGACCGACGAGGCCGGAGGTAGCAAATGCCTTGTCCAGACGGTCGGCGTCTTCGAGCGCCCCGCGATTGATCGCGATGATCGAATTGATGTTCGGCCCATTCTTGTCGTACGCATCAATCCGCGCGAGATACAACTCGACCAGCCTCCTCGCCGTCAGTTGTTTCGATCGGTACGCGGCGTGGATGTCGCTGATGCTGGCTTCGATGAGCCGGAACGGGGCGCTGTCGCTGGAGGGCGACGGGAGTCCTGGAGCGTCCGCTGAACAGCTGGAGAGGAGCAGCAAGAACGTCCCCGCAACGCACCACGATCCGGCAGACATGAGCAGGGAAAGACGCACTATCGGCGCCGCTTGGCGGGGATTACGAGCCACCAGCGCAGATGGTGGGCCAGAGATAACCGGGACGTCAAGAGGCCTGCCCGCCTCGTGCCCTACGCGCCTCGCCAGACCAGGGCGCCTTTTTGCCGGAAACGGCCCTTCGTACACTGCGCCGGTCGCGCCCAGCAATGCGCTGCCCCGGTCGCCATTTGCGCCTCAGATGTGCCGTCAAAAGAACGTAGGTGCAAACCGGGCACGCACGCTATGATGCGCCCACCTATCGACCCAAGTGACGTCTGGAGGTCGTATGCAACGACTGAAAACCGCGTCTGCCTCCCTTGGGCTCCTCCTCATCCCCTCGCTTGTGTACGCGCAGGCGTCGATTACCGGCGTCGCCCGCGACACGTCGGGAGCGCTGCTCCCGGGCGTCAGCGTCGAAGCGTCCAGCCCGGCGCTGATTGAGAAAGTCCGGTCCGTCACGACGAATGAGTCGGGCCAGTACCGCATCGAGAGCCTCCGGCCCGGCGTGTATACCGTGACGTTCGCGCTCTCCGGGTTCAGCACGGTCAAGCGCGAAGGTATCGAGCTGAGCGGCACGTTCGTCGCCACCGTGAACGCCGAGCTGCGAATCGGCGCGGTTGAGGAAACCGTCACCGTCACCGGCGCTTCGCCCGTCGTCGACGTGCAGAGCGCCAACCGCGAACGCGTCCTCACAGCGGAAGTGATCAACAACGCACCGGTGAACCGCTATCCCTCGTTCATCGCCGCGATGATTCCGGGGGTCAACAACAGCTCGGTGGACGTGGGCGGCAACACCGGCAGCCCGACGACCGGCGGCGGCGCTCTCACCGTCCACGGCAGTCGTCCGACGGATCTCGAAATGCTGCGTAATGGCGTGTCGATCGCCACGGTCGAGACGGGCTCGAACACGCAGGGCGTGCCGAACATGGCGGTGTTCGCCGAGATGGCGGTCGAGACGGCCACCGTGTCGACCGAAGAGCGTGGGTCGGGCGTGCGGCTGAACTTCATTCCGCGCGAAGGCGGCAACAGCTTCAGCGGCATGGTGATCAGTTCGTTCACGAACGAAGGGATGGCCGGCGGCAATTTTACGCAGGAGCTGCGAAACCGCGGCCTGCGCACGCCGAACAACGTGAAGAGGAGCGGCGAGCTCAATGTGGCCTACGGTGGTCCGATTCGGCGCGACCGGCTCTGGTTCTTCGGGACCATTCTCTACAACCGGACGCAGAACTGGGTCGCCGGCATGTTTGTGAATCGGAACGCGTTCAGCCCGGCGTCATTCGGCTACGATCCCGACCCGGACCAACCCGCGTTCACCGACGTGCTCACGCGCAACGGTGCGGGACGTGTGACGTGGCAGGTGAATTCGACGCACAAGCTCGCCTTCGCGTACGAGAACACCTACACGTGTCAGTGTTCGACCGCCACGACCGCGATCGTGTCGGCGGAATCGGGGTTGCCGCAGCGCTACTGGCCGAACGGCGGCTGGAATGTCGACTGGACGGCGCCGCTCACGTCGCGTCTTCTGCTCGAAGGCGTGGTCTATCACCGCTTCATCAACAGCCGCCGAACGCACCCGTTCGGGCTCCCCGACGTCGGCGACACCATCGAGGACGTCATCGCCTACAACGTCGACGCGATCGCGAAGAACCTGGTCGGCGTACAGGATCAGGCGCTCGGGATCACGCACCATGCGTCGACGGCGTCCAACATGCGGAACAAGAGCCACGACACGCCGTTCCGCGCGACACTGTCGTACATCACCGGCGCACACAGCTACAAGTTCGGCATCTCCGACAACATCGGCCGCAAGCAGAACCTGGTGATGAACTTCGACGCGCCGTACTGGTACCGGTTCAACAACGGCATGCCGAACCAGATCACGATGAACGCCACACCGTTCCGGCAGCTCGCGCACCTCGATGCCGATCTCGCCGTCTATGCCCAGGACCGGTGGACCATCAAACGCGCCACTCTTTCTTACGGTCTGCGATACGACCACTTTGCCAGCTCGTTCCCGGAACAGCGGATCGGACCGGCGCCGCTCGTGCCCAATCGCAATTTCACGCTGCCGCCGACCGAGGGCATCTCGTGGCACGACGTCTCCCCGCGCGCCGGCATCGCGTACGACGTGTTCGGCAGCGGCAAGACGGCGCTGAAGGGCTCGTTCGGCAAGTACGTGGCAGGCCAGGCGCTTCGCGGCAACGACGCGAACGTGATCTTCGGCGACGGGCTCAATCCGGCGCAGCGCGTCGTGACGAGCGCCACGCGATCGTGGAATGACGCGAACGGAAATGTCAGGCCCGATTGCGACCTGCTGAATGTTGCCGCCAACAATGAGTGCGGGCCCCTCAGCAACACCGACTTCGGCAGCCTGCGTCCCGGCAGCACGTACGATCCCGAGATTCTGCGCGGCTGGGGCAAGCGGACGTACAGCTGGCAATTCTCCGCGAGCGTCCAGCAGGAGGTCATCGATCGCATGTCGGTCGAACTCAGTTACTTCCGCCGCGTCTACGGAAACTTCAATGTCGTCGACGACCGCGCGCGGTCCGCGAACGACTTCGACGTGTTCAGCATCACCGCGCCGAGCGATCCGCGGTTGCCCGGCGGCGGCGGGTACACGATCGGCGGGCTGTACAACATCAAGCCGGCGATGTTCAGCACGCCTGCCAGCAACTACATCACGTTTGCGGACAACTACGGGAAGCAGATCGAGCACTGGAACGGCTTCGACCTGATTCTCACCGCGCGGCCTCAGGGCGGCGTGAGCCTGCAGGGCGGGCTGAGCAGCGGGCGCACGACGATCGACAACTGCGAGGTGGCCGCAAAGCTGCCCGAGATCCTCACGGGATTTCCCGTCTTGAACGATCCCAACACCACCGCACAGTTTCCGGCCCAGTACTGCCATCAGCAGGCGCCGTTGCTCACGCAGGTGAAGTTCCTCGGGTCGTACCTGATCCCGAAGGTCGACGTCCTCATCAGCGGCGCGCTGCAGAGCGTCCCGGGACCGCAGGTGATCGGCAACTTCGTCGCGACCAATTCCGCCGTCCTGCCGTCGCTCGGACGGCCCCTTGCGGGCGGCGCGGCGAACGTCACCGTCGACGTGGTCCCGCCGGGCGCGACCTACGGCGACCGCCGGAATCAGTTCGATCTACGGCTCGGCAAGGTCCTGCGATTTGGCGGGACGCAGACGAAGGTGAATCTGGATGTAAACAACGTGTTCAATGCGAATCCGGTGCTGACGGAAAATCCCAGCTTTGCCGTGTTCCGCCAGCCCGCGTCGATCCTCCCGGCGCGCATTGTGCGCATCGGCGTGCAGATCGATTTCTGATTCACCTTCGACGCAGTACCAAGGCAAGCGGCCGCCGACGCTGCTCCGATGGGGCTAGGTTCGGCGGCGTATGATTCATTGCGCTCACCCGAGCGCGGCGCGCGCGTCAGCGGCCTGCTGACTCAGTCCGGCGAGCGTGCGATAGCGACGACCAGTTCGGCCAAGAACGCGCGATGCCCTGTTCGGAGGGCGGGTACACGGGACCTAGATCACGCGGCAATACCCGTGAATCCGAGTGTCCAACCTTCCGCAAAACCCCGTACCGGTACCAAATTCAAGTTCAAAGTAGAGAGTGGAAAGTAGAAAGTAAGCTCGGAGTGCGCCTGAGTAGTCGACGGCCGCGATGTACGTAGTGTCCGGCTTCAGCCGGACGGGCCATCAGGGTACACCGTCAGTACACGAAGGCCGGTCACCTTCAAGCAGTGGCCGGCCTTTGGATCAGGCATTGACCTCTACCTGCTCACGGAGTGCCGACGCGCTGAGCCCTGTCTACGCGTTTCGACAGCCGGCTGCTGCTCTCGGACACTCGCCGGCTACCACGGCGAGCATTTCACCTGCGGTCGAACTCAAGCACATTACTCACCGGTTGACCAGCCGCGTTCGTGCCCTTGCTCGTGAACGTGAACGTCCTTCCGTCCTTCGCGATCACCCGCATACTGGTGATGACAATTCGTCCGGCCTTCTCTTGCACGTGCTCGATGATGAACGTAACTGCGCGGGCAAACAGCGGCATAGTAGAGAACCTCCTTCGCCGAACCTGGCGGGACCGCACTACTCCGGATGTGCCAGCGACCGGCGGAGTTATGAGACTATTATTGGTCTATTATTACACACGTCCCTGTTTTAAAGGCTAATATTAGACTCTAATACATGGCAAGTTAATGGAGATTATTTTTAGACTATTAAGTTCGATCATGATATTTAATATGCTATTTTTAGTCTGTGGATTTAAGGAATCTTACGGACCGTGAAATAGCTAGAAAATTCGCACGCGATCTCCGGGAATGGCGCATTGCCCCGCGTGGAGCAGCGATGACGCAGGAGCGGGTGGCCTCCCAAAGCGGCGTAGGGCTGACCCCTCTTAAGCGATTCGAAAAGACGGGCGGCATCACGCTGAACAATTTGGTGGCTCTCCTTCGCGTTTTCGGCCTTTTGGACGGGCTGATGAGCCTGGTGCCAAAACCATCCACACCTAGTCCACTCGAACTACTCAAGGCTGACCGAGCTGGAAGGGTGCGCCAACGCGCGCCTCGCTCAAAGCGCACCCCCGCTCAATCGTCTGAACCCAAGCGGACCAAACGTGGCTGAGATCAGAGCTGTCGAGGTTCGCATTTGGGACAAATCGGTGGGCGCTATAGCACCTTTGGCCGGACGGCCAGGGGTTTATGAATTCGAATACGACCCGGCCTTTGTACGATTAGGCATTGAGCTATCCCCCCTAAACCTGCCGAGCAAAACAGGAGTGCGGTACAGCTTTCCCACGCTCAACCCTGACACTTTCCGTGGGCTTCCTGGCGTAATTGCCGATGCTCTTCCAGACAAGTTCGGTAACGCCCTGATCGATGAGTACATGGCCCGTAAAGGTACGAAGGCCGTCGACATCACCACACTGCAAAGGTTGCTTTACGCAGGCCACCGCTCGATGGGCGCACTTGAGTTTGAGCCCGCCCTAACGGACATCAATGAGGAACAGGTCGCTGAACCTTTGGAAATGGCTAGTCTGGTTGAAGATGCGCGTCGGGCAATGCACGGAAATCTCGACGTCATTACCAAAGACATCATCGACGTCGGCAGTTCTGCCGGCGGCGCGCGCGCCAAAGCCTTGATTGGTTGGAATCCGAAAACAAATGACGTTGTTTCGGGGCAGTTCAGCTTGCCCGATGGGTTCGAACATTGGTTGCTAAAGTTCGATGTCGATAGCGATGGAACTTTGGGCTTCACTTCAGGATTTGGACGAATCGAGTATGCCCATTACGAGATGGCAACCGCAGCCGGCATCGAAATGAGTCAGTGCCGTCTTCTGGAAGAGAACGGCCGGGCCCATTTCATGACGAAGCGATTTGACCGTAGCGAGAATCGCAAAGTGCACCTTCATTCGCTTTGCGGACTCGCCCACCTCGACTTCAACACACCCTACGTACACGGGTACGAGCAGTACCTGCGCGCGACGCTGCAGATGGGACTTGGCGCACCCGCGATTGAGCAAGCTTGGCTTCGGTGCGCGTTTAACGTGGCTGCGGTGAATTGCGACGACCACACAAAGAACCTAGCTTTTTTGATGGACGAGTCCGGCCAGTGGCGCTTGGCGCCAGCGTTCGACATGTGTTTCGCTCACAATCCACGTCCCGACAAGTGGACCCACAAGCATCAGATGCTGGTCAGAGGAAAGGCTTGGGACATGACGGGGCAAGACATGATCGAACTCGGCGCAGAATTCGGCGTCAACCAGCCGAGGATCTTGCTCGAAGAAATCACTGACGTAATTCGCCGGTGGCCTGAATTCGCTCGGAACGCCGGTGTACCGGCAACAACTGTCTCGCAAATCGCTTCTCTTCAGCCATCGCTTAAAGTGGCCGCGCGTTTGGTTCGTGACACGACAAAATCAGATGCGACAATCCGTCCTCAGAAGAGGCGCAGCGTTCCGACCAGACAGACGGGCAAGAAACGCAAGGCGTAGTCTTCATCACAGGCTAGATCGACGTCGCGACGGTCTGTCGCGGGCTGGATCTAAACAGCGCGGGTCGCTCTTGGGGGCTTGAAGGATTCTTGAAACTTTGTGCACGAAAAGGGCCGTCTCCGACCGAGACGGCCGAAGCGTCAGTGCGAATGTCCTAAGGAACCCGACGCAACCGGAGACATCGCCATGTCTCCGGCTGCGTTTCTCAGCCACGGGACCGGGATTCGAATCCCCGTACCGGTACCAACTCCAAACTTCAAGTGGAAGAGTAGAGTGTAGAGTAAGGTGGCTGACAAGGAGGTGTGGACATGACACGACGTGGCCTTGTGCTGGGAATCATTCTGGCGGCCGGCGGGCTCGCGATCGTGGCCGCGCAGCAGCCGCCCCTCGGGACGATCGAGAAGATGGCGGACGGCCTCTACCGGATTCCCGGCCAGGGCGGGGCGACGGCCGTCTACCTGGCCGGCAGTGGTGTCGTGCTCGTCGACACCAAGCTCGCCAACAACGGGAAGGGCATTCTCGACCAGGTCAGGACGGTCACCGACAAACCGGTGACGATGATCATCAATACGCATACGCATGGCGATCACACCGGCAGCAACATGTTCTTCCCTGCCAGCGTCGAGATCGTCACGCACGAGAACACGAAGGCGAACATGGAGAAGATGCCGGTCTACCAGGATGCCGCCAACAAGAACGGCATGCCCGACCGGACGTACAAGGATCACCTGACGGTGCTCGGCGGCAACGACGCGATCGACCTGTATTACTTCGGCCCGGCGCACACCAACGGCGACACGTTCGTCGTGTTTCGCAACAGGCGCGTGATGCATGCGGGAGACGTCTTTGCCAATACGGCGCAGCCGTTCATCGACGTCAGCAACGGCGGCAGCGGCATCGCGTACGGCGAGACCATCGGCAAGGCGGCGACCGCCATCAAGAACGTCGACACCGTGATCACGGGTCACACCGACGTGAAGAAGTGGCAGGACTTCGTCGACTTCGGCGAGTTCAACCGGCTCTTCCTGCAGCACGCCCGCGCGTCGCTGAAGGCCGGCAGAACCGCGGAGCAGGCGATGGCCGAGCTCAGGTTGCCCGAGAAGTTCAAGGGCTACACGCTCACCGGCGGTCGCGGCGGGCCGGGCGGGAACTTCAACATCATCTTCAAGGAGCTGCAGGGACAGTAGGCAACTGAAAGTAGAAAAGTCCGGCGACGGCCCTTTCCGCTGGGATGAGGCGTTCCGACAGATGCTCGAACGTTTTCACGGGCAGCACGAGGGCGCAGGTCGATGTAGCGGGCGTCCGGGAAGCGCTGCCGCAGCAGCGTGCTCTTTCCCCTCTGTCGCGGCCCGAGCAGGAACAGCGATCGGTGCCGGATCAGCTCATCGACGGCCAGTGCGCGTGGATACATCCGGCAACGACATTGCCAGATTTCGCTACAATCGGCAGCGCCACTGCCGAATCCTACGATTCAGGCTTGAATCGACTCGCGTAACATCACTCGGCCAGCAACCCATCAACCGCGATGACGCAGTCCGGGAGCGCGGATGGCGCGAGAGACTGACCGCGGTGATGTCGCTGAAGGCTCAGGTAGCTGCCGCCTTCAGGCTTGGAATGAGAGGACACCAGATTCTCGTTCAGGTCCACCAGCCAGTACTCCTGGACACCCAATTCTGCGTACAGGCGCGCCTTCACTTCCCGGTCGTAGTCGATCGAGGATTCCGCAACTTCGACGACGAGAAAGATGTCTGCGGGGCCGGGAAGCCGAGAGGCGTAGTAGTCCGCGCGGGGTCGGAGGAGCACGAGGTCGGGCTGGGGCTCATGGTAGAGGTCCAGGCGAACCGAACCCTGGACCTGGACGATCGCCTTGTCGCCGACCAAGGTCACCATCGCGCGAGTGGCGCGATTCACGGCCGCATTGTGCCGGGGGCCGATCGGTGTCATCGCCACCACCTCGCCGGCAATGAGCTCCACGCGGTCGTCTTTGGACAGAATGCCGGCCTGTCCCATGCGCTGATAGTCGTCAGCGGTGAATCGTCTCTTGGTGAGTGCGACAGGCATGACGCAGTTCTCATTCTAGACGCGGCTCTCGCCGCTGTCGACACCGGGTCCGGCTGAAGCCCTCTCCAGCCCGCGTACTCACAGGTGCCGACACCGGGCCAGCTGAAGCCACGGCTGCAGCCGGACACTGCGTCCGGAAAACACTCGACACGTGCAATTGTGCCGACGCATAATCCCCCCTCATCGTGACCGCCGCATCCGTCGGGATGATGATTCAGCAAGACGTCTTTGAAAGGCCAAGCTCGTGACAACTGAGTCAAGTTTTCGATTGGCCTTTCAAGACGTCTTGCCCCGCGGAGCGGGGCAAGAGGATACTGCCACTAGCGAGGCGGAGCTGGACGGTCTGAGGCGGAGCCTCGCTAGTCTCGTGAGAGGGCCCCATGCAACCAACCCGTAGGGAGTTTCTCAAGGCCGGCACGCTCGGCGGCGTGGCGGTGTCGGTGCTCGGCTTCGATCTCACGCCGGCCTATGCCCAGGTGCGCGAGCTGAAGATCGCCCGCACGACCGAGACCCGCTCCACCTGCCCGTACTGCTCCGTGAGCTGCGGCGTGATCATCCACACGCTCGGCGACAGGTCTCGAAACGTCACACCGACGGTCGTTCACGTCGAAGGCGATGCGGATCATCCGATCAACCAGGGAACGCTCTGTCCCAAGGGCATCACGCTCAAGCAGAACATCGTCAACGACCGGCGCCTGACGACGGTACGGTACCGCGCGCCGGGCAGCCGCGTCTGGGAAGAGAAGACGTGGGACTGGGCCATCGATCGCATCGCGCGCCTCACCAAACAGACGCGCGACGAGCGGCTCGTCGTTAAGGACGGCTCGGGCCGCACGATCAATGCGTTGACGGCACTGGGCGTGATCGGCGGGTGCACCGACACCAACGAGATCAACTACCTCCTCGTCAAGGCGTTCCGTGCGGGGCTCGGCGTCGTCCCCATCGAGCAGCAATCACGGATTTGACACGGCCCCACGGTGGCCAGTTTGGCCGCCACGTTCGGAAGGGGCGCGATGACCAATGGCTGGACCGACATCCGCAACGCGGACGTCGTGCTCGCCATGGGCGGCAACCCCGCCGAGAACCATCCGGTCGGCTTCCGGTTCGTCATGGAAGCGAAGCGGAACCGGAACGCGACGCTCGTCTGTGTTGACCCGCGGTTCAACCGCACGGCGGCCGTGGCGGACCGCTTCGTCCAGATCCGGGCGGGCACCGACATCGCGTTCCTGGCGGGCCTGATCCATTACGCGCTGAGCCGCAATCGGTACCACGACGAGTACGTCCGGCTGTTCACCAACGCGCCGTTCCTCGTCCACGAGAAGTACGCCTTTGACGAGGCGAAAGGCGTCTTTTCCGGCTGGGACGACGAGCGGAAGGTCTACGCTGACATCTCGAGCTGGGCCTACGACCTTGGTCCGGACGGTTTCGCCCGGGTCGATCCCACGCTTCAGCACCCGCGGTCGGTGTTCCAGGTGATGAAGCGCTTCTACACGCGCTACACACCGGAGATGGTGGCGGGTATCTGCGGCTGCACCGCGGAGGATTTCGTCAAAGCGGCCGACGTCATCACGTCCACCTACACGCCCGATCGCGCCGGAACGATGCTGTACGCGCTCGGGTGGACGCACCACAGCCACTCGGTGCAGCTCATTCACACAGCGGCCATGCTGCAGCTGCTGCTCGGGAACATCGGCCGGCCCGGCGGCGGGCTGAACGCGCTGCGCGGGCACGCCAACCTCCAGGGCGGCACCGATTGCGGCATGGCGTACCACAACCTGCCCGGCTACATCGCCGTGCCGAAGGCGGATCACGAAACGCTCGGCACGTTCCTAAAAGCGGTGACGCCGCGCGCGCTGCGTCCCAGCTCGACGAACTTCAACGCGAACACCGATCGGTTCGCCGTCAGCCAGCTCAAGGCGTACTACGGCGACGCGGCGACCCCCCGGAACGAGTTCGGCTACGGGTTCCATCCGAGGCTGCCGCTGGCGGCCACCGGCGGATACGAGAACTGGAGCTGGGCGTACATCTTCGACCGCATGTATCGCGGCGACATGGACGGCTTCTTCAGCTTCGGGATGAACCCGGTGAGCAACGGTCCGCACTCGCGCAAGGCGATTGCGGCGCTGACCAAGCTCAAGTGGCTCGTGGTTGCCGAAAACTTCGAGCACGAAACGGCGGCGTTCTGGCGGCCCGACATCCTGTCGCTCGTCGATCTCGCGCCCGAGGATGTGCAGACCGAAGTCTTCCTGCTGCCGGCGGCCAATTTTGCCGAGAAGGACGGCACGTTCGTAAATTCGGCGCGGTGGATCCAGTGGAAGTGGAAGGCGGTCGATCCGCCGGGCGAGGCCAAGCCCGACCAGGAAATCATCGCGCGCATCTTTCTCAAGGTCCGCGAGCTGTACGAGCGCGACGGCGGAGCGTTCCCGGACCCGATCCGCAATCTGAACTGGTGGTACACGAACCCGTTCAACCCGTCGCTGGACGAGGTCTGCAAGGAGCTCAACGGCTGGGCCGTCGACGACGTGCGCGATGCAAGCGGCGCCGTGGTCGTGCGGCGCGGGCAGCAGCTCTCGCGCTTCCTCGACACGCGCGCGGATGGCTCGACGCTCTCGGGCAACTGGCTTTATATCGGCATGTACACGGATGCCGGCAACCTGACGCAGCGGCGTTCGGACGCCGATCCGAGCGGCCTGGGACGATACCCGGAGTGGACGGTGAGCTGGCCCGCGAACCGGCGCATCCTCTACAACCGCTGCTCGGCGGACGGGCAAGGGCGGCCGTGGGATCCGACGCGCGTCGGCATCGCGTGGAACGGCCAGCAGTGGGTGGGCGACACGCCGGACTACACCGTGAACAGCCCCCCGGACGCCGACCTGGGTGCGTTCATCATGCTGCCCGAAGGCGTCGCCCGGCTGTTCGTGCCGGGGCAGTTCGTCGAAGGGCCGTGGTCGGAGCACTACGAGCCGGCGGAATCGCCGGTGCCGAACGCGCTGCATCCCGCGCAGAGCTCGAACCCCGCGGTTCGTCCCTTCGCCACCGAGTTCGACGTGCTCGGCACGCCGGACAAGTTCCCGATCGTCTGCACGACGTACCGGCTGACGGAGCACTTCCACTACTGGACCAAGAACAACCCGTACAGTGTGCAGCTCCAGCCGGAGTTCTTCATCGAGATCCCGGTGGAGCTGGCGCGCGAGAAGGCGATTGCCAACGGCGATCGCGTCCGCGTGACGTCGGCGCGCGGCGCGATCGAAGGCAAGGCCATGGTGACGCGCCGCATCAAGCCGATGCAGGTGGGTGGACGCGCGGTGTATCAGATCGGGTTCCCGATTCACTGGGGGTTCCTCGGGCGCGGTCAGCAGCAGGGCTCGCTGGCCAACCTCGTCACGCCGACGATCGTCGATCCCAACTCGTTCGCGCCCGAGTACAAGGGCTTTCTCGTGGCGCTGGAGAAGGTGTGAGCCTCGAGCTGCGGCGCGTGTCGGCCAGCGCAGCGCCCGCGCCCGGCGTGCGCGCGGTTCCCACCGTCACGAAGCTGGTGGACACCTCCACGTGCATCGGCTGCAAGGCGTGCGAGGTGGCCTGCCAGGAATGGAACGACCTGCCGCCCGAGGCCACCGGCCAGACCGGCACGTACCAGACCCTGCCCGAGCTGACGGCCAACTTCTGGAATCTCATCAAGTTCAACGAGCACGACGACGCCTCGGGCACGCTGCGCTGGCTGATGCGCAAGGATCAGTGCATGCACTGCGACGAGCCGGGCTGCCTCATCTCCTGTCCCGCGCCGGGCGCCATCATCCAGTACACGAACGGCATCGTCGATTTCCAGCAGGATCAGTGCATCGGCTGCGGCTACTGCATCACTGGATGCCCGTTCGACGTGCCGAAGTTCAATCCGGTGACGCGCCGTGTGTACAAGTGCACGCTGTGCGTGGACCGTACGTCGGTGGGGCTGCAGCCGGCGTGCGTGAAGGCGTGTCCCACGAGCTGCCTGCAGTTCGGGACGAAGGAGGACATGCTCGAGGCGGCGAACACCCGCGTGGGGCAGCTCAAGGCCAACGGGTTCGCGAATGCCGCCGTCTACGATCCGGCCGGCGTGGGGGGGACCTCAGTCGTGACGGTGCTCGCCTTCGGCGATCAGCCCGAGCTGTACGGTCTGCCCCGGAATCCGACGGTCCCGCTGGCGGTGCAAGTGTGGAAGGGTCCGCTCAAGTGGCTGGGCAACCTTGCGATGCTGGGCGGCCTGGCTGCGGCCGCGGTCCACTACGTGCGGTTCGGGCGCAAGGATCCCGGATCCGGGGATTCGGGATCCGGATTGAATCGATGATCGAATGATCGATGATCGGATGATTTGATTGACGCAATGAACCAACCGATCATTCAATCATCGTTCATCCGATCATCGATTCACCTGAGTAGCGCGCACGCTTCTATTGATCGGCCGTGTGTAGCGCGCAGGCTATTTAGCC
>JBOGIR010000119.1:0-4214 GCA_050742335.1 Vicinamibacterales bacterium | reverse complement strand
CAGGAAGTGATGTTCATCCAGCAGATGTGCTCGGTGCGCAACCGCGGGGCGAAGAACGCGCACGTCGGCACGGCGATCAAGGAACCGAACATCAGCTATGCGAAGCTGGCGGACGGCTACGGGATGTACGCCGAGGGACCGATCGACAACCCGAAAGACCTCGGGCCGGCGCTCGCGCGCGGCATCGAGCGCGTGAAGAAGGGTGAGCCGGTGCTGCGCGACGTGATCACGCAGCCGCGCTGAGATGACGAAGAAGACATTGATCGTCAGCGCGGCGGCGGGACTTTTCGCCGCCACCCTGGGTGCACAGGGGCGCGAGGGCGGTACTCCGCCAGCGGGCCCCTCGACTCCGCTCGGGGCAAGCGCGCGGGAACCTGCCGTGCTGCAGAAACCGGCAACAACCGGACAAGCGGCTGCTGGCAAGCAGCTCTACCTGGACTACAGCTGCTGGGCGTGTCATGGCTACAACGCCCAGACCGGCAACGGACCGCGGCTGCTGCCGCCGCGGCTGAACGAACAGCAGTTCACCTTGTACCTCCGGGCGCCGCGCACGCCACAGATGCCGGCGTACAGCGTCAAGGTGATGAGCGACTCGAACGCGGCCAATATCTACGCCTACCTCCTCTCGCTCCCGAGAGAGCCCGCGGTCAAGGACGTCCCGCTGCTCAATCAATTGCCGAAGTAGCGCGCAGCAGGACGCCGACAATCCGAACGTGAGCGTGAGGAATGGGTCGAATCCTACCTTACGTGTGCCCGACGAGGACTGCCAGCAGGAACTGTTCCTCCGCCTCATCCAGTCCGAGGTCCCGGTTCACGAGGTCATCGAAGACGCCTCCGAACGGCCGGGCGCTCAGACCCAACGCGGTCGCTGCGAGGATCATGTTCTGCGAGATGTGACCTGCTTCGGCAATCAGCATCCGGTAGCCTCCTTGCCCGTACTTTCGTTCGTGGCGCGGGAAGCAGCCGGTCAGACAGAACAGCACCGCCGCGCCCGCGACCATGTCCCGCTCGACCGGCAGCGCCGCGCCGACGATGACGGACGGGTCGAGGCGCGGTCGCACGACCTCCAGCCTCTCGTCGACAGCGCGGTAGTGATAGACGCCCGGCTCCAGGCCTTCCACCCGGAGCACCACCGGATAGATCTCCACCGCGTACAGAGCCCCGCTCGAGGGATACGCACGCAGCTTCACGTCACGCCCGCCCACGGCGATTGTTCCTGTGACCCCGCACGCGGTATGGAGCAGCGCATCGAACTCCGCTCGCACGATGGCGCGCCCGCTGTAATCGCGGGTGGATCGACGCGCACGGGTCAGCGCGTGGAAGTCCCGAAGACGATCGGGAACGTCCGAGCCGACGACCACTCGAGGCGCCTCGGCATACACACGGTAGTTCCCGTCGGCCGCCAACCGGAGGACGGCGTCGCCCTCGAGGCCGCCTCCGGGCAGGACGCCCTTCTTGGTTGCGGAATGGATGAACCGCCCGAGCGGCCGCGCGGACACATCGATGGCGCCGGTAGCGGCGAGCGCGGCAAGCATCCGCGCGGCCACGACACCATCGCCCGCCGGACACCCGGAAAGGATTTCGGCTACCGTACGCCCGCCGTCCATAGCCTGGATCACGCGCCACAGGATGCCTGGACTTCCCGAGACTTCCACCTCGCGACGGATTCGCCGGACGGACGTGCAACCGGCGTGTCGTTCGACGAACGGTTCTCCGATCGGAAGAGTGAAACGAATCGCTCCGCCCTCGTCCATCCAGGTGCGCGCAGACGGCAGCAGCATTGGACGCACGCTGTCGTCCAGCGGATCCGGCTCCTCAGTCCATCGGATCACCCGCCGCTCGCGTACGCCATCAACGAGCAGGTCTGGTTCGAAGACGTAGTCGGTCAACAGGTCTTCATACACCGTGACCTCGCAGGCCGAGGCTTCGTCTCGCCGCCGCCCGTCCTCAACGACCCTGCCGAGCCGCTGCGACGCAATCGCCTGGCCCCGAACGTCCCTCAATTCTTCAGCGACGTTCACCGCCGCTTGATATGCCGCGCGGGCATCAGCGTCGTGACCCAGCGCGCCGAGCATGTCTCCAAGATCCAGATGCAGCGCGCCACGCAGGCTCTTCAGGCCCTCGCTCGGCGGAAGCATCGCAGTGACGCCGACGGCTTCACGGACACACGCAGCGGCTGCATCGAGCCGTCCGCCCATGTACAGGCAGCGGCCCAGGTGTCGGAGAATCACGGCCCGGCCGAAGGTCGGCGCTTCACCGACTCGAGCCAGGGTGGCGAACACGATCGGGGCGTGGCGCTCAACCTCGCGATAGTCGCGTGCCTGCAGCTCCAGCGCGGCCCTCGATTCGCCGTCCGCGGCGATCCGCGCCTCGCTGTCGGCAATGTCCGCGAGAATGCCATAGCTCTTCCAGGTGTCCGCTGCCGCAGGATTGAGACTGTGCGCGACGGCCAGCGCTTTCTCGGCGAGCTCTCGGCCGTCAACGAGCCTGCCAGCCTTCTGAAGCAGGACGGCCAGTTGGTTCCAGGTCTGGGCGGCTGCGGCCAGGCGACCACGCTGCTCGCTGATGCGTGCCGCCTCCCGGTAGTGCCGTTCGGCTTCATCCCACTGCCGCAAGGCCTGGTAGACCTTGCCGAGCTGATGCCAGGCGGCCGCCTCCATGTCGGGATCGTGGAGCTGCTGAAACAGCCGGCGCGCCGCCTGGTGGCGCGTCAGCGCCTCCTCGAGCTTTCCTTCCGCCAGCGCGAGCGCGCCGAGCCGGCCCAGGTCTACGCCCTGGCCTCGGAGGTCCTTCAATTCCTCCGCAATCTTCAGCGCCGCTTCGTAGGATTTCCTCGCATAGCTGTACTGGCCGCCGGCGCGTAGCGCATCCCCAAGCTCCGAACGCAGCGTGCCCCGCAGGCCTTTCACGCCATCGCTTGGCGCGAGCCTGCCGATGACGTCGATCGCGTCCCGCACGTGCCCGACCGCGAGATCGGGCTGGCCGCCCATGTGGAAGCATCGACCCAGCCGTCCCAGAATCACGGCCCTGCCGTAACTCGGCGCATCGCCGAGCCGGCTGAGAATGCCCTGGAACACCTCGGTCGCCTGGTCCACCTGACCCTGGTTCAGCAACTGCTCGCCACGTTCGCCCTCGGCGACGTACCACGCCTGCGAGCCGTCCCCGCCCGACTCGGGTTTGGGGAGCATGGTCACCCGCGGGCCGCAGGGCCGAGCATGGTGTTAGGGAATCGCGAACACGAGCAGTGTGCCCCCGAGATTGGTAAAGCTGGAGAGCGACGACGTCAGGCCGACGGCGCCGAGCCCTTCGGTCCCTTTTGTCAATCCTTCAGCGAGGCCGATCGCCGCCCATCCGCCGACACCACTGAGTACAGCGACGTACTGCTTGCCGTTGTGCATGTACGTGATGGGGTTGCTGATGATTCCCGACGGCGCGTGGAACTGGTAGAGAAGCTTGCCGCTCTCCTGATCGACGGCCTTGAACCAGCCGTCCAGCGTCCCATAGAACACGAGATTGCCGTCTGTCGTCAGCGGCCCGCTATAGGCCTGCCATGGCTCGTTGATGCTCCACTTGGTCTGACCGGTCACGGAATCAAACGCAATCACTCGCCCACGAATATTGGGTTCTGCGGGGAACATGTTGACGAGTGCTCCGACGTACGGGAAACCGCTCCGATACTTGACGGTGAACGCCTGGTAATCCATGCAGATGTGGTTCGTCGCCGCATAGAAGAGCCTCGTGCGTGAGTCGTAGGACACGGGCTGCATGTTCTTGGCGCCCATGGCCGCCGGACAGATGTTCCTGACGTTCACATCGGCCCTGGTCATCTTGGCCGGGTCGACCACCGGCCGGCCGGTCTTCATATCGATTTCCTTGGCCCAGTTGACCGACGGATCGAATTTGTTCGCTCTCAGCAACTTTCCGGTGCGGCGGTCGAGGAGGTACGCGAAGCCGTTGCGATCGAAATGTGTGAGAGTCGGCACGGTCTGACCGTCAACCTGGCTGTCGCTGAGGACGCTCTCGTTGATGCCGTCATAGTCCCAGGCGTCGTGAGGGGTCATCTGATATGCCCACGCGGCAACTCCTGTATCGGGATTCCTGGCGAAGAGGGTCATCGCCCATTTGTTGTCGCCGGGCCGCTGGTCCGGATTCCAGGTGCCGGGGTTGCCGGACCCGTAATAGAGCAGGTTGAGCTGAGGATCGTAGGTGAACCA